>NZ_JBVBEF010000022.1:0-93125 GCF_055456055.1 Bradyrhizobium sp. LeoB3
CCATTGCCGGCGGCGCGCCGGGGCGAGCCATGGCGGGCGGTGCGGCGGGACGAGCCATGGCGGGTGGTGCTGCGTGTCGCGGCGCCGCCGCAGCCACTCCTGGATGCCCAGCCCTTATCTGTGCCTGGGCGGACGGGCCAACGCCCGCCGCAATCACGGAGACGCCAACAAAAAAAGCCGTAAGGTAAGTACCACGTGGAAGCATGATCTGCAGCTCCCCGCCAGTCCTGGTCACCCGGGACTCCTAAACGTGCGAGCGCCCGAATCGTTCGCAACTGGCAGCGATCAGCACTGCGATCTTGCGACGCAGGTAATCGCGATCAAGCCGAGTTGCCGAGCGTGAGCGGTCAGGAGAGATCCAGCTTCAAGGCAGCATCGATCCTCTCCAGCGCCCAGTCGACGTCATCGCTGTTGATCACCAGCGGCGGCGAAATGCGGATCGTGTGTTCGTGGGTGTCCTTGGCGAGGATGCCTCTGGCCCGCAGTGCCTCGCAATAGCGACGCGCGCGGCCGGCCTCCGGATGCAACTCAACCGCCAGCATCAAACCGCGTCCGCGCACCTCGCGGATGATGTTGGCGCGGATGCTCTGCAATCCCTCGAGGAAGCGCGCGCCCTGCCGGGCCGCGTTCTCGATCATCCCTTCCTCGACCAGTACACGCAGCGCGGCGCGGGCCACCGCGCAGGCGAGCGGGTTGCCGCCGAAAGTCGAGCCGTGCTGGCCGGGTTTGAACGTGCCGAGGACTTCGTTGTTCGAAAGCACGGCTGACACCGGATAGAAACCGCCGGACAGCGCCTTCCCGAGCAGCGTCACATCGGCTTCGATCCCTTCGTGCTGTTCGGCGAGCAGCTTGCCGGTGCGGCCAAGTCCCGTCTGGATCTCATCGAGGACCAGCATGACGTTATGCGCGGTGCAGAGCTCGCGCACCCGGGTGAAATAGCCTGCTGGCGGGATGATGACGCCGGCTTCGCCCTGGATCGGTTCGACCAGGAAAGCGACGGTGTTCGCCGTGATCGCCTCCTCGAGCGCCCTTTCGTCGCCGAAGGCGATGATCCGAAAACCCGGCGCGAACGGCCCGAAATGCTTGCGTGTCTCGGGGTCGGTAGAGAAGCCGACAACGCCGAGGGTGCGTCCGTGGAAATTGTTGGAACAGACGATGATCTCGGCCTGTCCGTCCGGTACGCCCTTCACCTCGTAGCCCCATTTGCGCACGGACTTGATCGCGCTCTCTACCGCCTCGGCGCCGCTGTTCATCGGCAGCACCTTGTGGGAGCCGGTCAGTTCCGCGAGTTCCTGGTAGAAGGGGGCGAGCTGGTCGTTGTGGAAGGCGCGTGAGGTCAGCGTCAGTCTGCGCGCCTGTTCCACCATCGCGGCCAGGATTTTTGGATGGCAGTGGCCCTGGCTGACCGCCGAATAGGCCGCAAGGCAATCGAGATAGCGGTTGCCTTCGATATCCCACACCCAAACGCCTTCGCCACGCGACAGGACGACGCCCATCGGCTCGTAGTTATAGGTGCCAAGGCGCGCTTCGGTTGCGAGGAAATCAGTGACTGGCGGACTGCTCATCTTTCGTCACTTCAGTTTGCGCACCTTTCCACATTCTAACCGATAATGCACGGCACGCTCAAAAATCCCCGAAACCGCACGCGGCCGCCGCGGGTCGGCTCGCCGGCGAGCGCGTAATTCGGGAAGCGGGCGAGGAAGCGAGAGATCGCGATGGCGCCTTCGAGCCGCGCGAGCGCCATGCCGGCGCATTGGTGCGCGCCGGTGCCGAAGGCGAGATGGCGGTTCGGGGTGCGGGCGATGTCGAAACGTTCGGGGTCAGGAAATTGCGCGGGATCGCGGTTGGCGGCGCCGATGCAGAGCGTCACCGGCGTGCCCGCGGACATCTCGATGCCGCCGAGCTCGACCTCTTCCACGATCATGCGGTTGCCGAGCTGGTTCGAGCTCTCGTAGCGCAGCATCTCCTCGACCGCGGTCTTGATCAGGTCGGGCTGGGAGATCAGCCGCTGCTTTTCCGCAGGACAATCCAGCAGCGTCACGAGGCCGTTGCCGATCAGATTGGTGGTGGTCTCGTGGCCGGCGTTGAGCAGGAAGATGCAGTTGTGCAGCAGTTCCTTCTCGGTCAACCGCTCGCCATTATCTTCGCCTTGGATCAGCCGCGTCAGCACGTCGCGCTCGGGATTGCCCGGCTTGGCGCGGCGCCGCTCGATCAGTGTCTCGAGATAGGCGAGGAAGTCCTTCACGGCCTTGTTGCCGCGCGCAAATTGCTCCGGTGAGATCACCGGCTCAAGCGCGCCCAGGATCGCGAGCGACCAGTCGCGCAAGGGGCCGCGCTCGTCGTGGGGCACGTCGAGCAGATTGCCGATCACCTCGACTGGGATCGCAGAGGCGAAATCCTCGATCAGCTCGACCCTGCCTTTGGCGGCGATCGCATCGAGCAGGCCGTCGATCAGGCGGATCAGGTCGGGCTCCATTGCGGCGATCGCACGCGGCGACAGCGCACCCATGATCAGGCGCCGCACGCGGGTGTGCGCCGGCGGGTCGTTGAAGACGAGGCTCGTGGTGTGATGCTCGTAGAGGAGGGAGTCGCCGTATTTCGGCGAAAACTCCTTCTTCTTGTCGGAGGAGAACGCTTTCGTGCTTTTATAGGCGGTGACGAGGTCGTCGTAGCGGGTCAGGAAATAGGAGCCATTCGGCAGGCGCTTGACCGGCGCGTTATCCCGCAGTGCACGATAGGTCGGGTAGGGATCGGCATAGAATTCCGGCGTCAGCCGTTCGAGGTCGAAACTCTCCGCCAGTTCTCGTGCGTTTCCTGTCATGCTGCCATTCTCTTTTTGAGAACTGATATGCCGTTTTTGTTCTTCCGGAAAGTGCCGCCCGCTTTACAGTTCGCTTGCCTCGCTTCTTCCTTCGGAAACGCCCATGCATGCCCGTACTGAAACTGCCTCCGACAGCCAGCCGGCCTGGCCGGAAGAGATTTTCTCGACATTGCAGCGCTTCGATGTCCGCCAGGTGCCTTACGTGCCCGACGCCGGGCACTCGCAGCTGATCGAGCGCGTGCTCGGCTCCGCCACCATGCGCGGCATTCCGCTGACGACGGAGGAGGAGGGCGTGGCGCTGCTGCTCGGCGCCTGGGCCGGCGGCCAGCGCGGCGTGCTGCTGATGCAGTCGAGCGGCGTCGGCAACTGCATCAACATGCTGTCGTTGACGCAGATCTTCCGCTTCCCGTTCCTGACGCTGGTGACGATGCGCGGCGAATGGGGCGAGTTCAATCCGTGGCAGGTGCCGATGGGATCGAACACGCAGGCCGCCTTCGAGCTCTGCGGCGTCAAGGTGCTGCGGGCGACGCATCCCGAGGAAGTGCGCGAGGTCGTCGAGGCCGGCGCGGCGCAGGCCTATAACGCGTCGACGCCGACCGCCGTGCTGCTGTCGCAGCGGCTGATCGGGGCAAAGGTGTTCGTGAAATGAGTAAGGCCAATCTTCTGGACCGCCGCGCGGTCGTCTCTGAGCTGCTGAAGAACCGTAACGGCGCGATCGCGGTCGGCGGCCTCGGCGCTTCGACCTACGACATCGCCGCCGCCGGCGATGATGCCCGCAATTTCTATCTCTGGGGCGCCATGGGTGGCGCGGTCATGATCGGGCTCGGGCTCGCGCTGGCGCAACCCAAGCTGCCGGTGATCGTCATCACCGGCGACGGTGAGATGCTGATGGGGCTCGGGAGCCTCGCCACCGTCGGCGCGCAGAAGCCCGCCAACCTCTCCATCGTCGTGCTCGACAACGAGGCCTATGGCGAGACCGGAGGACAGGTCAGCCATACTGCCGCTTCGGTCGACCTGGTCAGTGTCGCAAAGGCCTGCGGCATCGCCGACAGCCGCGCGATCACGACCATGGCGGAGGTCGAAACGTTCGCGCTGTCGCTGAAGGAAGCGAACCGCGGCCCGCGCTTTGCCAATGTGAAGATCGACGGCGCCAATCTGGAACGGGTGCTGTCCAACCGCGACGGAACCTTCATCGTCAACCGGCTGCGCGGCTCGCTAGGCTACCAGCCGATTTAGGAAGTTTCGTAGCCCGGGTGGAGCGCAGCGCAACCCGGGATCTGCGAGTCAATGTTGAGAGCCGCCCAGGTTACGCTGACGCTCCACCCGGGCTACGGCCCTCATCCAAATTGCTTGCGACTCAACCCCTCTCCGTGAGAAGGGGTGCAGATCCCGTACCCGTCGGCCGCGTGTTTGCCGATTTTTGTCAAGTGTGACATCGCGTTATCCTCGTGGCGGTACAAGACCTTATCGGGAGCTTGGCGCGTGACCCAACCTTAAGTTCTGTTTTTGCACTGCCGTAAATTCTTGACATTCTTTAAGGTGAGTGATTACTCACGCGCATGTCTACCCTGCGCATGACAAGTGACTTGCGGCGTCAGCTGATCCTGAGCGCCGCCAAGCGGTGCTTCGCCCGCCATGGCTTTGCCGGCACCACGACCAAGAGCGTGGCGGCCGCCGCTTCCATTTCGGAAGGGCTGTTGTTCAAGCACTTCCCGTCCAAGGCGGCGCTTTACGCCGAGATCCTCGCCGAAGAGTGCGAGGCCGATCCGGATCTCGCGCACCTGCTCGGGCAGGACCCCTCGACCGCAACCCTGGTCGAACTTGTGAAGGGCATGGTCGGGCATTTCCTGGAGGTATCACAGGGGCCGGACGAGGAAGAGGCGCAGCGGCTGCGGCTGATGACCTCCAGCCACCTCGACGACGGTGAGTTCGCGCGCCTGCTATACGGCAAGGTCGGCGAACTGATCGCGCCGGTCTTCACCGCATCGATCGAACGTGCCGTTGCCGCCGGCGACGCCACCCGCATCGGCAGCGTGCCGCTCAACCTGTTCTGGTTCGCGCACCACGTCGTGCTGATGTCGGCGCTAACGCGGCTGCCGACGACGCCGTGCCTCACCTACGGCGGCGCGCCCGACCTCGAGCGCCAGCTTTCCGAATTCATCCTGCGCGGCATCGGGCTGACCGAAGCCGCGATTTCCTTTTATTTGAACCGTCAGCCGTCACCGAGCCAGGGACAATCGGTAACAGCAGAAAGTGCATGACATGAACATCGTGACCGAAACCAACATCAAGGGCGAACCGATCGAAAAAAAGCCGCATAAGCGGCCGGTCAGGATGGGGCGCTGGTTCATCATCGTTGGATTGCTGCTGGGGGTCGTCGTCGGCGGCCTGGTCTGGTTCAACTATTTCCGCGCCAAGATGATCGGCGAGTTCTTCGCTAACATGAAGCCGCCGCCGGTGACGGTGAATGCGGCCGAGGCGAAATCGGAAGTCGTGCCCAACCTTTTGACCGCGGTCGGCGAACTGGCGGCCGTGCACCAGGTCAACGTCACCTCCGACGTCTCGGGACGCATCACGGATATCCTGTTCACCGCAGGCGCCGAGGTAAAGGCGGGTGCGCCGCTGCTCCAGTTGTTCGACGGGCCGGAGCAGGGCGATCTCGCCAGCTTCAAGGCGCAGGCGACGGTGGCGCAGCTTTCGCTCGATCGCGCCAAGCAGCTTGCCGCGCGCAATTTCGGGCCGCAGGCTACGGTCGACCAGACCCAGGCTGCGTATGACCAGGCCCTGGCCGGTATTGCCAAGACCGAGGCGCTGATCTCGCAGAAGCTGGTCCGCGCCCCCTTCAATGGCGAGCTTGGCGTGCGCAGGGTCGAGGTCGGTCAATATCTGACCGCTGGCAACCAGATCGTGTCGCTGACCGATCTGTCGATGCTCTACGACAATTTCACGGTGACCGAAAAGGACAGCGGCCAGCTCAAAGTCGGCCAGACCGTCCGCATCAAGGTGGACGCCTATCCGGATCGCGTCTTCGAGGGCAAGCTGACGACGATCGAGCCGCAGGTCGCGACCGACACCCGCAACATCCGCGTGCAGGCCACCGTCGCCAACCCCGAAAAGATCCTCAAGCCCGGCATGTTCGCGACCACCACGGTGGTGCTGCCCGACAAGCCGCCGGTGATCACGGTTCCGGAAACCGCGGTCGACTACTCGCTCTATGGCGACTCGGTCTACCTGATCACCGAGAAGAAGGAGAACGACGGCAAGACCAGCCTGACGGCGGTGCGTACCTTCGTGCAGACCGGCAAGCGATTTGGCGGCCGCACCGAGATCGTCCGCGGCCTGAAGGCCGGCGACCGTATCGTGGCGCTCGGTCAGATCAAGCTGCAATCGGGCGCCGCGGTTGCGATCTCCACCGAGCCGACGCCGCCGATCCCAGCCGAACCGCCGCGCTACTGAGAAGCAGGACCCCGTAAATGTCCTTCACCGACATCTTCATCAAGCGGCCGGTCCTGTCGGTCGTCGTCAGCCTGCTGATCCTCCTGATCGGCTTGCGGGCGGCGACCGTGCTGCCGATCCGGCAATATCCGAAACTGTCGAACACGGTGGTCAACGTCACCACCAGCTATCCCGGTGCGTCGGCCGACCTGATCCAGGGCTTCATCACGACGCCGATCGAGCAGGCGGTCGCCTCGGCCGAAGGCGTCGACTACATCACCTCGTCCTCGGTGCTCGGCACCTCCACGATCCAGGTCTACATCAAGCTGAACTTCGACCCGAACCAGGCGCTCACCGAGGTGCTGGCCAAGGTCAACTCGGTCAAATACCTGATCCCGAAGGAATCGAACGACCCGGTCGTCACCAAGACCACCGGCCAGACCACGGCCGTGATGTATCTCGGCTTCTCCAGCGAGGAGCTGTCGGGATCGGCGATCTCGGATTACCTCACGCGCGTGGTCCAGCCGTTGCTGTCGACGGTTGACGGCGTGGCTTCCGCCGACATCCTCGGCGGCCAGACTTTTGCGATGCGATTGTGGCTCGACCCGATCAAGATGGCGGGGCGCGGCGTGTCGCCCACGGATGTTGCGCAGGCGATTGCGTCCAACAACTTCCAGGCCGCCGCCGGCCAGTCCAAGGGCTACTACATCGTCTCCAACGTTTCGACCAACACCGATCTGCGCAACATCGACGAGTTCAAGCGCATGATCGTGAAGTCGAGGGAGGGCGGCTTCGTCCGGATGGAGGATATCGCGCAAGTCGAACTTGCCGCCCAAAGCACGGACGCGAGCGTCGCGTTCAATGGCGAGCATGCGATCTTCATCGGTATCAACGCGACCCCGCAAGGTAACCCGCTGACCCTTGTGAAGGGCGTCCGCGCCCTATTCCCGGAACTCGAGCGCAACCTGCCGCCGTCGCTGAAGATGAAGGTGGCCTACGATTCCACCAAGTTCATTCAATCGTCGATCGATGAGGTGGAGAAGACGCTCGGCGAAGCCGTCGTGATCGTCATCGTGGTGATCTTCCTGTTCCTGGCCTCGATCCGCTCGGTCATCATCCCCGTGGTGACGATCCCGCTATCGCTGGTCGGCGTCTGCAGCCTGATGCTGGTCATGGGTTTCAGCATCAACCTCCTGACCCTGCTCGCGATGGTGCTCGCGATCGGTCTTGTGGTCGACGACGCCATCGTGGTGGTGGAGAACATCCACCGCCATCTCGAGGAGGGCAAGACGCCGGTACAGGCATCACTCATCGGCGCGCGCGAGATCGTCGGTCCGGTCATCTCCATGACCATCACGCTCGCCGCTGTGTACGCGCCGATCGGCTTCCTCGGCGGCCTCACCGGTGCGCTGTTCCGCGAATTCGCCTTCACGCTCGCGGGCTCGGTGATCGTGTCGGGCGTGATCGCGCTGACGCTGTCGCCCATGATGTGCTCGGTGCTGCTGAAGAACACCGAGGAAGGGCGTTTCGCGCGAGCGGTCAACCGCGTGTTCGGTTCGTTGACGCGCTGGTACGGTCGCAAGCTCGACCGCTCGCTCGATTACCGACCGATCACCGGCCTGTTTGCGCTGACCATGCTCGGCCTCGTCGGCTTCCTCTACATGCACACGATGAAAGAGCTCGCGCCCGAGGAGGACCAGGGCATCGTGTTCGCGCTGACGAAGGCGCCGAAATACGCCAACATCGACTACATCGACTTCTACGGTGAGAAGATGGACAAGGCGTTCCAGAAGTTTCCGGAGACGGATCTGCGCTTTATCCTGAATGGCACGCCGAGTGCGCAAAGCGGCATCGCCGGGATGCTGCTCACCCCGTGGGACGAGCGCAAGCGTTCGTCGATCGCACTGAAGTCGCTGGTGCAGGCGGAGCTGTCCAAGATCGAAGGCGTCAATGCGTTTGCCTTCAACCTGCCGCCGCTGCCGGGTGGTCCGGGCGGCCTGCCGGTGCAGATGGTGATCAATTCGACCGTCAGCTTCCAGGCCATCTATGAGCAGATGGAGAAGTTGAAGGCAGCCGCCCGCAAGAGCGGTATGTTCATCGTCTCCGACAGCGATCTCGATTTCAACCAGCCGGTGGTGCGCGTCCGCGTCGACCGCTCCAAGGCAAGCGACCTCGGCATCAACATGCAGCAGGTCGGCGCGACACTGGCCACGCTGCTCGGCGGCAACTACGTCAACCGCTTCAACCTGGAGGGACGCTCCTACCAGGTGATCCCGCAGGTGCCGCGTGCCGTCCGCCTGTCGCCGGAGGCGCTTGGCGGCTACTACGTGCCGACCAACACCGGACAGTTGGTGCCGATCTCGACCGTCGTCTCGATCGAGACGGGCACCGATCCGAACGCGCTGACGCACTACAACCAGCTCAACTCGGCGACCTTCTCGGCGGTGCCGATGCCGGGCGTGACGGTGGGCCAGGCGGTCGACTTCCTCGAAGGTGAGGCCAAGAAACTGCCGGCCGGCTTCGGCCATGACTATCTGGCGGACTCGCGGCAATATGTGCAGGAGGGCAACCAGCTCGTCATCACCTTCGCGTTCGCCGTGATCATCATCTTCCTGGTGCTGGCGGCGCAGTTCGAGAGCTTGCGCGACCCACTGGTCATCATGGTCTCGGTGCCCATGGCGATCGTCGGCGCCCTGATCCCGCTGTTCTTCGGCGTCGCGACGATGAACATCTATACCCAGGTCGGGTTGCTGACGCTGGTCGGCCTCATCACCAAGCACGGCATCCTGATGGTGGAGTTCGCCAACGAGCTGCAGCTCAACGAGGGGCTCGACCGCCGCTCGGCCATCGAGATGGCGGCCCGCATCCGGCTGCGTCCGATCCTGATGACGACGGCGGCGATGATCACCGGCCTGCTTCCGCTGTTGACCGCGTCGGGTGCCGGTGCGGCCAGCCGGTTCTCGATCGGCCTCGTCGTGGTCGCGGGCATGCTGATCGGCACGCTGTTCACGCTGTTCGTGCTGCCGGCGGTCTATGTCACGATCGCCACCGATCACCGGGCGAAAGCGACTTCAGAGCGCAACAAGCAGATCGCCGACTACGAGCTCGGCGATAGCGGAGCGCTCAAGCCTACCTGAGACTTCTTGGCCCCAAAGTCTCAGCGAAAGGGCGGCGACGGTTCTACCGTTGCTGCCCTTTTGGTTTTTGTGGACAGCATGTCTGCTGTCGTCCCGGGCTTGACCCGGGACCCACAACCACAGGGAGGTGTTGTACGCGAGCAAGCGGTTATAGCTTGGCCCATCGCATGGGCCTGTGGTTATGGATCCCGGATCGGCGTTCGCTTCGCTCACTTGTCCGGGACGACGGCGAGTTTCCTTGCTAGAAAGTCGCAAGCTCTTCAGCATGCGCGCATAAACAACTGAGCTTTAGGGGGAAACAGACATGGTGAGCGACTTCGCGCCCGGCAATTATCGCTTCATTCCGGCCGTGTTCCAGTATTCGAGCGGCGCGGCCGCCAATCCCGGCTTCGAGGTCGAGCGCGTGCGCTTTGACAGGCTGGTGCCGCTTGCCGAGGGTTTTGCGCGGATCGCAAGTCATATCCAGGCGGCGGGTCGGCCGCTGACCTCGTTCTGCGCCTGCGAATTGCGTTCGCCGGCGGCGGTCTCGGAGCAGGGCTTTCGCGCCTTCAACGAGCATTATGTGAAGACGCTCGCGGAATGGGGGCTGTTCGATGGCAACACCAATCCGGTTGCGCGCAGCAATGTCTGTCCCGAGATCGATCCTCCCGCCGAGCCGTCATTCTACGCATTCTCGTTCACACGCCCGAGCACGGGAACCTCGCCGTCCTTCGTCATCGCCGGCGGCGCCGAGGCGCGCGGCGGTACCGGCAGCTATCCCGAGCGCATCGTGCGCTATCGCGACATGAGCGCGGAAGCCTGGAAGGAGAAGGTGCGCTTCACCGTCGGCGAAATGGAGCGGCGGCTCGCCGAATTCGGTTCCACCTGGCAGGACACCACCGGCGTGCAGGTCTACACCGTGCACGATTTCCATCCGCATCTCGCCGATGAACTGGTGCGCCGCGGCGCCACCCGCGCCGGCCTGACCTGGCACTTCGCCCGGCCGCCGGTGGTCGATCTCGAATACGAGATGGATTGCCGCCGCGTGCTGCGAGAGCTGGTGATCTAAAGCGCGCTATATCCCCTCATCCTGAGGAGCGCGCAGCGCGTCTCGAAGGATGAGGCCACCAGCGGGGCCTCATGGTTCGAGACGGCGCTAACGCGCCTCCTCACCATGAGGGGTTAGCTTGCCGCCCCGCGGCCCGATCGCTTTTCGCCCGCTACCTTCCAGCGGCGTAGCCCTGCATGCCGCGCGGGTTGGCTGCAGCGCGGCGCTTGCGGCCCAACCGTGAAGCCGCGGTCAGCCGTCCTTCCGACCAGTCGGGACCGACTTCGACGATGTGGCCGCGACGCTGCAACTCGTCAATGCTCGCCTTGGGCACGCGGCCCTCGACCACAAGCACGCCGGGGCGCGCGGTGCGTGGCCAGAACGAGATCGGGAAATGCTCGGAGTGCCAGGCTGGCGCGTCGATCGCCTCCTGCAGATTGAGCTTGGCATGGACGTGCCGCAGGAAGAACTGCGTGATCCACTGATCCTGCTGGTCGCCGCCCGGCGAGCCCCAGGCCAGATACGGCTCGCCGTCGCGCAGCGCCATGGTGGGCGAGAGCGTGGTGCGCGGGCGCTTGCCTGGCGCCAGCGCGGCCGGATGGTTCTCCTCCAGCCAGAACATCTGCGCGCGGCTGCCGAGGCAGAAGCCGAGCTCGGGGACGACAGGTGAGGATTGCAGCCAGCCGCCGGAGGGCGTCGCCGAGATCATGTTGCCGGCCTTGTCGATGATGTCGAAATGCACAGTGTCGCCGCGCACCTCCCCGAAGCGGCCGACGGTGGGCTCGCCCGCGCCCATCGCGCCGACCGCCTCGCGATGGCCCTCGGCGCGGCGCAGCTTGACCATCGCGCCAAAGCCTTCGACCGAGCCGGGGATGAAGTCGAGCGAAGCCTTGTCCTTCGAGATCAGCTTGCGGCGCTCGTCGTTATAGGCATCCGACAGCAGCGTCTCGATGGGGATATCCGTGAAGTTCGGATCGCCGTAAAACGTCTCGCGATCGGCGTAAGCGAGCTTGGCGCATTCGATCTGCAGATGGATGAAATCGGCACTGGTGGGATCGAGGCCGTCGAGGTCAAAGCCTTTCAGCAAGGCGAGCTGCTGCAGCATCACCGGGCCCTGGCTCCAGACACCGGCCTTGCACACGGTGTAGCGGCCGTAATCGTAGGTCAGCGGCGCTTCGATCGTCGGCTGCCAGCGCGCCATGTCGTCGGCCGAGAGCACGCCGCGATGCGGCGAGCCGGAGACGTCCATCACCTCCTGGGTCCGGCAGAATTTGTCGATCGCCTCGGCGACGAAGCCCTTCGACCACACTTGGCGCGCGCGCTCGATCTGCGCGACGCGGTCGCCGCCTGCGCTTTCCGCCTCTTGCAGGATGCGGGCGTAGGTTTCCGACAGGCGCTTGTTGATGAAGATCGTGCCGGGCCTGGGCACCTCGTTATTCGGAAGATAAACTTCGGCCGAGGTCGGCCAGTGCTTGCGGAACAGTTGCTCTACCGTCTGGATAGTGGCGCAGGCGCGCTCGACCAGCGGAAAGCCTTCGCCGGCATAGGCGATCGCGGGCTCGAGCACATCGCGCAGCTTCAGCGTGCCGTAATCGCGCAGCAGCAGCATCCAGGACTCGAATGTGCCGGGCACGCAGGCGGCGAGGAGGCCGGTGCCGGGGACCATCTCCAGCCCCTCGCTGCGATAATGCGCGATCGTCGCCTTCGCCGGCGCGGGGCCCTGGCCGCAGATCACCTCGGTCTTGCCGCGCCTGACATCGTGCACAATGACAGGCACGTCGCCGCCGGGGCCGTTCAGATGCGGCTCGACCACCTGCAGCGTGAAGGCTGTGGCGACGCCGGCGTCGAAGGCGTTGCCACCTTTTTCCAGCGTGGCCATGCCGACCGCGGTCGCGATCCAGTGCGTCGAGGTGACGACGCCGAACGTGCCTTCGATCTCGGGACGCGTCGTGAACGGATCGGGATTGATATTGCTCATCGTTGGCCACCAGTTGTTCTTTGCGGGCGCACTTGATCACAGGCGCGGGCCGCTGCCAACGGCGCGGCCGGCATGGCTACCTCGCATCGTTGTGTTCACACGGGCGCGGCAGCTTCGACGGGGGCGTTCACCGCATGGCAGGCCACGCCGTCGATCAATTCCGGCGCCTTTTGGCGGCACAGGTCAAATGCCAGCGGGCAGCGCGGGTTGAAGGCGCATCCCGGTGGCGGATCGATCGGGTTCGGGATTTCGCCTTTGACGGGAATGCGCTGGCGGCCGCTCATTGCGAGATCAGGAACCGCGCCGAGCAGCATCTTGGTGTAGGGCATGCGCGGATTGTTGAACAGCGTGCGGCCCTCCGCGACCTCCACGATGCGGCCGAGATACATCACGCCGATCCGGCTCGCCATGTGGCGCACGACGGCAAGGTTGTGACTGATGAAGAGGTAGGTGAGGCCGAACTTGTCCTGCAGGTCGCGCATCAAATTGAGGATCTGCGCCTGCACGGAAACATCCAGCGCCGAGGTCGGCTCGTCGCAGACGATGAACTCGGCCTCAGAGGCGAGCGCGCGGGCGATGGCGATGCGCTGGCGCTGGCCGCCGGAGAATTCATGCGGATATTTCAGCCCGTCATCGGCGTGCAGTCCGACCAGGGAGAGCAACTCGCCGACGCGGGCACGGATGTCGCGCTCGCTTTGGATCAGCTCGAAGGCGCGGATCGGCTCGGAGACGATGGCATCGACCCGGAAGCGCGGATTGAGGCTCGCATAGGGATCTTGGAAGATCATCTGGATCCGGCGGCGCAAGCGTTGGCGCGCCTGGGCTTGCCTCGGATCGGTCATCGAGACGCCATCGATCACGACCTCGCCCGAGCTCGGCGGCAACAGCCCGACCACCATGCGCGCCACCGTGGTCTTGCCGGAGCCGGATTCGCCGACAAGCGCAAAGGTTTCGCCTTTGCGGATATCGAAGGTGACGCCGTCGACCGCCCTGAGGAATTCGAGATGGCCGCCTTCGAGCACGCGATTGAGCCACGGCTTTGAGACATCGAACACGCGCCGGAGCTTCTTGACCTCGATGAACGATGTCATGCCGCACTCTCCTTGGCGGCGTGGTCGTAGAGATGGCAGGCGACGGCCTGCGCGCCCTGGCGGATCGGTTCGGGACGCTCGACCCGGCAGCGGTCGAAGGCAAAAGCGCAGCGCGGGTTGAACGGGCAGCCCGGCGGAATCGCCGACAATCGCGGCATCGAGCCAGGAATCTGCACCAATCGCTTGTCCTCGCCGGCAAGCGTCGGGATCGCGCCCATCAGGCCCTTGGCGTAGGGATGCAGCGGATTGCGGACGACGTCCTGCACCGGGCCGATCTCGGCGATGCGGCCGGAATACATCACCGCGACGCGGTCGCAGGTCTCGGCGATCACGCCCATGTCGTGGGTCACAAGCATCACGGCGGTGCCATGATCGCGGCCGAGCCGCTTGATCAATGCGATGATCTGCGCCTGTACGGAAACGTCGAGCGCGGTGGTCGGCTCGTCGGCAATGATCAGTTCCGGCTCGGCGCAGATCGCGAGCGCGATTACGACGCGCTGGCGCATGCCGCCGGAGAATTCATGCGGATAGCCGTCGACGCGCTTGTCCGGCGCGGGGATGCCGACCTCGGCGAGCAGGTCGACGGCGCGTTTTCGCGCGGCACTTTCCGACAGGTTGGTATGGGTGCGGATAGTTTCGACGATCTGGTCGCCGATCCGGTACAGCGGGTTGAGGCTCGTCAGCGGATCCTGGAAGATCATGCCGATGCGTTTGCCGCGCACGCGCCGGATTTCCTCCGGGGGCAAATGATCGATGCGCATGCCCGAGAGCAGGATCTCGCCGCCGGAGATGCGGCCGGGCGGATCGATCAGGCCAATGACAGCAAGGCCCGTGACCGACTTGCCGGCGCCGGATTCGCCGACCACGCCCAGCACCTCGCCCTTGGCGATATCGAAGGAGACGCCGTCGATCGCGCGCAACGTCGCGCGGCGGGTGACGAACTCCACCTTCAGGTCACGCACGGAGAGGACAGGCATGGTCATCGGAGCTTCGGATTGAGCGCGTCGCGCAGCCAATCGCCGAGCAGGTTGATCGAGAGGATCAAGCCGGCCAGCGCAATGCCGGGAAAGGCGACGATCCACCATTCGCCGGCGAAGAGATAATTGTTGCCGATCCGGATCAACGTTCCGAGCGAGGGCATGGTGTCAGGCATGCCTGAGCCCAGGAACGACAGCGTCGCCTCGGTGATAACAGCGAGCGCCAGGTTGATGGTGGCGATGACGAGGATCGGGCCCATCGTGTTGGGCAGCACGTGGCGCAGCATGATCTTGGGCGCGGGCAGACCGATCAGTTGCGCGGCGGCGACATAATCCTTGTTCTTCTCCACCATGACCGAGCCGCGCACGGTGCGGGCATATTGCACCCAGAAACTCAGGCCGATCGCGACCACAAGCACGGCGAGCATGCTTATCGGATCGAGCCGGTTGCCGAACACGGATTTGGCGACGCCATTGACGATCAGCGCGATCAGGATCGCCGGGAAGGTGAGCTGCACGTCGGCGATCCGCATGATCACGGCGTCGACGGCGCCGCCGAGATAGCCCGCGATCAGCCCGAGCGTGATCCCGATCGCGCCGGCGAAGACGACGCCGAGCACGCCGACGATAAGCGAAATCCTCAAGCCATAGAGAATGGCGGAGAACACATCGCGGCCCTGTTCGTCGGTTCCGAGCAGGAACGGGCTCTGGCCGTCCGCGGTCCAGAGCGGCGAGATGCGCGAGTTCATCAATTGGAGCTGCGCCGGATCGAACGGGTTCTGCACGGCGAGTACGGAAGCAAGGATCGCGAGCAGGAAGAACAGCAGGGTGACGGCGGCCGCGAGCATCGTCAGCTTCGAGCGGCGGAAGGAATAGAACAGATCGCTGTCGACGGCGCGACGGAACCAGCTTGCACCAGCGTGCGCGGCTTCGGTCTGGTGTTGGACGACTGCGTCGGACATGCTGTGGCCCTCAAGCCGGACGGCTGACGGTGGCGCGCAGGCGCGGGTCGACGATGGTGTAGAGGATGTCGACCACGAGGTTGATCGTGACGAAGATCAGCGAGACCATCAGAAGATACGCCGCCATGATCGGGATATCGACGTTTTGCACCGCCTGCACGAACATCAATCCCATGCCCGGCCACTGGAACACGGATTCGGTGATGATCGAGAATGCAATAACCGAGCCAAATTGCAGGCCGGCCACGGTGATGACGGGAACCAGCGTGTTCTTCAGCGCGTGACCGAAATGAATGGCGCGCGTGGTCAGTCCACGGGCGCGGGCGAAGCGGATATAGTCGGTGCGCAGCACTTCCAGCATCTCCGCGCGCACCAGCCGCATGATCAGCGTCATCTGGAACAGGCCGAGCGTGATCGAGGGCAGGATCAGCGCCTTGAGGCCGGACACCGTGAGCAGGCCAGTGGTCCACCAGCCGATCCGCACTACTTCGCCGCGGCCGAATGAAGGCAGCCAGCCCAGCGTCACTGCGAACAAATAGATCAGGAGGATGCCGATCAGGAAGGTCGGCAGCGAGATGCCGATCAGCGACACCGCCTGGCATAGTTTGGCAAGCAGCGTGTCGCGCCTCAGCGCGGCATAGACGCCCATGAGGATGCCGAACACCATCGCGAAGATGGTGGCGCAGACCGCGAGCTCCAGCGTCGCCGGCATCCGTTCGGCGAGCAGTGTCGAGACCGGCTGCCGGAACTGATAGGAGACGCCGAACTTGAACTGCGCCGCGTTGATAAAATAGCGCGCGAACTGGACCAGCACGGGATCGTCGAGCCCAAGCGACTTGCGCACCGCCTCGCGCTCGGCCGCGGGCGTGTCGATCGAGACGATCTGGCTGACGGGGTCGCCGGCGAAACGGAACATCGCGAAGGCGATGATCCCGACGGCGATCATCACCCCGATGGCTTGAACGGCGCGGCGAAGCGTGAAAGCGAGCATCTGTTCCTTTCACCCGAAGCGTTGGCGATTTCCCGTCACTAAGCAAAAGGTCCCGGAAGCGCGGGGCTGCCGGGACCTTGGAGTGACGAAGCTTTATTCCGATTTGACCATCCAGTAGGGCAGCACCTGGTTGTCCGGGCGCTGCACCACTTTCAATTTTTTCGAGACACCCCAGGCCAGCGCCTGCTGATGCAGCGGGATATAGGCCCAGTCCTTCATCGCGATCTCGAAGCCGGCCTTGATCAACTGGTCGCGCTTGGCGGTGTCGGTCTCCTGCAGCACCTTGTCGGCGATGGCGTCGAATTCCTTGTTGCAGTAGCCGCCGAGATTGGTCTCGCCGCGGGCCGATTTCGGATCGTCGCGGCAGCCCATGATGTCATACATCACGTTATGCGAGTCGAGCGTGCCGGGTGTCCATCCCAGCATATAGAACGAGGTCTGGTAGCCGCCGGGCTTCAGGATTTTTGCGAAATACTGCGCTTTCGGCTGCGCCAGCAGATTCACCTTCACGCCGATGCGGGCGAGCATGCCGACCACGGCCTGGCAGATCGCGGCGTCGTTGACATAACGGTCGTTCGGGCAATCCATGGTGACTTCGAAGCCGTCGGGATAGCCGGCTTCGGTCAAGAGCTTCTTGGCGCCGTCGGGATCGAATTTCGGACGGGTGAAATCCTTCGACAGCGCGAACAGTTGCGGCGCGACCATCAGCGCCGACGGCGTCGACAGCCCGCGCATCACGCGGTTCTTGATCAGTTCGATGTCGATCGCCTTGTAGAAGGCTTCGCGGACACGGACATCCTTGAACGGGTTCTTGCCCTTGATGTTGGAGTAGAGCAACTCGTCGCGGCTCTGGTCCATGCCGAGGAAGATGGTGCGGAGCTCAGGCCCCTTCAGGACCTGCGCGTTCGCACTGGAATCGACGCGTGAGATGTCCTGGATCGGAACCGGCTCGATGATGTCGACCTCGCCCGAGAGCAGCGCGGCGACGCGCGTCGCATCGGAGGCGATCGGGGTGAAGACAATTTCCTTCAAATTGTGTTCGGGCTTCTGCCACCAGTTCGGATTGACCTTGAACACCGTCTTCACGCCGGGCTGATGGCTTTCGATCATGAAAGGCCCGGTGCCGTTGGCGTTGAGAGAGGCAAAGCTCGGCGTGGTCGCGGATGCCGGCGTGGGCTGCGTGGCGTTGTTCGCCTCAGCCCACTTCTTGTCCATGATGTACCAGGTATCCCATTGCGAATTCAGGATGGGATTGGGCGAGGTCAGGATGAAATCGACAGTGTAGTCGTCGACCTTGACGACCTTGGCATCGGCAGGAATGCGGGTCTGCAGGTTTGAGCCCTTGGCGCGGACGCGGTCGGCCGAGAACACCACGTCGTCGGCGGTGAAGGGATCGCCGTTCTGGAATTTGACGTTCTTGCGCAGATGGAAGCGCCAGCGGGTCGGCTCCGGCGTCTCCCAGCTTTCCGCGAGCGCCGGAATGATCTTCAGATCCTTGTCGCGCGCGGTGAGTCCTTCATAGACCTGTCCGAGATGGGCATGCGTGGTCGTCTCGTTCAGCGTATGCGGATCCAGCGATTTCAGATCGCCCTGATTGGCGTAGCGCAGCGTCTGGGCCGAAACAGATGGGGTCGTCGCGACGATGGCAAGACTTATTGCCGCAAGCAGATACTGGCCTACCGACATTTGAACCTGTTCCCCGTCTTGGCCCCGCGATGCGCTGTTTGGATATTGCATGCCAATGTTGCCAAAGTTTACCGGGTGCGCAAGCGCGATTTCCCGTAAGACGTGAGATCAGTTTGCGCAGCAGTGCCGCAATCATTAGCTTGACGCTCGCTGGTCGGGCGTGCGCGTAACATTGAACTTTCGGAGTAAGGATGGCGGAACTGAGGGCCGACGTCGTTGTCCTGGGGGCTGGCATGGTCGGTGTTGGTGCCGCCTTGCATCTGCAAAAACGAGGCCGCGATGTCGTCCTCGTCGACCGGCATGATGTTGCCGGCGAGGAGACGAGTTACGGCAATGCCGGCATCATCGAATGCGCCTCGGTTTTTCCCTACATGTTCCCGCGGGATTTCGGCGAACTGCTCCGCTATGCGCTGAACCGCGCGCCGCAGGTGCGCTACCGTTTTGCCGACCTGCCGATCTTCCTGCCATGGCTCGCACGCTATTATTTCGCCTCCTCGGCTGAGGGTGCATTGCACAGCGCGCTCGCCGAGATGCCGCTGATCCGACAGAGCCTGATCGAACACGAGGCGTTGATCGCAGAAGCCGGCGTCCCGGAATTGCTGCGCAAAACCGGCTGGATCAAACTCTATCGCAGCAAAGCGACCTTCGCCAAGGCCGTGCGCGATACTGAGCGTGCGAAGCAATATGGCGTCACCAACGAAGTCCTCGATGCCAAGGGCATCGCCGCGCGTGAGCCGAACCTGTCGGGTGACTTCGCCGGCGCGGTATATTCGCCGGCGCCGGGCTCGATCGTCGATCCCGGCGGGCTGGCAAAGGCCTATGCCGCGTTGTTCGGCCGCAGGGGCGGCCGCTTCTTTGTCGGCGACGCCCGCACGCTCGAACAGTCTGGCGGACGATGGCGGGTGGCCATCAGCGAGGGCAGTGTGACCGCCCGCGAGGTGGTGGTCGCGATGGGCCCGTGGTCCGACCAGGTATTCGGCCCGCTCGGCTATCCGATCCCGCTTCAGGTCAAGCGCGGCTATCATTTGCACCTGAAGCCGGGCGGTAACGCCGTGCTCAATCATCCCGTGCTCGATTCCGATCTCGGCTATTGTCTGGCGCCGATGAACCGCGGCATCCGGCTCACCACCGGCGTCGAGTTCGCCCATCGCGATGCGCCGGCGTCCCCGGTGCAGGTCGAGCGGGCGGTGCCGCGGGCGCGCAACCTGTTTCCGCTCGGCGATCCCGTCGAGGCAAAGCCCTGGAAGGGCGCGCGGCCTTGCCTGCCGGACATGCTGCCGGTGATCGGCAAGGCGCCGCGCCACCCCGGGCTCTGGTTCGATTTCGGCCATCAGCACCACGGATTGACGCTAGGGCCCGTGAGCGGCCGGCTGCTTGCGGAGATGATGACCGGCGAGACGCCGTTTGCGGATGCGAAGCCGTTTGCGGTCGAGCGCTTTGGTTGACCCTGGCAGGCGACGCCTGCCGCCTGCCGTCATCGTCCCGCTTGCGTGACCAGCCCTCTCGCGGCGATACTGCACCACGGCATGATCCTTTCGAAGAATCGATTCCGGGTCATGTTCTTGCGTCAACTGCATTGAGGAGCGGTCATGAAGGTCAATGTCGAAATAGATTGCACGCCGCTCGAAGCCCGGCAGTTCTTCGGCCTGCCGGATGTCGCGCCGATGCAGACGGCGGTCATGGAAAAGCTGCAGCAGCAGATGACCTCGAACATCGAGAAGGTATCGCCGGAAGCTTTGATGCAGAGCTGGCTCGATCCCAAGCTGGCCGAGCGTTTCCAGGACATGTTCGTGGCGATGGCGGGCCTCGGCAGCACCTCGAAGAAGGACAGGAAATAGATGACGGCCGTGGATGGCAGTCGTGAGGAGAGCGAACGCCGGCTGCGTCCACCGAACATCTGTCTGATGCTGGCCGAGGGCAGGGGCCTGTTCGAGTTCAATTCGAGCCTCCTGCTGCTGCCGCTTTTGATGCGTGCGCCGAGAGGGGACGGCCATCCGGTGCTGACGCTGCCGGGATTCCTGGCAAGCGACCTGTCAATGGCGCCGATGCGGCGGTACCTGAAGGCGCTCGGCTATGACACCTATGCCTGGAGCTTTGGCCGCAATGTCCGCGGCCTCAGCCGGATGCGCGCGTCGCTGCGCGATCTGTTGCGGCGGATCAGCGACTCGACCGGACGCAAGGTGAGCATCGTCGGCTGGAGCCTTGGCGGCGTCTATGCGCGCGATCTGGCGCTGAACGCGCCGGAGATGGTGCGCTCCGTCATCACGCTCGGCTCCCCCTTTGCCGGCGATATCCGCGCCACCAACGCGACGCGGCTCTACGAGGCGCTGACAGGCGAGAGCGTCGATGACGTTCCCGAGGTCCGGCAGGCGATCGCCGGCGACATGCCGGTGCCGACCACCTCGATCTACTCGCGCGCCGACGGCATCGTGAACTGGCGCACCAGCGTGCTGCGTCCGTCGGCAACAGCCGAAAATATCGAGGTGCTGCTCGCAAGCCATATCGGGCTCGGCGTCAATCCCGCGGCGCTCTGGGCGTTGGCCAACCGGCTGGCGCAGGCGGAGGGCGATTTCAGGCATTTTGATCGGTCCGGCCCCTTTGCCATTGCCTATCCGCCCCCGGAACAGGCACAATCCTGATCGACGCCGCAGCAAGCGGCCGTCCGAATGAGAGCGCCAGCAAGGCGCCGCGCGACCATCACCGGGAGGGAGCCATGGCCGACGCCAAGAAACTGTCGTCGTTGGACGCGTCGTTTCTCTATCTGGAAACGCCGGAAATGCCGATGCATGTCGGGAGCATGGCGATCTTCCGCCTGCCCGACGACTACAAGGGCGACTTCTTCGAAGACTTCAAGGCGATGATCGCCTCGCGACTGCACATCGCGCCGATCCTGAAATCGCGCCTGGAGAAGGCACCGCTCGACATCGACCATCCTTCCTGGGTGGAGGACGACCAGTTCGACATCGACCGCCACATCTTCCGCGGCAGCCTGCCGGCGCCGCATGACCGCGCCACGCTGGAGCGCCTCGTCGGCTGGATCCATGCCAAGCTGCTCAATCGCGCCCGGCCGCTGTGGGAGTTCTACGTCTTCGAGGGCATGCAGAACAACGAGATCGGTCTCTATTCCAAGATGCACCATGCCTGCATCGACGGCGGCGCGGGCGCTGCGCTCACCAGCATGATCTACGACATCTCGCCGATCCCGCGGAAGGTCGAGCCGCCGACCGCGCGGAAGGTCGCGCAGGAACCGCGCGACATTGCGGCCAACCTGATCGATTCCTATCAGCTGCTCTGGACCCAGCCGTTTGATGCCGCGGCGGCGCCAAGGACGATCGAGCTGCCGCGCTCGGGCAAGAGCGATCTCGGCTCGATCCTGTTCGACAATGCTATGTTCCAGATCGAGAACGCAATCAAGTTCGCGAGCGCCGTGCCGGCGATGCTGAAAAGCGTGTCGGAAGTCGTGACCAAGGTCTCCGATCCAAAATCGCGCGAAAGCCTCGCCAGCATGGTGTCGCCGCCGACCATCCTGAACAAGGCGATCTCCTCGGAGCGCAGCTTTGCCGGCACTTCGGTTTCGCTGTCGCGCGCCAAGGCGGTGGCAAAGGCGGCCGGCGGCAAGCTCAATGACGTCGTGCTGGCGCTCGCCTCCGGCGTGGTGCGCCGCCATTTGATCAGCCAGGGCGCGCTGCCGAACAAATCGCTGACCGCGGCGGTACCGATCTCGCTGCGCGAGGAGGGCAATACCGAATCGAACAACCAAGTGTTCGGTATGATCTGCTCGATCGCGACCAACGTCGAGGATCCCAGGGCGCGGCTGGAGGCGATCATCGCGCAATCCACCAAGGCGAAGGAGATGTCGCATCCGCTGCGGGCGTTCATGCCGCAGGTCTCCAATGTCTCGATGCTGGGCGCGCCGATCCTGGTGCAGATCCTGGCGCTGCTCTACAGCCGCTCGGACCTGTCGAACGTGCTGCCGCCGGCGGCCAACATCACCGTCTCCAATGTGCCGGGACCAAGACAGACGCTCTACGCGGCGGGCGCGGAGCTGCTGCACATCTTCCCGGTGTCGATCGCAACCCACGGCCTTGCGCTCAACATCACCGTGCAGAGCTATCGCGACCAGCTCGATTTCGGTTTCGTCGCCGGCGCGAACATCATTCCGCATGTGCAGATTTTGTGCGACATGCTGCCGGCCGAATTCGAGGCGCTGGAGGCGGCGTTCGTGCCGCCATCAGCCGAGACCAAGAGCGCCGCTGAATAAGGATTGTCTCGATGATGGAAATGCCCCCGCTGCAATTCGCCCAGACCAACGGCATCCGCATGGGCTTCTATGAAGCCGGACCCAAGTCCGACCAGCCTCCGATGGTGCTCTGCCACGGCTGGCCGGAGCTCGCCTTTTCCTGGCGTCACCAGATCAAGGCGCTGAGCGAAGCCGGTATCCGCGTGATCGCGCCGGACCAGCGCGGCTATGGCGTAACCGACCGGCCGGAGCCGGTCGAGGCCTATGATATCGAGCAACTGACCGCCGATCTCGTCGGCCTGCTCGATCATCTCGGCATAGACAAGGCCATCTTCGTCGGCCATGACTGGGGCGGCTTCGTGGTCTGGCAGATGCCGCTTCGGCATCCGGGCCGCGTCGCCGGTGTGGTCGGCATCAATACCCCGCACACCAACCGCGCCTGGGCCGATCCGATCGAGCTTTTACGCAAGCGCTTCGGCGAGCACATGTATATCGTCCAGTTCCAGGACCCCGCGCATGAGCCGGACAAGATTTTTGGCAGCCGGGTCGAGCAGACCTTTGATGCCTTCATGCGCAAGCCGGCACGGCGGCCCGACGCTCCGGCGGAGGAGGTGGTGGCCGGCGTCGGCGCCTCGCCGCGGCTCAACCTGGCTTTCCCGCAGATGATCGCGAATTACGATGCCCAGCACGATCCGCGCACGCCGATCCTGTCGCCGGAAGAAAAGCAGGTGTTCGTCGATGCCTTCACCAAGACCGGCTTCACCGGCGGCATCAACTGGTACCGCAACATGTCGCGCAATTGGCAGCGCTCCGAAGGGCTCGATCACATTGTGCGCGTGCCGTCGCTGATGATCATGGCCGAGAACGACGCGGTGCTGCCGCCGTCGTCGGCCGATGGCATGGACAAGCTCATCCCGGATCTCGAGAAATACCTGGTCAAAGACAGCGGCCATTGGACACAGCAGGAGAAGCCGGAAGAAGTCAGCGCCAAGCTGATCGAATGGCGTAGAAGGCGGTTTGGGTGAACGCGCGCATCAAGCAACTCCGATCGTCATTCCGGGGCGATGCGCCAGCATCGAGCCCGGAATCCATTTCTCCGCCTGCGCATGCGGCGCGATGGATTCCGGGCTCGCGCTCCGCGCGCCCCGGAATGACGGGGTGAGCTAAAGGCGAGATCAGGAGACATTCCCATATGCCATCCGGCAACCGACTGGCTCCGATCCCGCATCCGCCGACCATGCCCGTGGTCGGCAACATGCTGTCGCTGGATTCGACCGCTCCGGTGCAGCATCTGGTGCGGCTCGCCAAAGAGCTCGGGCCGATCTACTGGCTCGACATGATGGGCGCCCCGCTCGTGATCGTCTCCGGCCATGACCTTGTCGACGAGCTCTCGGATGAAAAGCGCTTTGACAAAGCGGTGCGCGGCTCGCTGCGGCGTGTGCGCGCGGTCGGCGGCGACGGCCTGTTCACCGCCGACACCAAGGAGCCGAACTGGGGCAAGGCGCACAACATCCTGCTGCAGCCGTTCGGCAACCGCGCCATGCAGTCCTACCATCCGAGCATGGTCGATATCGCCGAGCAGCTCGTGAAGAAATGGGAGCGGCTCAACGCCGACGAGGAGATCGATGTCGTCCACGACATGACGGCGCTGACGCTCGACACGATCGGGCTCTGCGGCTTCGACTATCGCTTCAATTCGTTCTATCGCCGCGATTATCACCCCTTCGTGGAGTCGCTGGTGCGCTCCCTCGAGACCATCATGATGACCCGCGGCCTGCCGCTGGAGCGCCTGTGGATGCGCCAGCGACGCAAGACGCTCACTGAGGACGTCTCGTTCATGAACAAGATGGTCGACGAGATCATCGCCGAGCGCAGGCGAAGCCAGTCCGATGTCGGCGAGGGCCAGAAGGACATGCTGGCCGCGATGATGACCGGCATCGACCGCGTCACCGGCGAGCAGCTCGACGACGTCAACATCCGCTACCAGATCAACACATTCCTGATCGCGGGGCATGAGACCACGAGCGGCCTGTTGTCGAGCACGATCTATGCGCTGTTGAAACATCCCGAGGTGCTGAAGAAGGCGTATGAGGAGGTCGACCGCGTGCTCGGCCCCGATATCGACGCCAAGCCGACCTATCAGCAGGTCACCCAGCTCACCTACATCACGCAAGTCCTGAAGGAGGCGCTGCGGCTGTGGCCGCCGGCGCCGGCCTATGGCATCGCACCGCTGCAGGACGAGACCATCGGCGGCAAGTACAAGCTCAAGAAGAACACGTTCATCACTGTCCTGGTGATGGCGCTGCATCGCGACCCCAGCGTCTGGGGTCCGAATCCTGATGTCTTCGATCCCGAGAATTTCAGCCGCGAGGCTGAGGCCAAGCGGCCGATCAATGCCTGGAAGCCGTTCGGCAACGGCCAGCGCGCCTGCATCGGCCGCGGCTTTGCGATGCATGAAGCGGCGCTCGCGCTCGGCATGATCCTGCAGCGCTTCAAACTGATCGACGTGCATCGCTACCAGATGCATCTGAAGGAAACGCTGACGATCAAGCCCGAGGGCTTCAAGATCAAGGTGCGCCCGCGCGAGGACAGGGAGCGTGGCGCCTTCGCTGGTGCGGCTGCGGCGGCATCGGCCGCGCCGAGGGCGCCGCGGCCAAAACCGCGCCTGGGACACAACACGCCGATGCTGGTGCTCTACGGCTCCAATCTCGGCTCGGCCGAAGAACTGGCGACGCGGATGGCCGATCTCGCCGAGGTCAATGGCTTCAACACAAAGCTCGGTCCGCTCGACGACTATGTCGGGAAATTGCCGAAGGAAGGTGGCGTTCTGATCATCTGCGCCTCCTACAATGGCGCGCCGCCCGACAACGCGACGGAGTTCGTCAAATGGCTCGGCAGCGATCTGCCGAAGGACGCGTTTGCCGGCGTGCGCTACGCAGTGTTCGGCTGCGGCAACAGCGATTGGGCGGCGACGTACCAGTCGGTGCCGCGCTTCATCGACGAGCAGCTCACCGCCCGCGGCGCCCGCGCCGTCTATCCGCGCGGCGAGGGCGATGCTAGGGCCGATCTCGACGGCCAGTTCCAGAAATGGTTTCCGGCCGCCGCGCAGGTCGCGACCAAGGAATTCGGCATCGACTGGAACTTCACCCGCACGCCAGAGGACGAGCCGCTCTATGCGGTCGAGCCGGTAGCGCCCACCTCGGTCAACGCCATCGTCGCGCAGGGCGGCGCGGTGGCGATGAAGGTGCTGGAGAATGCGGAACTGCAGAACAAGTCCGGCGCCAATCCGTCCGAGCGTTCGACACGGCACATCGAGGTGCAACTACCGCCCGGCATCACCTACCGCGTCGGCGATCATTTGAGCGTGGTGCCGCGCAACGATCCGACGCTGGTGGACCAGGTCGCGCGCCGCTTCGGCTTCCTGCCGGCGGACCAGATCAGGCTGCAGGTGACGGAAGGCCGTCGCGCGCAGCTGCCGGTCGGCGATGCGATCTCTATCGGGCGGTTGCTCACCGAGTTCGTGGAGCTGCAGCAGGTCGCAACCCGCAAGCAGATCCAGGTGATGGCCGAGCATACGCGCTGCCCGATGACGAAGCCGAAGCTGCTCGCCTACGTCGGCGACGACGATGCGTCCGGTGAACGTTATCGCAGCGAGGTGATGGACAAGCGCAAATCGGTGTTTGATCTCCTGGAGGAGCATCCGGCCTGCGAATTGCCGTTCCACATCTATCTGGAAATGCTGTCGCTGCTGGCGCCGCGCTACTATTCGATCTCGTCCTCGCCCTCGGGCGATCCCGCGCGCTGCAGCGTCACCGTCGGCGTCGTGGAGGCGCCGGCGAATTCGGGCCGCGGCATTTATAAGGGCATCTGCTCAAACTATCTTTCCGGCCGCCGCGTCGGCGACACCATCCATGCCACCGTGCGCGAGACCAAGGCCGGCTTCCGCCTGCCCGACGATGCGTCGGTGCCGCTGATCATGATCGGCCCCGGCACGGGCCTGGCGCCGTTCCGCGGCTTCCTCCAGGAGCGCGCGCATCGCAAGTCGCAGGGCGCCAATCTGGGGCCGGCAATGCTGTTCTTCGGCTGCCGCCATCCGGATCAGGATTTCATCTATGCCGACGAGTTGAAGGCGTTCGCCGCCGATGGCGTCACCGAGCTGCACATCGCGTTCTCGCGGCTCAATGGCTCGAAGACCTACGTGCAGGACCTGATTGCCGCCCAGAAGAACCGCGTCTGGGACCTGATCGGGAAGGGCGCGATCGTCTATGTCTGCGGCGACGGCAGCAAGATGGAGCCGGATGTCAAGGCGACCCTGATGTCGATCCATCGAGAGCACAACAGCGGCGATGCGAATGCCGCCGCTCGCTGGATAGAGGACCTCGGCGCGAAGAACCGTTACGTGCTCGACGTCTGGGCGGGCGGATAGCCACAAATTGTAGGATGGGTAGAGCGAAGCGAAACCCATCGCGTCTATGCGCTTGGTGGCAATGATGGGTTTCGCTGCGCTCTACCCATCCTACGATTCCGTCACGCCGCCTTCGCCGCAGCTCCATGCGCGTGCTCAGCGATGGCGTCGATGATCTCTGGCCACATCGGGATCGGCAATGCGTGGCCCATGCCCTCGATCATCAGGAGTTTCGCGCCCGGGATCGAGGCCGCGGTGTCCTTGCCGCCGGCCGGGTGCACCAGCGGATCGACGGTGCCGTGGATGACGAGTGTCGGCGCCTTCACCGCGCCGAGGCGTTGCTTGCGGCTGCCGGAGGCGAGGATGGCGCGGAGCTGGCGGCCGACGCCGGCGGGATTGAGGCCGCGTTCATAGGTGCGCAGCGCCCGCGAACGATCGAGCGCCTCATCCTCCGGGAAGGAGCCGACGCGCAGGACCTTCCAGGTCTTGGCGAAGCGCTCGATATATTCGTCCTTCGTCCTTGGCGGCGGCGCCATAAGTATGGCCCCGGCCTCGCGGGTCGGCGGCGGGATCTTCGGATTGCCTGTCGTCGACATGATCGAGGTGAGCGAGCGCACGACTTGCGGAAACGAGATCGCGACTTCCTGCGCGATCATGCCGCCCATGGAGGCGCCGACCAGATGCGCAGACTTCAGCCCGAGCCCGTCCATCAGGCCGACCGTGTCCTTGGCCATATCGATCAGTCTGTAGGGTGCGGCGACGGGGATCCCGAACAGACGCAGTCTCAGCATTTCGAACGCCGTCAGCCGCTTGCCGCCTGTGAGCTTGCCGGACTGGCCGATGTCCCGGTTGTCGAAGCGGATCACGCGAAAGCCGCGCGCGGCAAGCTGTTCGCAGAACTCGTCGTCCCAATGGATCATCTGGGCGCCGAGTCCCATGATCAGCAGCATCGGTTCGGCGCTCTCGTCGCCGAAGATCTCGTAGCAGATGTCGATGCCGTTGGCGCGGATCATCTGCGGCGGCCGGTGGACGAGGGTGGTCACGGGGCCTCCTCGGCTGGGTTCTTGATGGACGACTGTATGCCACGCTTTGCCGCAACGCAGAAGCTTTCTGACGCGGCGTTCAATGTCAGCTTGGGTTGACCGACTGCCTGCAACGGTGTCGTATGGAGCGCAAAGAGAAGCGTGGCAAGCGCTCGCAAGCACGTGGGAGAGCGCCAATGGCCGACAAGGGCAACGATCCTGCTGTCGTCTGGCAGACGATGATCGGCGAGCTGGAAAAGGGATTCAATTCCTTCGCCAACAAGGCAATGGGAACGCCGGAATTCAGCCGGATGATGAACCAGGCCGGCGGCGTCGCGGCCGGCGCGCAGAAGCAGTTCGCGGAGCTCATGGAGAAGTATCTGGTGGGCATGAACCTGCCGAGCCGGGCGCAGCTCGTCGGCATGGCCGAGCGCCTGCAATCGATCGAAAGCCAGCTCGAGGAGATCAAGGCACTGCTGAGCGAGATGAACCGCAGCGCGGGCAATGTGGAAAGTGCGACAGCCGGCAAGCTGCGGCCGCCGCGCACCAAACGCCCGCCTGCGGAGAAAGCGCAAAAATGAACGCGCCCTCGATGAACGCGTCCTTGGGGATCGATGCCGCGTCGATCGCGGAGCGCATTCAATCCGAGGTGCAGCGGGCGATCCAGCGCAGCATCAAGGGTGTCGAATATTTCTCGACCTCTGGCCCCGCGCTCGGCTCCACGCCAAAGGATGTGCTGGCCAGCCGTGGAACCATGCAGCTCTACCACTATCGACCGCTGGCGGATGAAATCTATCGCGTGCCGGTCCTGATCGTGATGGCCACCACCAATCGCGGCTATATCCTCGACATGGTGCCCGGCCAGAGTTTCATCGAATTCCTGCTCAGGCGCGGCTACGACGTCTACATGCTCGACTGGACCGCGCCGAAACCGGAAGAGAAGAATCTCAGGATGGAGGATTACGTCCTCGACTTCATTCCGGACTGTGTTCGCCGGGTGCAGCAGGATTGCGGCGAGACCGATGTCTCCGTCATCGGCTATTGCTTCGGCGGCGTGCTGTCGCTGCTCTATGGCTCGATTTTCCACGACGGGCCGATGAAGAATTTGATCTGCTTCACCACGCCGATCGACTTCCGCGAGATGACGCTGTTCTCGAATTTCGCCGACCGGCGCTATTTCGACGTCGACCGCCTGATCGATAGCGTCGGCAACATGCCGCCCGAACTGATCCTGTCATCGTTCGAGATGCTGCGGCCGGCTTCGCGCGCGGCAAGCCAGGTGCAGCTCTGGGACAACATCTGGAACGATGAGTTCGTGAAGTCGTACCGGATGTTCGACCGCTGGGCGACCGACACGCTGCCGCTCGCCGGCGACTATTTCCGGACCATCACCAAGGACCTGATGTGGGACAACAAGCTCTATAACGACGCCATGTCGGTCGGCGGGCGTCCGGCGAAGCTTGCGAACGTCAAGGTGCCGATTCTGCACGCTGTCGCCGAGCACGATCACATCGTGCCCTATGAGGCGGCGCGACACTTGATCGCGAAAGTCGGCTCGACCGACAAGGAGGAGGTGGTCCTCAAAGGTGGCCATGTCAGCCTGGTAGCCGGCGCCAATGCGATCAAGCGGCTGTGGCCGAAACTGGATTCCTGGCTGGGGCAGCGATCGACATGAGTGAGACACGTCCCTATCCACGGCGCGTCAAGACCGAGGCCGGCGAGATCGAATTCCGTCTGATGTCGCGCGCCGACGAAGCCGCGGTGCTAGCTTTCGCGCAAAAGCTGCCGACGCATGATCTGCTGTTCCTGCCGCGCAACATCAGCGAGCCGAAGGTGCTAGCGGCGTGGCTCAACGAGATCGACCGCGGCGACATCATGAGCCTGCTGGCGCTGAGGGATGGCGTCGTGATCGGTTGCGGCACGCTGGTGCGCGACCGTCACTCCTGGTCGCCCCATGTCGGCGAGATCCGGATGGTGGTGTCCTTGGACGTCCGCGGGCAGGGGGTGGGGCGGGCGCTGGCGCAGGAGACGTTTGCCATTGCGCTCAGCGCTGGCCTCGAGAAGCTGTCGGTGCAGATGACGGTCGACCAGCGCAGCGCGATTGCCCTGTTCGAGGGCCTCGGCTTCCGGGCCGAGGCGCTGCTGCGCGACCATGTCCGGGATGTCGCCGGCGCGACCCACGACATCGTGGTGCTCGGGCACAATGTGGCGCAGGTCCGGGCTCAGATGGAGGCCTACGGCCTGCCGGGGGCGGTCCAGCCTCAGGTTTGACCAGGCTGCAGCCTGCCTGACGGGCAATTCGCCCGATATTGCGGCTATTCACAGATTTGTGATACTGCATCGCAACATATATATTGCGATGCACCATTAACCATGGCATAAGGATGACGCCCTGGGCCAGATTTGGACGGGGTGAGCCCATAGCTCTAACCGAGGATGGAGAGACCCTATGACCACCGAGACCAATTCCGTTTTTGATAGCGTCAAGCAGGCCTTTGCGCCTGTGACCGAAGCTTTTACCAAGCTGCAGAACCTGGAAGTGCCGGAAGCCGCCCGTGAGTTCGTGAAGAAGCAGGCCGAGACCGCCAAGGTTCGTGCCGCAGACTTGCACGCCGGCTCGGAAAAGGTGACCGCCGTGATCGAATCCGCCGTTGCCGGTTCGGTTTCCGAGGCCGCCAAGATCAGCCGCAATATCCAGGAGGCGATCTATCAGGACGCGGAAGCGTTCTTCAACGGTATCGACAAGCTGGCTTCCGCCAAGTCGCTGAACGAAGCGGTGCAGATCCAGTCGGACCTGGTGCGTGCGCGCGGCGAAGTGTTCGTCTCGCGGGCCAAGTCTGCGACCGAATATGTCGGCAAGCTCGTCACCGAAGGTGCGAAGTCCGCGCAGGACAATTTCGCCAAGGTCTACAACAAGACGGCCTGATCGCGTCAGGCCTGCCAAGTAACGGTTTTCCGAGGCCCGCCGATTGCGGGCCTTCTTTTTTTGCTTCGTCATGCCCGGGCTTGTCCCGGGCATCCACGCGCCTTCTTGCCGCATGCACCAAGACGTGGATGGCCGGGACAAGCCCGGCCATGACGGCAGTGGGTGTGGCGCGATATGATCGCAGCCAACCAACCGTGGTTGAACCTCCATGACCCTTCCCGCCACCTTCACCATCGCCACTCCCGCCGACGCGATCCGCGCGGCGGAGTTGCGGCGCGTGAAGTGGCTGGCGACCGGGGTATTAGTTGCGACGTTCGTGCTGTTCCTCGTCGCGAAAGCGCTGTTGCCGGTGCATCCCGTGTTCGGCTTCATCGCAGCCTTTGCGGAAGCGGCGACGATCGGCGGGCTCGCCGACTGGTATGCGGTGGTCGCCTTGTTCAAGCGTCCCTTGGGATTGCCGATCCCGCACACCGCGATCATCCAGAGCAATCAGGGCCGCATCGCCGAGAAGCTCGGCGAATTCATCGAGAAGAATTTCCTCGAAGCAGGGCCGGTGGAGGCCAAGCTGCGCGAGATCGATTTCGGCGCTTTCATCGCCGACTGGCTGCGCGACCGCAAGCGCTCGACCGATCTCGCTCGCTTTCTGCTGCGTCTGTTGCCGGAGGCGTTCTCGGCGACGGAGAATTCGGGATTGATGAAGTTCGTCAGCCGCCGCGTCACCGCGCAACTGCTGGCGATCGATCTGGCGCCGCTTGCCGCCGGCACGCTGCGCGGCTTCGTGCAGGAGGGAAAGCACGAGGGCCTGCTCGACGACATCCTGCGCGTCATGCACCAGACGCTGACGACGAAGGAGACCATGGCTGTCATCCGCGACAAGGTCCGCGCGGAAATGCCGACGCTCCTGAGGCTCTATCGCGCCGACAAATTCGTCGTGAACCGGATCATCGCCTCCGCGACGAAATTCTTCGAGGAAGTCCGTGACGATCCGAAGCATCCGTTCCGCGGCGAGTTCGACCGCATGCTGCTGTCGTTCGTCGAGCGGCTCGGCAGCGATCGTGCCTTTGCCGATCGCATCAACCGATTGAAGCGCGATCTGCTGGCGCGGCCGGAACTTGAAGGCCTCGCGCGCAACATCTGGTCGAACCTGAAGGACTTCATCGAACGCAGCGCCTCTGGAGAGACGCAGGTCCTGCAGCAGTATCTGGCCAGGATGTTCGTGGAGGCGGGTGAAGCGCTGGCCGGCGACACTGAGCTGCGCGCCGAGATCAACGAGGGGTTGGTCGCGATCCTGCGGACAGTGGTCGCCGACCAGAAGAGCGGCGTTTCGACCTTCATCGCCGATCAGATGAAGGCCTGGGACATGCAGCAATTGATCTCGCTGCTCGAGATCAACGTCGGCAGGGACCTGCAATATATTCGCTTCAATGGCTCGCTGATCGGCGGCCTTGCCGGATTGATCTTGTACACCATCGAATATTTGCTGCGGCTGGTGTGACCGATCGGGTACGCGAGCGTTTTTGTTGTGATCTGTGTGATCTGGTTAGCTTGAAAGTAGAAAGCCGTTTCCCTAGCTTTAATTGCCTATTGATCCGTTGGCCGGCTGCCGCAATGCGAAGGCCGGCGGGAAGGAGATGCCGTGCCCCTTGCCGCAGAGACGCTTCGCCCGCCGTCCAGGACGTTGATGCTGTTGGAGGGGCGCGCCATCCACGAACTCGGCGCCTTCCTCGGCGCTTTGCCGCTGTTGAGCCTCGCGCCGCGCGGCGATGGTCATCCGGTGCTGGTGCTGCCCGGCCTCGTCGCATCGGATCTCTCGACGCGGCCGCTGCGCGAGTTCCTGAGCAGCAAGGGCTACGCGGTCAGCGGTTGGCGCCAGGGCCGCAATCTCGGCCTGCGCGCGGGGGTGCAGCAGGCGATGGTCGATCTCGTGCAGGAGATGAACGACAGCCATGGCCGCAAGGTCTCGCTCGTCGGCTGGAGCCTCGGCGGCCTCTATGCTCGCCAACTCGCCAAGATGATGCCTGAGCGCGTGCGCCAGGTGATCACGCTCGGTAGCCCCTTTGCGGCCGGACCAAAATCGACCAACGCCTGGCAGGTCTATGAGATCGCGAGCGGCCGCCGCGCCGAGGAAGAGGACCCGCGCTTCGGTGGATCGCTGGCCAGCGCGCCTCCGGTGCCGACCACGGCGATCTTCAGCCGCACCGATGGCATCTGCGCCTGGCAAGGCTGCCGCGAGCAGGCCTCGGCGATGTCGGAAAGCATCGAGGTCGAAAGCAGCCATTGCGGCATGGGCCACCATCCCGCCGCCGTCTACGCGGTCGCCGACCGGCTGGCGCAGCGCGAAGGGGAGTGGGCGCCGTTCGATCGTGGCGGCTGGCGCGCCATGGTTTATCCGGATCCGGACCGGTAGTGCGTCGGGGCCTCATGGTTCGAGACGCGGCCAAGAGGCCGCCCCACCATGAGGGTCTAACAGCGCGCGCCCCCTGCCAGACCTCATCCTGAGGAGCGGCCTCTTGGCCGCGTCTCGAAGGATGCAGCCCGGCTGCCTACCACAAGCAACATTGTCGCCCCAACGCGAAACGCGGTATGCGTGGACGCATGCCGCAGCCGCTTGACCGCATCATCGACCAGTTGAAGCGCGAGCCCTCGCGCACCGGCTCCATCGTCATCACCGTGTTCGGCGACGCTATCGTCCCGCGCGGCGGCTGCGTGTGGCTCGGCACGCTGCTGGATTTCTTCGCCTTCCTCGACACCGACGGCGGCGTGGTGCGCACCGCGATGTCGCGGCTCGCCGCCGACGGCTGGCTCGAGCGCAACAAGGTCGGCCGCAACAGCTTCTACCGACTGAATGAGAGGGGCCGGCAAACCTTCGACACCGCGACCAGGCACATCTACGATCCGCCGCAGTCGGACTGGACCGGGCGTTTCGAACTGCTGCTGATCGGCAATGGCGAGGATCGCGATGCCGCGCGCGAGGCGCTGAAGAACGCCGGCTTCGGCAGTCCGCTGCCGGGCGTGTGGGTCGCGCCGTCGGGCGTGCCGATCCCTGAAGAGGCCGCTAGCGCCATCCGTCTGGACGTTTCGGCCGAAGATGAAAACGGGCGGCGGCTGCTCAGCGAGAGCTGGCCGCTCGATCGCACCGCGGATGCCTATCAGAAATTCATCAGGACGTTCGAGCCGTTGCGCGGCTGGCTCGCGCGCGGAGAGGAACTCACCGACGCCGACGCGTTCACGGCCCGCATCCTCCTGATCCATTACTACCGCCGCGTGGTGCTGCGCGATCCGCTGCTGCCGATGGCGCTGTTGCCGAAGGACTGGCCGGGGAGTGCAGCGCGAAAGCTCTGCGGCGAAATCTATCGCGGCGTGCTGGCCTTATCCGAACAATGGCTTGACCGGCATGCGACCACTGAGGACGGGCCGCTGCCGAAGCCCGGCGTGGAACTTTCACGGCGGTTTGAGGATGCGTAAATATATTACAAGAATGCTTGCAAGAATTAGAATTTTGATATAGATCAAAGACAATAAAATTCGGGAGGTCGGGCATGTACACGCAGGCGCTGAATACGTCTGACGCAGATGACCGCAATGTCGAGGACGCCGCGCGCGCCGCCGCGTTTCAGGCGCGCATCGATGCCGACGAGCGCATCGAGCCGAACGACTGGATGCCCGCGGCCTATCGCAAGACGCTGACGCGGCAGATTTCCCAGCACGCTCATTCCGAAATCGTCGGCATGCTGCCCGAGGGCAACTGGATCACGCGCGCGCCGACGCTGCGCCGCAAGGCCGCGCTGCTCGCCAAGGTACAGGACGAATGCGGCCACGGGCTCTACCTCTATGCCGCGGCCGAGACGCTCGGCACCTCGCGCGAAGAGCTCGTCGACGCGATGCTGACGGGCAAGGCCAAGTATTCCTCGATCTTCAACTATCCCACACTGACATGGGCCGACATCGGCACCATCGGCTGGCTGGTCGATGGCGCCGCCATCATGAACCAGATCCCGCTGTGCCGCTGCTCCTACGGTCCTTATGCGCGAGCGATGATCCGCGTCTGCAAGGAAGAGTCGTTCCATCAGCGCCAGGGTTTCGAGATCATGCTGACGTTGTGCCGCGGCACCGATGAGCAGAAGGCATTGGCGCAGGATGCGCTGAACCGCTGGTGGTGGCCGGTGCTGATGATGTTCGGTCCGCCCGACAAAGTGAGCCAGCACAGCGACACCTCGACCAAATGGAAGATCAAGCGCTTCTCCAACGACGAGCTGCGGCAGAAATTCGTCGATGCAACCGTGCCGCAGGCGCAGTTCCTCGGCCTCACCATTCCCGATTCCGAGATGAAGCAGGATGAAGCTGGCCACTGGGTGCCTGGCCCGATCGATTGGGACGAATTCAAGCAGGTGCTCGCGGGCAACGGTCCATGCAACCGCGATCGTCTCGCTGCGCGTCGTAAGGCGCATGACGAGGGCGCCTGGGTACGCGAGGCGGCGGCCGCTTACGCCGAGAAGCGCAAGCGCCGGCAGTTCGCGCAGGCAGCCGAATAGGGAGGCCGAGATGGCCACGCCGAATAGTCCGCTCTGGGAAGTCTTCATCCGCAGTCGCAACGGGCTTGCGCACAAGCATGTCGGCTCGCTGCATGCCGCCGACGCTACGCTGGCGCTGCAGGCCGCGCGCGACATCTACACCCGCCGCGGCGAGGGCCTTTCGATCTGGGTGGTGCCGTCGAGCGCGATCACCGCCTCCGACCCGGCCGAGAAGGGCATGATGTTCGAACCGGCGGAGTCGAAGATTTACCGGCACCCGACGTTTTACGACGTGCCCGAGGAAGTCGGACATATGTGACTCTCTCCCCTCATGGTGAGGAGCGCGAAGCGCGTCTCGAACCATGAGGCCCCGATGGTGCCCGCGGCCCATCCTTCGAGACGCGCTACGCGCTCCCCAGGATGAGGTTGGCGCAAGTGGATGCAGGTAGATCGACATGGCCGTCGCAAATGTTGAAATCTCCGAAATGCCGCTCGTGCTCTACACATTGCGGCGCGCCGACGACGCGCTGATCCTGGGCCACCGTCTGTCGGAATGGTGCGGACACGCGCCAACGCTCGAAGAGGACATGGCGCTCGCCAATATGGGGCTCGATCTCCTCGGACAGGCGCGCGAGCTTTACAGCTACGCCGCCAAGGTCGAGGGCAAGGACAACGACGAGGACAAGTTCGCTTATCTGCGCGACGTCAGGCAGTACCGCAATCTCCTCCTGGTCGAGCAGCCGAACGGCGATTTCGGGCGCACCATGGTGCGGCAGTTCTTCCATGCCGCCTTCGCCGATCTCTATTGGCGTGCGATGATGCAGTCGAAGGATGCGACGCTCGCGGCGATCGGGGCGAAATCCGAGAAGGAGAGCGCCTATCATCTCAGGCATTCGTCGGAATGGATCATCCGGCTCGGCGACGGCACCGAGGAAAGCCATCGCCGCGCACAGACGGCGATTGAGGATCTGTGGTCCTTCACCGGCGAGATGTTCGCCGTCGACGACTCTGAGCGCGGCCTGATCGATGCCGGTATCGCAGTCGACCCGGCGCTGCTGCATCCGCAATGGCTGAAGACGATAACCGCTGTGGTGGACGAGGCGACGCTTCGCTTGCCGGCGAGCAACTGGATGCAGCAGGGCGGCCGCAGCGGCCGGCACAGTGAGCATCTCGGCCATCTCCTCAGCGAATTGCAGTCGCTGCAGCGAACCTTTCCGGGGGCGACATGGTGAGCGCTGCCATCAGCAATGCCGATCTGCGCCGGCGCGCCTGGGAGGCGGCTGCACAGGTGGTCGATCCCGAGATTCCCGTGCTGACCATCGCCGATCTCGGCGTGCTGCGCGATGTCGCGGTTCAGGACGGGCAGGTCGAGGTCGCGATCACGCCGACCTATTCCGGCTGCCCCGCCATGAACGTGATTGCGCTGGAGATCGAGCTGGCGCTCGAGCGCGAAGGCATTCGCGGCCCGAAGATCCGCACTGTGCTATCGCCGGCCTGGACCACCGACTGGATGAGCGAGGATGGCCGCCGCAAGCTGAAGGAGTACGGCATCGCACCGCCGCTGCCCGGCAGCTCACGCCGTGCGCTGTTCGGCCGGCAACGGGTGGCGTGTCCGCAATGCGGGTCCGAAGACACCGAATTGCTGTCCGAATTCGGCTCGACCTCCTGCAAGGCGCTGTGGCGCTGCAGGAGCTGCCGCGAACCATTCGATTATTTCAAGTGTCATTGATCCATGATGCCGTCATTGCGAGCGCAGCGAAGCAATCCATGCCTCAACTCGCGGCGCTATGGATTGCTTCGTCGCTTCGCTCCTCGCAATGACGGGAAGAGGTGACTATGTCGCTCTCACCACGTTTCCATCGCCTTGCCGTTAACGACCTGCGCCGCGAGACCGCGGACGCGATATCGATGACGTTTGCGATTCCAAAGGAACTCGCAAGCGATTACAGCTTTGCGCCTGGTCAATATCTGACCCTGCGCACCATGCTGGACGGCGAGGAAGTACGCCGATCCTATTCGATCTGTTCCGGCCCTGATGATGGCGAATTGCGCATTGCCGTGAAGAAGGTCGATGGCGGCGCGTTCTCGAACTGGGCGGCGGAAGACCTTAAAGCCGGCGACGAACTCGATGTGTTGACGCCGACCGGCCGCTTCGGCGTCGCGCCAGCGCCGGAGGAGGCCCGGATTTACGTCGGCTTTGCCGCGGGAAGCGGCATCACGCCGATCCTGTCGATCGTCAAGGGCGTGCTGGCGCGCGAGCCGCAAAGCCGCTTCTTCCTGTTCTACGGCAACCGCTCGACCTCAGGCATGCTGTTCCTCGAAGAGCTGGAGGAATTGAAGGATCGCTTCCTGCAGCGGTTCTCGCTGTTCCACGTCATCTCGGGCGAGGAGCAGGACATTCCGATCCTGCACGGCCGGCTCGACGGCGAGAAGGTGAGGGTGCTGTTGCGCTCGCTGGTGCCGGCGGCAAGTGTCGATCACGTCTTCATCTGCGGCCCGATCGGGATGAGCGAGGAGATCGAGGCGACCTGCCGCGACCTTGGCCTCGGCGATGACAAGATCCACGTCGAGCGCTTCGTCTCCGAGTTCGGCGGCAAACCGCGGCCGAAAAAGATCGTGGAGCCGGGCGCACCGCCGAAGGCGCTGGCCTCGCTGATCATCGACGGCAAACGGCGCGAGGTGCCGGTTGCGGACGGCGAAGCCATCCTCGACGCGGCGCTGCGTGCGGGCATCGATCTGCCCTTCGCCTGCAAGGGCGGCATGTGCTCGACCTGCCGCGCCAAACTGGTCGAAGGCAAGGCGGAGATGGAGCTGAACTATTCGCTGGAGCCGTGGGAATTGCAGGCCGGGTTCATCCTGACCTGCCAGGCGCGGCCGTGCTCGGACAAGGTCGTGGTCGATTACGACCACGTATAGAGCTTCAAGTCGCGTTGACAGGCAGGGCAGCGCGTCTCACAAATCATGCCAAGAGGCCCATGTAACGGGCCCGGCGACAGGGAGTTGAACGTGAACGTCAAGGCCACGCTTTCGCCTGAGGACCTCGCCCGCGCCTGCGCGGAGGCGATGTGGAAGGAGGACGACGCCAGCAAGGGCCTCGGCATGGAGATCGTCGAGATCAAGCCGGGGCAGGCGACGCTTGCGATGACGATCGCGCCGCACATGGTCAACGGCCAACGCATCGCCCATGGCGGCTTCATCTTCACGCTGGCCGATTCCGCGTTCGCCTTTGCCTGCAACAGCCACAATGAACGCGTCGTCGCCGCGCAAGGCAGCATCACCTTCATCCGGCCCGGCAAGCTCGGCGACCGCCTGATCGCCACCGCACGCGAGATCTCGCGCAACGGACGGTCCGGAATCTATGACGTCCGCGTCACGGCAGGCGATGATGTGATCGCCGAGTTTCGCGGCCATTCTCGCGTGATCGGCGGCTCATGGCTGCCGACAGCGGACAACGAGACCAAGCAAAAATAGACGATCGAAGGAAACGCGCCATGGCCGTGCCAAAGCTCAAGTCGACGGGAAGTGGTTACAGCGCTGAGATGGACGAAACTGAGGGCGCCTCGCGCGATGCGATCATGGCACTGCAGACCAAGCGGCTGGCATGGTCGCTGCAGCACGCCTATGACAACGTTGCGCATTACAAGCGCGTCTTCGATGCGGCCGGCGTGCATCCGTCCGATTTCAGGGAGCTTTCCGACCTCGCGAAATTCCCGTTCACGGCCAAGGCCGACCTGCGCGACAATTATCCGTTCGGCATGTTCGCGGTGCCGCGCGAAAGGCTGGTGCGCGTCCATGCCTCCTCCGGCACGACAGGCAAGCCGATTGTGGTCGGCTACACGCAGGCCGATATCGACATCTGGTCGGACGTGATGGCGCGCTCGATCCGCGCCGCCGGCGGCCGCCGCGGCATGATCATCCACAATGCCTACGGCTATGGCCTGTTCACCGGTGGCCTCGGCGTGCACTACGGCGCCGAGCAGCTCGGCTGCACCGTGGTGCCGGTCTCCGGCGGCATGACCGAACGTCAGGTACAGCTCATCAACGACTTCCGGCCCGACATCATCACGGTGACGCCGAGCTATATGCTGGCGATCCTGGACGAGTTCAGGCGGCAGCGGCTCGAGCCGCGACAATCATCGCTGAAGTTCGGCATCTTCGGCGCCGAACCCTGGACCAATGCGATGCGCGCCGAGATCGAGCACGCCTTCGACATGGACGCGACCGATATCTATGGCCTGTCGGAGGTGATCGGCCCCGGCGTTGCGCAGGAATGCGTGGAGAGCAAGGACGGGCTGCACATCTGGGAAGATCATTTCTATCCTGAAGTGATCGATCCGGAGACCGGACAAGTGCTGCCCGACGGCGAGAGGGGCGAACTGGTCTTCACCTCGCTGACCAAGGAAGCCTTTCCCGTGATCCGCTACCGCACCCGCGACCTCACGCGCTTGCTGCCGGGCACCGCGCGGCCGGGCATGCGGCGGATGGAGAAGGTGACCGGCCGCTCCGACGACATGATCATCCTGCGTGGCGTCAACGTGTTTCCGACCCAGATCGAGGAGGCGCTGCTCGCGACCGACTGGTGCGGCGGCCATTTCATCATCGAACTCTCGCGCGAAGGCCGCATGGACGAGATGACGGTGCTCGCCGAAGCCCGCCCCGAAAGCTGGGACGGCAGCGGCCTTGCCGTGCATGCCGAGAAGGTCTCGATTTTCATCAAGAATACGATCGGCATCACCGCGCGCGTTCAAGCCGTCGCCCCCGAAACCCTGGAGCGTTCGCTCGGCAAGGCCAAACGGGTTTACGACAAGCGACCGAGGGGGTAACTCTCTGCATAGCGGCCGCTCCGAGCGAGGGGCAGGTTGGAGTGCGCCGCTCTTTCCTCCTGTCATTGCGAGCGGAGCGAAGTAATCCATCTTGCCCCTTGTGGAGACATGGATTGCTTCGCTCCGCTCGCAATGACGGGGCTGGCACCGCCCGTAACGGATTAACACCTCCATGCCGACACCAAGCAACCAAACCGTCAAAGCCAGCTGCGTTCGCCTGTCGGCGAAGGCCGACAATCCCGCCTCACTTGCGCTGACCGTGGAAACGCACGCGCTGGCGCGCGGGGCGAACGAGGTGCTGATCGAGATCAAGGCTGCCGCCGTCAATCCATCCGATGTGAAGGCCGCGACCGGGCTGATGCCTTACGCGGTGTTTCCGCGCACGTCGGGCCGCGACTATGCCGGCGTCGTCATCGACGGGCCCGAGGGGTGGATCGGGCGCGAGGTGTTCGGCTCGTCCGGCGATCTCGGCATCCGCCGCGATGGCACGCATGCGACGCATCTCGTGGTCGAGGCAGACGCAGTGGTGGAAAAACCTAAGGGCATTTCATGGGAGGAGGCCGCTGGCATCGGCGTGCCCTTTGTGACCGCGATCGAAGGCTTTCGCCGCGCCGGGCTGCCGAAGCCAGGCGAGACCGTGCTGGTGATGGGCGTCAATGGCAAGGTCGGGCAGGCAGCGGTGCAGATCGCGACCTGGCAAGGTGCGAGTGTCATCGGGGTGGCCCGCAGGAGCGAGCCCTACGAAGGGTACAGCAACGCGAAGGTCGAGATGATCGATGCCTCAATCACCGATGTGGCGGCGCGCGTGCGCGAACTCACCGGCGGCAAGGGCGCCGACGTCGTCTTCAACACGGTTGGCGATCCCTATTTTCAGGCCGCGCACAAGTCTCTGGCGCTGCGTGGGCGGCAGATCCTGATCGCGGCTGTCGACCGCATCGTGCAGTTCAACATCCTCGAATTCTATCGTGGCCAGCACACCTATGTCGGCATTGATACGCTGGGCCTGTCGTCGATTGCGACCGGCGCAGTCCTGCGCGAACTCGGTCCGGGATTTGCGAGCGGGCACCTGAGGCCGTTTCCGATCAAGGCGAGCGCGATCTATCCGCTGGAGCAGGCGAAGCAAGCGTTCCTTGCCGTGGCCGGCTCCTCGCGTGACCGCGTGATCCTGCGGCCGTGATGGATTGACGCCGTCATTGCGAGGAGCGGAAGCGACGAAGCAATCCATGCCTCAGCAAGTGGCGAGATGGATTGCTTCGCTTCGCTCGCAATGACGCCGATGTCCGGCGGCTAGCGGGTGCAAGACTTTCTCAATCCGCGGCCTTCGTCACGATCCGCACCTCTGACGTCAGCGTGCGGTGCACCGGGCACTTGTCGGCGATCTCCATCAGCCGCTTGCGCTGGTCGTCGTCGAGCGAGGAGCCATCGATCTTGATGACACGGTCGATCTGGTCGAGCATGCCTTCGCGCGTCTCGCACTCCGCGCAATCCTTGGCGTAGATCTTACTGTGCGTCAGCGTTACCGTGACGCGATCGAGCGGCAGCGCCTTGCGGTCGGCGTACATGCGCATCGTCATCGAGGTGCAGGCGCCAAGTCCCGCGAGCACGAGATCGTAAGGGCCGGGCCCTGAGTCCTTGCCGCCGACGGCGGCCGGTTCGTCCGCCAGCAATCGGTGCGGGCCGACGGTGACGATCTGCTGGAACTTGCTGTCGCGCGTCTCGCGCACCACGACATGGCGCGGCGCCTCGGTGAGATCTACCGGAGGGCCGAGCACCGCCGGCCCGACATAGCGCTCCGACCAGGCCGCGATAACGTCGGCGGCATAGCTGGTGTCTCGCTTGTCTGCGAGGAGATGATCGGCGTCGGCGAGCGAGACGAAGCTCTTGGGGTGCTTTGCCGCGATGAACAGCTTGGTGGCGTTCTCGATGCCGACAGTGTCGTCGGTCGGCGCATGCATGATCAACAGCGCCTTGTGCAGCTTTGCGACCTGCGCCAGCAGATTCTGCTCGGCGATATCATCGAGGAATTCGCGCTTGATGCGGAACGGCCGGCCGGCGAGCGAGACCTCGACTTCGCCTTGCTCGCGGATGTTCTCGACCTGGTCCTTGAGCAAGTGGGTGACGTGGGCGGGATCGGACGGCGCGGCGATGGTGACGATGGCCTTCGCTTCTGGTATCTGCGCGGCCGCGGCGAGGATCGCGGCACCGCCGAGGCTGTGGCCGATCAGGAGATCGGGCGCTTTGCGGGTTTCGCGCAGGTGATCGGCGGCGCGGACGAGATCGGCGACGTTGGAGGAGAACGTCGAATTGGCGAAATCGCCTTCGCTGGAGCCGAGCCCCGTGAAATCGAAGCGCAGCACCGCGATGCCTTTGGCGGCAAGCGCGACCGCGATGCGCTTGGCGGCCAGCACGTCCTTGCCGCAGGTGAAGCAATGCGCAAACAGCGCATAGGCGTGAATCTCGCCGTCAGGCGTGTCCAACGCGGCGGCGAGCTGGTGTCCTTCCGAGCTTGCGAACTGGAAGCGTTCAGTCGGCACGGCTACCCTCCATCACGGTTTTCCCTTCACCTCTCCCATAGGGAGAGATCGGCGTGCAGCGCCGGGTGAGGGGTTCAGGTCCCTCGATAGAGCGTAACCCCTCACCCGAATTTCTCGCTACGCTCTAAATTCGACCTCTCCCTACGGGAGAGGTGAAGAACGTCACCGACAACAGTCAATCACCCGAATAACGTTCTTCCTTCCAGGGATCGCCGCGATTGTGATAGCCGCGGACTTCCCAATAGCCGGGCTTGTCCTGCGTCACGAATTCGATCGCCTGCAGCCATTTGGCGCTCTTCCAGAAATAGAGATGCGGCACCACGAGCCGCACGGGGCCGCCATGCTCCTCGGTCAGCGGTTTGCCTGACCAGCCATGCGCAAGCAGCGCGTCCTCGGCGGCAAAATCCTCAATCGCCAGATTGGTGGTGTAGCCGTCATAGGAATGCAGCACCACGAAGCGCGCATCCTCATGTGGCTGGCAGGCGGCCAAGAGATCGCGGGTCGCAAGACCCTGCCATTGATTGTCGTAGCGCGACCAGGTGGTGACGCAATGGATGTCGGAGACGAATTGCGATTGCGGCTGCGCGGTGAACTGCGCCCAATCCCAGAACACCGGATGTTCCACCGCGCCATAGACGTCGAGCCGCCAGCGCTCGCGGGGAATCTCGGGCGTCAATCCGAGATCGAGCGTCGGCCAGTCGCGGGTGAGATGCTGGCCCGGCGGCAGGCGTTGCTCGTCGGGACGCGTGATCCTGCCGGTGAGGAAGCGGCCTTCGCGCGCCCAGCGCTCCTTGCTGCGCGTCAGCTTGCTTTCCGGCGGCGGCTCCTGGTCGTCAGCCATTTGTCGTCACTCGTGGCGATGCATCGCTGATTCATGCTTGGTGTCGCGCATGGTTGCATAGATCAGGAGCGAGAGGAAGATCATGCCGCTGAGGTAATAGTAGAACCATTGTTCGTGCCCAAGGCTCTTGAAATAGAGCGCGATCGCGGGCGCTGTGCCGCCGAACAGAGACACCGTGATCGCATAGGGCAGGCCGACGCCGAGCGCGCGGACATTGGTCGGAAACAGTTCGGCCTTCACCACAGCGTTGATCGACGTGTAGCCGGCGGTGAAGATCCAGGCGCCGCAGATCAAGAGGAACGCGATGAAGGGCGATTTGGTATCTTTCAGCGTGGTCAGGATCGGAACGGTCGCGAGCGTGCCGGCGACACCGAAGAAGATCAGGAGCGGCTTGCGGCCGATGCGATCAGACAGCGCGCCGTAGAGCGGTTGCAGAATGGTCGCAAAGATCAGCGAGCCGAAGATCACGAAAGTGGTCTGGTCCTCGGTGAGGCCGACCGACAATTTGACGAAGGTCTGCATGTAGGTGGTGAAGGTGTAGAACGCCGCGGTGCCGCCCGCGGTCAGCCCGACCACCAGCAGCAGTTCGCGCGGATAGTTCAGAAGCTTCGTGATCGAGCCGGTCGGCTTGCTGACCTTCTTTGCTTCCTCGAAGGCGTCGGTCTCCTGCAGGCTGCGCCGCATCACCGCTGCGATCACGGCAAGCGCCGCACCGATCGCGAAGGGAATCCGCCAGCCCCAGTCCTTGAGCTGTTCCGGCGTCAAGAACACCTTCTGCAGCAGAAGCAGCACGATGATCGCGGTGAGCTGGCCGCCGATCAAGGTGACGTATTGGAAGCTCGAATAGAAACCGCGATTCTTGGCGTCGGCGACTTCGCTGAGATAGGTGGCGCTCGCGCCATATTCGCCACCGAGGCTGAGACCCTCGATCACGCGCGCCAGCGCAAGGATCACGGGCGCGGCAAAGCCGATCGTGGCGTAGGTCGGCGTCACCGCGATGATCAGCGAGCCGAAACACATGCAGACCACGGAGATCGTGAGCGACAGCCGCCGTCCGTAACGGTCGGCGATGAAGCCGAACAGCCAGCCGCCGAGCGGCCGCATCAGGAAGGTCGCGGCGAATATCACGGCCGCATTGAGCTGCTGCACCACCGGATCGTTGCCAGGAAAGAACGCTGGCGCGAAATACAGCGCAAACGCCGTGTAGGCGTAGAAGTCGTACCACTCGACGAGATTGCCGACCGAGCCAATGAAGATCGCCTTGATCCGTCGTTCGACGTCCTGAATGTCGAGGGGCTCGTCGGCGATCCTGGCGGCCTGATCTGTCATATTGGAACTCCACGCACGGCAATTTGATCATCCCGCCCGACACACTTCACGAGGTCGGGAACTGGTTGCGGCCCCGGTAGCACGTCAAATGTCGCCAGTGCAATTGCCGATGGGCATGTCTTTCTCCTCTCGATAGCCCTCATCCTGAGGAGCCTGCGGAGCAGGCGTCTCGAAGGATGGGCCTCGGGTGAGATCGGGGCCTCATGGTTCGAGACGGCGCTGCGCGCCTCCTCACCATGAGGGGAGAGATCCTTATCTCGCCGTCCTTGGATCGATCGGAGTGGTGCAGTGCACGCCCAAAATATCCTCCAGCACTTTCGCGCCGGCCAATAGCTGAGCTTCGCCGCGTGGCGGTGCCACCATCTGCAATCCGACCGGCAGGCCGGAGGCGGTGAAGCCGCAGGGCAGGGACAGCGCCGGACAACACGCAAGTGTGATCGCATAGACGATGCCGAGCCACTGCACGTAATTCTCGAACTTCTTGCCGTCGCATTCAGCGACATAGCGGTTCTCGATCGGGAACGGCGCGACGATGGTCGCAGGCGTCAGCAACAGGTCGTAGCTACCGAAGAATTCGAGGGTGCGTGCCGTCATGGCGACGCGCTGGGCCTCTGCGCGCTCGAGTTGCTCGACCGTCAACTTCAGGCCTTCCTCGATGTTCCAGATCACCTCCGGCTTGAGCATGTCGCGCTTGGTGCGAAGCAGCGCCGCCTTGGTTACAGCGAAGTCGAACGCGCGCAGCACGTGGAAGCATTCATGAGCTTCGCTGAGGTCGGGATACGCTTCCTCGACGATGGCGCCTGCTTCGGCAAAGCGTTCCGCCGCTCTGCGCGTGATCGCCTTTACTTCGGGATCAACCGGGGTGATGCCGAGGTCGGGCGAATAGGCGATGCGTTTCGGCCTCTTGCCGGAGCGCGTCGCTGACAGGAACGACGCCGTCGGCGCCGGCAGCGACAGCGGGTCGGCGGCATACTCGCCGCTCATCGCGTCGAGCAGCAGCGCGAGATCCTCGACGTTGCGCGCCATCGGGCCGTGAACGGTCAGGTTGCGATCGATCATGGCGCTCGGCGTGTGGGCGACGCGGCCGATGCTGGGCCGCATTCCGACGATGCCGCAGAAGCTGGCTGGATTGCGCAGCGATCCACCCATATCGGTGCCGTGGGCAAGCCATGCCATTCCGGTCGCCAGCGCGACCGCCGCTCCGCCGGAAGAGCCGGCTGCCGAGCGCGACGTATCCCAGGGGTTCAACGTCGCCCCGAACACTTCATTGAAGGTGTTGGCGCCGGCCCCGAATTCCGGCGTGTTCGACTTGGCGTAGACCACACCGCCGTTCGCTTCCAGATTCGTCACGACGATATCGGACCGGGTGGCGACGATATCCTTGAAGATCGGCGATCCCTGCGTGGTGCGCACATCGGCGACATTCGTGAGATCCTTGATCGGCACCGGCAGGCCGGCAAGCAGACCGCGCTCGGCGGCCGGCTTCTGCATCAGCGCCTTGGCGTGCTGTCGGGCACGGTCGAAGCACAGGATCGGGAGCGCGTTGACCTTGTCGTCGACTTCGGTGATCCGTTTTTCCAGGACATCGAGCAGGTCGAGCGGGGTGACCTCGCCAGATCGCAATTTGTCGACGACTGTGCAGGCGCTCTCCCGCACCAGGCCTTGATCCGTCACTCGCATCTCCATTGATTGCAGTTCGTAATAGCGGAGGGAATAGTGCTCTAGACCAATTTCCGGAAAAGTGGAAACGTGCTGGGGGAATAGCTGGAACCGGAGATCTGCTGATGACGACACCCTTCTCTGCGCTCGATTGGCGCGACATGAGCCAGGAGGAGCGAGACCGCGGCCTTAACAACGGTGCCGCAGTTTTAGGCAGCGGTGACATCGTTGAAGGCTGGGGCCAGCGTTCCGCCGATCTGCGTAGGCGCTATCCCAGCCACATCGATCTCCGCTACGGCCCGCGCGAGCGCAACCGCATCGATTTCCTCAAAGCGGGCGAGCGCGCGCCGACGCTGCTGTTCATCCATGGCGGCTATTGGCAGATGCGATCGAAAGAGTTCTTCACGGTAATGGCCGAAGGGCCGATGGCGCACGGCATCAATGTCGCGCTGATCGGCTACACGCTCGCGCCTGAGGCGACGCTCGACGAGATCGTCGCCGAGATCCACGCCGGCACCGACTTCCTCGCCAAGCAATTGCCGGCGCTGGGCGCGGCCGAAACCGAGCTTGTGGTGTCCGGCTGGTCGGCCGGCGGTCATCTGACCGCGATGGCGCTGTCGCATCCGCATGTGCGGGGCGGGGTCGCGATCTCTGGCATCTATGATCTCGAGCCGATCCGGATGAGCTATCTCAACGTCAAGCTCGGGCTCGACGAGGCGGCTTCCCACCGCAATTCTCCGATGGAGCAGGCGGGCGGGCCGCCGAAGCCGCTGTCGCTGGTGGTCGGCAGCGGCGAACTGCCGCTCTTGCGCAAGCAGACCGCCGATTTTGTCGGGCACCGCGCCAATTATGGATTGCCGGTGACGTATGAGGAGATTCCCGGCGCTGACCATTTTTCAATCATGGACGAGATGATGTCGCCGAATGGCCGGATCACGACGCTGATCCGGCGGTTGTGCGAGGCTCCATAGGCTTCATTGTGAATTGGCCGTAGCCCGGGTGGAGCGAAGCGTAACCCGGGGGCTCGTAATCGTAGACGCAGGTGTCCCGGGTTGCGCTTCGCTCCACCCGGGCTACGATCGAATCCATCACCACCCTGCGCTGATGCCGCCATCCACCGTATAGATCACGCCTGAGGTATAACCCGCGCGGTCGGACGCCAGGAACGCCATGAGGTCGGCGATCTCGCGCGCGTGGGCCGGGCGGCCGAGCGGCAGGCTCTTCTGGAATTCCTTGTAGCGGTTCTCGTCGCCGAACTGATGTTTGGCGCGGGTCTTGAGCAGCGTGACATGCCGGTCGGTGCCGACGGGGCCCGGGTTGATGCCGACGACGCGGATGTTGTCGGCAAGGCTCTTGCCGCCGAGCGCGCGGGTCAGCGCCATCAGCGCGGCGTTGCCGGCGCTGCCGGCGACGTAGTTGGCATCGAATTTCTCGCCGGCGGCGCCGATGTCATTGATGATCACGCCGCCGCCACGCGCCTTCATCTGTGCGTAGATCGCGCGGGTGAGATTGATATAGCCGAACACCTTGAGTTCCCAGGCGTGTCGCCAGGTCGCCTCATCGATCTTGTCGATCGAGCCGCCGGGAATATCGCCGGCATTGTTGACGAGGATGTCGATGTCGGCTGCCTCTTTGGACAATCGCGCCAGATCCTCCGGCTTGCGCAGGTCGACCACCGACGTCGCGGCATCGATCTGGTGGGCCGAGCGCAGTCGGTCGGCCAGCGCCTTCAACTGGTCGCCGCTGCGGGCGGCCAGCAGCAGATGGCAGCCTTCCTCGGCAAAGGCTTCGGCGGCGGCCGCGCCGATGCCCTTGGAGGCGCCGGTAATCAGAACGCGCTTGCCGCGCAGATGCAGGTCCATGGCAATACTCGCTGTTGCTGGAGGGGATCGGAGAAAAGTCGGCGGAATTGGTAGGTGGACCACGCCTTGACCGTCAACATTGCACTGCAGCGTTGCGCCGGGGCGAAGTTTGGTCCATTGCAGGGCGCGAGAATAGACGGCGCCTCAAGCCGGGCAAATCACAAGGGTGTTCTTCATGGCCAACGCAAAGAAACAGTATCGGATCGCGGTCATTCCCGGCGACGGCATCGGCAAGGAGGTGATGCCGGAGGGGCTGCGTGTGCTCGAGGCCGCCGCGAAGAAACATGGCGTCGCCGTGCAGTTCGACCATTTCGATTTCGCCTCCTATGACTATTACGAGAAGCACGGCCAGATGATGCCGGATGACTGGAAGGAGCAGATAGGCAAGCACGACGCGATCTATTTCGGCGCGGTCGGCTGGCCGGCCAAGATTCCGGATCACGTCTCGCTGTGGGGCTCGCTAATCAAGTTCCGCCGTGAGTTCGACCAGTATGTCAATTTGCGCCCGGTGCGGCTGATGCCCGGCGTGCCGTCGCCGCTCGCGAACCGCAAGCCCGGCGATATCGATTTCTGGGTGGTGCGCGAGAACACCGAAGGCGAATATTCGTCCGTCGGCGGGCGGATGTTCCCGGACACCGAGCGTGAGTTCGTGACGCAGCAGGCGGTGATGACCCGCATCGGCGTCGACCGCATCCTGAAATTCGCCTTCGACCTCGCGCAGTCGCGGCCGAAGAAGCATCTGACCTCCGCGACGAAGTCGAACGGCATCTCGATCACCATGCCCTATTGGGACGAGCGCGTGGAGGCGATGGCCAAGAACTATCCGTCGGTGAAGTGGGACAAGTACCACATCGACATCCTGACCGCGAACTTCGTGCTGCATCCGGACTGGTTCGACGTCGTGGTCGGCTCCAACCTGTTCGGGGATATCCTCTCCGATCTCGGCCCGGCCTGCACCGGCACCATCGGCATTGCCCCGTCGGGCAACATCAATCCGGAAGGCGATTTCCCGTCGGTGTTCGAACCGGTGCACGGCTCGGCGCCCGACATCGCAGGGCAGGGGATCGCCAATCCGATCGGCATGATCTGGTCAGGCGCGATGATGCTGGAGCATCTCGGTGAGAAGCAGGCCGCGGATGCGGTGGTCGGCGCGATCGAACGCACGCTCGCCGAACGCACGCTCCGCACCCGCGACCTCGGCGGCAACGCCGACACCGAGGCTTGCGGCAAGGCGGTCGCGGAGATGGTGGATTAGGCGCTCGCTGTCATCCCCGCGAAAGCGGGGATCCATAACCACAGGCCGTGGTTATGATGCGCCTCTGCCACCGCGCGTAAGCCGAGAGCACAACGCGGTATGGGTCCCGGCTTTCGCCGGGACGACGGCGGGGTCTAGCCCTTTACAATACGCCGGCAATGCTCCCAGGCGGCATGCAGCAGGTTCTCGCTGGCTTCCGGCGTGCGGAAGGCGGAATGCGCTGACAGCGTGACGTTCGGCAGTTTCGTCAGCGGATGATCGGCAGGCAGCGGCTCGACGGTGAAGACGTCGAGCCCGGCGTGGCGGATGTGCCCGGACCTCAGCGCATCAATCATCGCGGCTTCGTCGACGATGGCGGCCCGGGCGGTGTTGACGAAGATGACGCCCGGCTTCATCGCGGCGATGCGCTCCCGGGTGATGAAGCCTCTTGTGTCGTCGTTGAGCAGAAGATGCAGCGAGACGACATGGCTCTGCGCCAGCAGCGTGTCGAGATCGACGAAGTCGACGCCCGGATGACTCTTCGGCGAGCGGTTCCAGGCGATCACGCGCATTCCCGAGCCCACCGCGATGCGCGCGACTTCAGCCGCGATCCCGCCGAATCCGATCAGGCCGAGCGTCTTGCCGGTGAGCTGCATGCCGTCTTCGCGCAGCCACTTTCCGGCGCGCATCTCGCGGTCCATCTGCGCCAGCACGCGGGCGGAGGCCCACATCAGCGCGATCGCGGACTCCGCCACGGCGGTGTCGCCATAGCCCTTGATCAGATGCACGGAGATGCCGAGCTCGGCGAGCTCCTCCGGATTCATGTAGCTGCGCGCGCCGGTGCCGAGGAACACGACGTGCTTCAGCCCGCCGCACTGCTTTGCGATGTCGGTCGGCAGCGCCGTGTGGTCGATGATGGCGATCTCGGCGCCGTCGAGCACTTTTGGCAGCTGGTCGGACGTGACGTCGGGATTGCGGTGGATGCGCACCTTGGGATCGCCGGGTTTCTCCAGGCGCTCGAAGATCACGGCAAGCGATTCATTGGCGTCGACAAAAACCCCGCGCACGGCACATCTCCATCTTGCTTGGTGGACCGGTCAGGACGCGACGCCGGCGAGTGCCAGCACCGTATGCATCAGTACGTTGGCGCCGGCGGCGCAATCGGTCTGCGTTGCGTCCTCGAGCTCGTTGTGGCTGATGCCGTCCTTGCAGGGTACGAACACCATTGCCGCGGGGATCACCGTGTTGAGGTTGCAGGCGTCGTGGCCGGCGCCCGAGGTGATGCGCCGGTGCGAATAGCCGAGTTGCTTGGCGGCGTTCTCGACGGCATCGACCAGCTTGGGATCGAAATGAGTCGGCGGCTTGCGCCAGACCAGGTCGAGCGTGACCTCAACCTTGCGCCGGGCGGCGATCTCGGCAATCGCAGCTCGCAAATCCTTGTCCAGCGCGTCCATGATGGCGGCGTCGGCGCTGCGGCAATCGACGGTGAAGGCGACCTCGCCGGGAATGACGTTGCGCGAGGGCTTCGCGATCACGGCCTCGCCGATTGTGCCGACCGCGTTCGGCCCGTGCTTTTTCGCGATGCTCTCCATCGCCAGCACGATCTCCGACAAGGTCGCCAGCGCATCGCGCCGCAGCGGCATCGGTGTCGAGCCGGCATGGCTCTCGAAGCCCGTGATCTTGCCGTCGTACCATAAGACGCCCTGGCCGGAATCGACCACGCCGATGGTCTTGTTCTCGGCTTCCAGGATCGGGCCCTGCTCGATATGCAATTCGACGAAGCCGGAGAATTTTTGCGTGCCGACCGCCGTCGTGCCGCGATAGCCGATGCTGTCAAGCGCCTCGCCGACCGTGACGCCTTCGGCATCCCTGCGCGACAGGATGTCGTCGGTGGTGAAATCGCCGACGTAGGCGGCGGAGGCCATCATCGCCGGCGCAAAGCGCGAGCCTTCTTCATTGGTCCAGTTGCAGATGCAGATCGGCATCTCGGTCTCGATGCCGGCATCATTGAGCGTGCACACGACTTCGAGCGCGGCGAGCGTGCCGAGCACGCCGTCATATTTGCCGCCGGTCGGCTGGGTGTCGAGATGCGAGCCGAGCCCGATCGGCGGTTTCGACATGTCGCGGCCCTTGCGCAGGCCGAACATCGAGCCGAGCGCGTCGACATGGACTTCAAGCCCTGCGTCCTCGCAGGCCTTGCGGAACCAGTCGCGCACCTGCTTGTCCTCGGCGCTCAATGTCAGCCGCCGCACACCGCCTTTCGGCGTCGCGCCGAATTTCGCAGTTTCATGAATCGTGCCCCAGAGGCGGGCGGAATCGATCTGCAGGTTGGATGCGGCTCGGCTCATGCGTTCGTTCCATTCGTTTTCTGTCATTCCGGGATGGTCCGAAGGACCAGACTCGGAATCTCGAGATTCCAAGTTCGCCCTGCGGGCGCCCCGGAATGACGCGTCGTTACATGGTGTTCGTTCAATGACGCGCCCGCAGCGCCTCGTCAACCGACGGGCTCGCTTGCGCGATCTGGCGCGCGAGGTCGGCGACGCGCTCGATTGCGGCGATGTCGGGGGAGGTGAGCCAGTTTGCGTTGAAGGTGAGCGGCGCCATGTTGATGTCGGTATCGAGCAGTTGCAGCCGTCCGTCGGCGAGTTCGTTCTCGACGATGGCCGACGGGATCACGGCGATGCCGAGCCCTTCGATCGCCATGTGGATGACGGTTGCCAGCGAGGCGCTTGCGTGCAGCCGGATCGGCGGCAGGTCTGGCCGTTCGAACACCGCGCGCACGCTTTCGTAAGGCACTGTCTTGCGGGGAAAGGTGATGATCGGAAAGCGCGCCAGCTCATGCCGCGCCACCGGGCCATTGCCGAGGCCGAGCGCCGGGCTCGCCAGAAATCCGATCGGATAATCGCAAAGCACGCGGCTCTGCACGCCCGACGCCGATAGCGGCCCCACCACGAAGGCCAGCTCGATCTCTTGCGCGAGCAGCCGCGCGCTCAAATTCGGCGTGATGTCGACTTCGATCTCCAGCGACAGGTTCGGATAGACCTCGTTGACGCTCTTGACGAGGCGCGTCAGCCAGGTGTGCACGATGGTCTCGGCCACGCCGAGCCGGAGCACGCCGCGCATCGCGGAGCGGTCGCCGATCTCGGCCATCATCTCCGAGCGCAGCCCGATCAGCTTCTCCGCATAGACCATCATCCGCCGGCCGCTTGGCGTCGGCGAGGCCACCCGATGGTCGCGATTGAGCAGCTTCACGCCCAATTCGCGCTCGAGCTGCGCGATGCGTTGGGAGATCGCCGGCTGGGTCGTGTTGAGCCGCTGCGCCGCGCCGCGGAAGCTTCCGAGCTTGACCACCCAGAGGAACGTTTCGATCGACCTGAAATCAAGCATTGGAAGCTTTTTCCCATCCGATAAACAGAATTTATCGAATTCGATTAGAAAGGAAGATTAGACTTTATAGCACGCTTGGTGTTGGCTGCGCTTGTCGAGATATTAGGCAGGTCGGTCAAATGACTGTTTTTGCGGCAGCGCAGCAAGCCCGTGACAACGACCCCGTGCTTCCGAGCCGAGAGGCCCGGCTGGCGTACCGTAAGGGCATGGCTTCGAGCACCGCCGGCGTGGCGAACGGCTTTGTCCAGGGCAACCTTGCCATCCTGCCAGAAAAGCTCGCAGGGGCCTTCCACCGCTTCTGTCAGCTCAACCCGAAGCCATGCCCGATTATCGGCATGTCTGACGTCGGCGATCCCCGGATCCCCGCGCTCGGCCTTGATCTCGACATCCGCACCGACGTGCCGCGCTATCGTGTCTGGCGCGACGGCGAGGTCGTGGAGGAGCCGACCGACATCATGCAGCATTGGCGCGACGATCTCGTCACCTTCGTGCTCGGCTGCTCGTTCTCGTTCGAAGAAGCGCTGATGGACGAGGGCCTGCCGATCCGTCACATCGAGCGCAACGTGCGGGTGCCGATGTACCGCACCAATATCGCCTGCCGATCGTCGGGCCCGTTCGCGGGGCCGATGGTGGTGTCGATGCGTCCCTTCAAGCCGGCCGATGCGATCCGCGCGGTGCAGGTCACCTCGCGTTTTCCCTCGGTGCACGGCGCGCCGGTGCACCTCGGCCATCCGCATCTGATTGGCATCAGCGACATCGCCAAGCCCGACTATGGTGATCCGGTTCCGCTCGAAGCCGATGAGATCCCGGTATTCTGGGCGTGCGGCGTGACACCGCAGGCGGTGATCGCGAACGCCAAGCTACCATTCGCGATCACGCATGCGCCGGGATTGATGCTGATCACTGATCTGAGGAACAAGCAGTTGGCTGTGCTCTAAAGGGCAGCGCCTGCCGTTTCTTGAGGCTTTACCGCAACCGCCTTCCGTTTCATTCGATAGCTACACTTCAATTAAGGGGAATTTCCGCAAATGACGATCACTCGCCGCAATGTGTTGCTTGGAGCCACCGCTGCTGCCGCGCTCGCGCCGATCGCTGCGCGCGCGCAAACCAGCGAGGTGGTGATCGGCGTGATCTATCCGCTGTCCGGCGCAAGCGCCCAGATCGGCGTCGACGCGCAAAAGGCATTCGAGACCGCGGCCGACATCATCAACAAGAACTATGATTTCGAGCTGCCGCTCGCCAAGGGCGAGGGCCTGTCCGGTCTCGGCGGCGCCAAGGTCCGCCTCGTCTTCGCCGATCACCAGGCCGATCCGCAGAAGGGCCGGGCCGAAGCCGAGCGCCTGATCACGCAGGAGAAGGTCTGCGCCATCGTCGGTACCTATCAGAGCGCGGTTGCCGTCACCGTCAGCCAGATCTGCGAGCGTTACCAGATCCCCTTCATCTCGGCCGACAATTCCTCGCCGAGCCTGCATCGCCGCGGCCTGAAATTCTATTTCCGCGCGGCACCCCATGACGAGATGTTCTCGACCGCGATGTTCGACTTCTTCGATGCGATGAAGAAGAAGGGCACCAAGATCGACACGCTGTCGCTGTTCCACGAGGATACCATCTTCGGCACCGACTCCGGCAACGCCCAGACCAAGCTCGCACGTGAGCGCGGCTACAAGATCGTTGCCGATATCAAGTACCGCGCCAACTCGCCGTCGCTGTCGGCCGAAGTGCAGCAACTCAAGGCTGGTAATGCCGACGTGCTGATGCCCTCGAGCTACACCACCGACGGCATCCTGCTCGTGAAGACCATGGCCGAGCTCGGCTACAAGCCGCCCGCGATCGTGGCCCAGGACGCTGGCTTCTCCGAGAAGGCGCTGTATGACGCGGTCGGCGACAAGCTCGAAGGCGTGATCTCGCGCGGCAGCTTCTCGCTCGATCTCGCCGCCAAGCGGCCGATGGTCGGCAAGATCAACGCGATGTATAAGGAGCGCTCGGGCAAGGACTTCAACGACTATTCCTCGCGCCAGTTCATGGGCCTGATCGTGATGGCTGACGCCATCAATCGCGCCAAGTCCACCGATGGCGAGAAGATCCGCGAGGCGCTGGTCGCGACCGACATGCCGGGCGAGGCGACCATCATGCCCTGGAAGCGCGTGAAATTCGACGACATGGGCCAGAACAACGACGCCGATCCGGTGCTGCTGCAATACATCGGCGGCAAGTTCGTCACCATCTTCCCGCCGCAGGCGGCAGTGGCCGAAGCCGTCTGGCCGATGAAGTAGGCACCTCTCTACGTCCTCCCGGGCTTGGCCCGGGACCCATAACCACAGGTCTGCGTTCTCGCGATGATTGGTTGTTATGCATCCCTCGATGCAGTCGTGGTTATGGGTCCTGACTTTCGTCAGGACGACATCGAGTGATCTGTTGACAGGAGCGAAACGGCAGTGACAGCCGAGACCATTATCCAGAGTCTGGCGAGCGGCCTCCTGATGGGGCTGCTCTATGGACTGATCGCCGTCGGGCTGGCGCTGATCTTCGGCCTGATGGACGTCGTGAACTTCGCCCATGGCGAGTTCCTGATGATCGCGATGTACGCGACATTCTTCCTGTTCGCGTTCTTCGCCATCGACCCGCTGTTGTCGGCGCCGCTTGTGGCGGCGGCTCTGTTCGTGTTCGGGGCGATCGTCTATCTCTTGATCGTGCGCTTTGCCGTGCGCGCCAAGGCCAATGCCGGCATGGTGCAGATCTTCTCGACCTTCGGCCTTGCCATCGTGATGCGCGGACTGGCGCAGTTCTTCTTTACGCCGGATTATCGCAGCGTCACCAATTCCTGGCTCGGCGGGAAAACCATCTCGGTCGGCGGCATCTTCCTGCCGGAACCGCAGCTCGTCGGCGCGCTGCTGTCGATCGCGGCCTTCGCGGGACTCTACTTCTTCATCCACCGCACCGATTTCGGCCGCGCGCTGGAGGCAACGCGTGAGGATGCCGGTGCGGTGGCGCTGGTCGGCATCGACAAGAACCGGGTGTTTGCGCTCGGCTGGGGGCTCGGTGCGGCGCTGGTCGGACTCGCCGGCGCCATCATGGCGATCTTCTTCTATGTCTATCCCGATGTCGGCGCGTCCTTCGCGCTGATCGCCTACGTCACCGTGGCGCTCGGCGGCTTCGGCAGCGTGTTCGGCGCCTTCGCCGGCGGCATCATCGTCGGCCTGGTCGAGGCGACCACCGCGCTGATCCTGCCGCCCTCGCTGAAATCGGTCGGCATCTACGCGGTCTATCTGCTCGTCGTTTTCGTCCGCCCGCGCGGCCTGTTCGGGTCGATGTGATGGACAAGGATTTTACCAGGCGACGCCGGCGCGAATTGATCATCGCCTTTTGCCTCGCGGCCGTGGCCGCGCTGGTGCCGCTGTTCGTGAAGGACGTCTACGTCCAGAACGTCATGGTGCTGACGCTGATGTATGCGGCGCTCTCGCAGAGCTGGAACATCCTGTCTGGCTATTGCGGGCAGATCTCGCTCGGTCACGCGCTTTATTTCGGGCTCGGCGCCTACACGACTGCGCTGCTGTTTACCAAGTTCGGCGTGCTGCCCTGGTTCGGCATGCTTGCCGGTGGCGCGCTCTCTGCGCTGATCGCGATGGCGCTCGGCTATCCCTGCTTCCGCCTGCGCGGGCACTATTTCGTCATCGCCACCATCGTCATCGCCGAGATCGGATTGCTCTTGATCCAGAACTGGGAGTGGGCGGGGGCGGCGCTCGGCATCGATATCCCGGTGCGTGGCGATAGCTGGCTGAAATTCCAGTTCACGCGCAGCAAGCTGCCTTATTTCTATTTCGCGCTGGCGCTTGCCTGCGTCGCCTGGTTCGTCACCTGGTGGCTGGAGGACTCCAAATGGGGCTATTGGTGGCGCGCGGTGAAGGACAATCCGGACGCGGCCGAAAGCCTTGGCGTCGTCGTGTTCAATTCCAAGATGGGGGCGGCAGCGGTCTCCGCGTTCCTGGTCGCCGTCGGCGGCAGCTTCTATGCACAGTTCGTCTCCTACATCGATCCTGAAAGCGTGATGGGCTTCCAGTTCTCGCTGCTGATGGCGCTGCCCGCGGTGCTCGGCGGCATCGGCACGCTGTGGGGACCGGTGCTTGGCGCCGTGATCCTGATCCCGCTGACCGAACTGACCCGATCCTTCATCGGCGGTTCGGGACGCGGCGTCGACCTGATCGTCTACGGCACGCTGATCGTGCTGATCTCGCTCGCACTGCCGCGCGGGCTGGTGAGCTTGTTCGCACGGCCCAAGTTCTTTTGGCGCAAGGCGGCCGTGCGATGACGGCGCTCCTGGAAACCCGTGGCGTCTGGCAGCGGTTCGGCGGCCTGGTCGCCAACAGCGACGTCTCGATCTCGGTCGGCCGCGGCGAAATCGTCGGGCTGATCGGCCCGAACGGCGCCGGCAAGTCGACCCTGTTCAACCTGATCGCCGGCGTGCTGCCGCCCACTCAAGGCTCGATCTGGTTCGATGGCGAGGATGTCACGAGATTGCCGGCGGCGGAACGCTGCCAGCGCGGCATCGGCCGCACCTTTCAGGTGGTGAAAAGCTTCGAGACCATGACTGTGATCGACAACGTCATCGTCGGCGCGCTGATCCGCAACACCGTGATGCGCGTCGCCCGCCGCAAGGCGCATGAGGTGCTGGAATTCTGCGGGCTCGGCACGCGTGCCAACGTGCTGGCAAGCGATCTGGTGCCATCAGAGAAGCGGCGTCTCGAAGTGGCCCGCGCGCTCGCGACCGAACCAAAACTGCTGCTGCTCGATGAAGTCTTGACCGGCCTGACACCGGTGGAGGCCAAGACCGGCGTCGAACTCGTGCGCAAGGTGCGCGACACCGGCGTCACCGTGCTGATGGTCGAGCATGTCATGGAGATCGTGATGCCGCTGGTCGACCGCGCCATCGTGCTCGACCTTGGCAAGGTGCTGGTCGAGGGCAAGCCAACCGAGGTCGTGCGCGACCCGAAGGTCATCACCGCCTATCTTGGGGATCGTCATGCTGTCGGTGCATGAAGTCACCACCGCCTATCAGGGGCTGGTCGCGATCTCCGCGGTCTCGATCGAGGTCGCCAAGGGCGAGATCGTCTGCGTTGCCGGCGCCAACGGGGCCGGCAAGTCGACGCTTCTGAAATCGATCGCCGGCGCTGAGCGCCCACGCTCCGGCACCGTCACCTTCGACGGGGCCCGGATCGACGGCAAGCCGCAGCATGTCATTACCGCCGGCGGCATCGCCTTCGTGCCGGAAAACCGCCGGCTGTTTCCGCGCCTGTCGGTGCGCGACAATCTTCGCCTCGGCAGTTATCTCTACCGCAGTGAAGCCAATCGTGACGAGCCGCTCGATCTCGTGTTCAAATTGTTCCCGCGGCTTTCGGAGCGGCTGGAGCAGCGCGCCGAGACGCTGTCCGGCGGTGAGCAGCAGATGCTCGCGATCGGCCGCGCGCTGATGACCCGCCCGCGGCTCTTGATGCTCGACGAGCCGTCGCAGGGCATCATGCCAAAGCTCGTCGACGAGATCTTCCAGGCAGTGAAGCGCATCCGCGACGCCGGCATGACCGTGTTGATCGTCGAGCAGCGCATGGCCGAATGTCTTGAGATCGCCGACCGCGCCTACATCCTGCAGACCGGCCGCGTGCTGATGCAGGGCCCGGCGGCTGAGATCAGCACCAACCCCGACGTGCGCAAGGCCTATCTGGGGCTTTGATCCGCGTCCCCGTCATTGCGAGCGCAGCGAAGCAATCCACCTCTCCACGCGCGCGGAGAAAAATGGATTGCTTCGCTTCGCTCGCAATGACGAAACGGTAGGTTCTCCGTCATGCCCGGGCTTGTCCCGGGCATCCACGATCTTTCTTTCCGGATGCAAAGAACGTGGATGGCCGGGACAAGCCCGGCCATGACGAATTCGGAAGGGCTAGTGCCCATGCTCCGGCAGCTTCAGCCCGAACACCTTCGTCAAATCCGCCACCTGCTCCGGCGAGAGATAGCGCGGGTTCAGCCCGCGCAGCAGCAGATAGAGCTTCGCGGTCTCTTCCAGTTCCTCCGTCGCGAACACCGCGGCTTCCAGCGTGTCGCCTGAAACCACAGGCCCATGATTGGCGAGCAGCACCGACGAATATTTGCCCGCCAATCCCTTGATCGCGTCGGCCACCGCGGGATCGCCGGGTCGATAATAAGGCACCAGCGCGGTCTGGCCGCATTTCATCACATAATAGGCGGTGAGCGGCGGCAGCGCGGCGCGCGGGTCGATCTCGGGCAGCATCGAGAGAGCCACCGAATGGGTCGAATGCAGATGCACGACAGCACGCGCCGCGCCGCGGGTCTGGTAAAGCGCGGTGTGCAGCGGCACCTCCTTGGTCGGCGCGTCGCCCGAGAGCAGCCGCCCATCGGCATCGAGCCGCGACATCCTGGCGGGGTCGAGGAAACCGAGCGAGGCATTGGTCGGCGTCACCAGCCAGCCGCCATCGTCCAGTCTCACGCTGATATTGCCTGACGAGCCCGGCGTCAGCCCGCGCTCGAACAGCGAGCGGCCGAAGCGGCAGATTTCCTCACGGAGCTTTGTTTCGCTCATGGCAGCCATACCCGTTTGTCGCCTTGTCTCACGCTTTGGCACGGCGGCCAAGCCGTGATACGCAGGGGACAAGCCTGAAGAAAAATGTGAGGGACCGCCGCATGCCTGACCAGTCAAAAACCCGCGTCGCCGTGATCGGGCTCGGCTCGATGGGATCAGGCATGGCGACCTCGCTGTTGCGCGCAGGCTTTGAGGTGACCGGCTGCGACGTGTCGGCCGACAGCGTCGCACGGTTTGTCCAGGGCGGCGGCAAGGGCGCCAAGACGCCGAAGGAAGCCGCCGATGGCGCCGACATCGTGGTCAGCGTGGTCGTCAACGCCGCCCAGACCGAAACGATCCTGTTCGGCGAGAACCGCGTCGCCGAGACGTTGCCGAAGGGATCCGTGTTCGTCTCCTCCGCGACCATGGACCCTGATGTGGCGCGGCGATTGGCAGCCAAGCTCGAGGCGACGGGCCGGCATTATCTGGATGCCCCGATCTCGGGCGGTGCCCAGCGCGCAGCGCAGGGCGAACTCACCATCCTTGCTTCCGGCAGCGCGGCGGCGTTCGCAAAAGCCCGTCCCGCGCTCGATGCGATGGCGGCCAAGCTCTATGAACTCGGCGATGCGGCCGGGCAGGGCGCCGCGTTCAAGATGATCAACCAGCTACTCGCCGGCGTGCATATCGCCGCCGCCTCGGAGGCCATGGCGTTCGCGGCCAAGCAAGGCCTCGATATCCGCAAGGTCTATGAGGTGATCACGGCCTCCGCCGGCAATTCCTGGATGTTCGAGAACCGCATGCCGCATGTGCTCGACGGCGACTACACGCCGCGCAGCGCGGTGGAGATTTTCGTCAAGGATCTGGGCATTATCCAGGACATGGCTCGGTCAGCGAAATTCCCGGTGCCGGTTGCAGCCGCGGCGCTGCAGATGTTCCTGATGACGGCCGCCGCCGGCATGGGGCGTGATGACGACGCCTCGGTGGCGCGGATGTACGCTCGCGTCACCGGCACCAAGCTGCCCGGCGAACACAATTAATAAGGACACGCGATGCCCCGCTTTGCCGCCAATCTCACCATGATGTTCAACGAGGTCGCGTTCCTCGACCGTTTCGAGGCTGCGGCGAAAGCCGGCTTTACCGCGGTGGAGTTCCTGTTTCCCTATGACCATCCGGCGAAGGAGATCGGCGAGCGGCTGCGCAAGAACGGTCTGACGCAGGCGTTGTTCAACCTGCCGCCGGGCGATTGGGCGGCCGGAGAGAAAGGTTTCGCGGCGCTGCCGGCGCGGTTTGCCGACCTGCAGGCGAGCCTCGCCACCGCGCTCCCTTATGCGGAAGCGACCGGCGTCAAGCGCGTGCACCTGATGGCGGGCATTGCCGACCGAAGCGACAGCAAGGCGGTCGAGGCATTTTATAAGTCCGTTACATGGGCCGCCGAGTTCTTCGCGCCGCATGGCCTCGACGTCGTGATCGAGCCGATCAATCCACGCAACGTGCCCGGCTATTTCCTCAACGATTTCGGCTTTGCACGTGATCTGATCAACGAGTTGAAGATTCCGAACCTGAAGTTGCAGTTCGACATCTATCACTGCCAGATCATCCATGGCGATGTCACCATGCGGTTGCGTGAGATGATGCCGATCATCGGCCACACCCAGATCGCCAGCATCCCCTCGCGCAACGAGCCCGATGGCGAAGAGCTGAACTATCCGTTCCTGTTCGATGAGCTCGACCGGCTCGGCTATGCCGGCTTCGTCGGCTGCGAATATAATCCGCGTGGCAAGACCGTCGATGGCCTCGGCTGGTTCAAGCCCTATGCCGGAGCAAAAGCATGACTTTGGCGCTGGGCTGTATCGCCGACGACTACACCGGCGCCTCCGATCTCGCCAACACGCTGACCCGTGCCGGCCTGCGCACGGTGCAGACGATTGGCGTGCCATCGGACGATCTCGCTTTGCCCGAGGTCGATGCTGTGGTGGTCTCGCTGAAGAGCCGCTCGATCGAGGCGAGCCAGGCGGTCACCCGCTCGCGCGCGGCCGAGAAATGGCTGCGTAGCCGCGGCGCTTCGCATGTGCTGTTCAAGATCTGCTCGACCTTCGATTCAACCGACGCTGGCAATATCGGCCCGGTGATGGATGCGCTGCGTGAGGACTCCCGCGACAACATCGTACTAGTCACGCCGGCATTCCCGGAAACCGGCCGCACTGTATACCAGGGCAATCTATTCGTCGGGTCGGTGCCGTTGAATGAAAGCCCGCTCAAGGATCATCCGCTCAACCCGATGCATGACTCGAACCTGGTGCGCGTGCTGGCATGCCAGAGCAGGACCAAGGTCGGGCTGGTCGACCTTGCCACCGTTGCGCGTGGCCCGGACGCTGTTCGCGCGCGCCTTGCGGATCTCGTCGCCGGCGGATTTGGCGCCGCCATCATCGATGCCGTGTTCGACCGCGACCTCGGCACCATCGGCACCGTGGCGCTGGATCATCGCGTTTCGGTCGGCGCTTCCGGGATCGGGCTCGGGCTTGCTAGGGCGCTGGTTGACTCCGAAAAAGTCAGGCCAGAAGCCGCAAGCGTGACGGCCGAGGCGCTGGTCGGAGGGCCAGCCGCCTGTCTCGCCGGAAGCTGTTCGCAAGCGACACTGCAGCAGATCGCCAATGCCGAGCGCAGCATGGCCGTGCTGCATCTCGACCCCGAGCGGATCGTGACCGGCAAGGATGAAGTCCATCGCGCGCTCGCCTGGGCCCGCGACCGGATCAGCGAAGGGCCGGTGCTGATCGCCAGCAGCGCCACGCCCGACGAAGTCGCAGCTCTGCAGTCCCGTTATGGCCGTGATGCAGCCGGGCATGCCATCGAGCAGGCGATGGCAGACATCGCGGAAGGTCTCGTCGAACACGGCGTGCGTCGATTGGTGGTCGCCGGTGGTGAGACGTCAGGCGCCGTGGTCGATCGTTTGCGAATTCCAGGTTTTCTCGTCGGCGTGGAGATCGCCGCTGGTGTACCAGTTCTGCGTGCGGTCGGCGCGAACAAAGGCGAGATGCTGCTCGCCTTGAAATCAGGCAATTTCGGCGGACCGCAATTTTTCTCGGACGCGCTTGCGTTGATGCGCTGATCTCATCGCTTCGTTCATTTGTTAGTGACGGTTTTCATTTACCGTAACTCTACGGAGGGACAAATTAACGCGACCTCAGAAGTTGCGCGATTTGATTGCCAGTAAGGCATCCTTCTAAACCAAAGCACCTTGCATCACCCGACGTGCCCGACACGCGCAACACCAAGAGATTCTGAGATGTTCGCCAAATACTCGATCCGCGCCAAGATCATCACCGTGGTTGCGCTGCTGCTCCTCGCGATGACGGGCATGGGGCTCCTCGCCGTCCGCAACATGCAGGCGATCAATGCCAATACGGTCGACATCACGACGAGCTGGCTGCCGAGCGTCCGGGTGCTCGGTGAGCTTCGCGCTGGTGTCATTACCTACCGCAACGTGATCCGTGAGCATATGCTCTCGGAAACGCTCGAGGAGAAGCTGGCCGCGGAGAAGACTCTGGTCACCGTTGTCGAGGGCAACATGAAGGCCCGCAAGAGCTATGAAACGATGATCACCTCCCCGGAGGAGCGGGCGCTCTATGCTCAATGGTCGGACACCTGGGATCGATACAGGAAGGGCACCGAAGAGGTGATGGCTTTGTCGCGCAGGGATGTCGGCAAGATCCCGCATGACGCGCATGAGCTGAACAGCAAGACCGTGAACAAGATCGGGCTCGACGCCGACGCGATTCTCCTCAAGGACATCGAGCTCAACAAGGTGGGTGCCGACAAGGCTGCGGAGGACGCCGCCGCCAACTACTCTTCCGCCTTCGCGATACTCGCTGTCATTCTCTTGGCAGCGGTGCTTGTTGGCGCCGCCATCAGTTTCCTGTTGATCCGCGACGTCTCGGCCGGGATCGCCTCCATCGTCAAGCCGATGCAGGCGCTCGGAAATGGGGATCTGACCGCCGAAGTCCCGCACCAGGGCGAGAAGACCGAAATCGGCACGATGGCCGATGCGCTTCAGGTGTTCAAGGAAGCGTTGATCGCCAAGAAGGCCGCCGACGAGGCTGCAGCCGCCGACGCCGAAGCAAAGATCGAGCGCGGCCGCCGGGTCGACGCCATCACCCGCAATTTCGAGACCATGATCGGCGAGATCGTCCAGACCGTCTCTTCCGCCTCGACCCAGCTCGAAGCCGCGGCCGGCACGCTCTCCTCGACTGCCACACGCTCGCAGGAATTGACCACCACGGTCGCCTCCGCCTCGGAAGAGGCGTCCACCAACGTGCAGTCGGTGGCGTCCGCGACCGAGGAGCTGTCATCCTCCGTCACCGAGATCAGCCGCCAGGTCCAGGAATCAGCACGGATGGCGGGCGACGCCGTCGGCCAGGCCCGCAGCACCAACGACCGTGTCAGCGAGCTCTCGAAGGCGGCGGCACGGATCGGCGACGTCGTCGAGCTCATCAACACGATCGCGGGCCAGACCAACCTGCTGGCGCTGAACGCGACCATCGAGGCGGCACGCGCCGGCGAGGCCGGCCGCGGCTTTGCGGTGGTCGCCTCCGAAGTGAAGGCGCTGGCCGAGCAGACCGCGAAAGCCACTGGCGAGATCGGCCAGCAGATCACCGGCATCCAGGCCGCCACCCAGGACTCGGTGAACGCGATCAAGGAAATCAGCAACACCATCGAACGGCTGTCGGAGATCTCCTCGACCATCGCCGCGGCGGTGGAGGAGCAGGGCGCGGCTACGCAGGAAATCTCGCGCAACGTCCAGCAGGCCGCCCAGGGCACCCACCAGGTCTCGGCCAACATCACCGACGTGCAGCGCGGCGCGACCGAGACCGGGTCGGCCTCATCGCAGGTGCTCTCGGCGGCAAAGGCATTGTCCGGCGACAGCAGCCGCCTCAAGGTCGAGGTCAGCAAGTTCCTGGAATCGGTGCGCGCGGCTTAATTACTTAATTAGTAGCGATAATTCCCGGCCGCGGTCCACTCCGCGGCCGGTCCGGCCCGGCAGCTATGTCGAGGATGTGAACGCGGATTGCGTCGCGCAAAGTTGGCTTTTGGCCCGTTTTTCGCTAGATCGACGCAAGTGAATTGGCCTGTAGGGGCGCCAATCCCCCGTACATTTTACGGGTTCCGGGGAATAACTCGTCAATGGTTGCACTGGTCCGTATCGCGCTGAGCCGGCCGTATACGTTTGTCGTGCTCGCGCTGCTGCTCCTCATTGTCGGACCGCTCGCCGCGCTGCGCACGCCCACCGATATCTTTCCCGACATCCGCATCCCCGTGATCGGGGTGGTCTGGCAGTACACCGGACTGCCGCCGGACCAGATGTCCGGGCGCATCACCACGCCATTTCAGCGCGCGCTGACGACCACCGTCAACGATATCGAGCATATCGTCGCCAATTCCTACAACGGCTTCGGCATCATCAAGATTTTCTTCCAGCCGAATGTCGACATCCGCACCGCCAACGCCCAGGTCACGGCGATCTCGCAGACGCTTTTGAAGCAGATGCCGCCGGGCGCGACACCGCCTTTGATCCTGAACTACAGCGCCTCCACGGTACCGATCATTCAGGTGGCGCTGTCCGGTGAGGGGCTGACCGAGCAGAATCTCGCCGACATCGGCATCAACCAGCTCCGCACGCCGCTCGTCACCGTGCCGGGCGCCGCCATACCGTACCCATTCGGCGGCAAGCAGCGTCAGGTGCAGATCGACCTCAACTCCACGGCGCTGCAGGCGCGCGGACTGTCCGGGCAGGACGTGGCCAATGCGCTCGCTGCACAAAATCTGATCACGCCGGTAGGCACGCAGAAGATCGGTCAGTTTGAATACAACATCCAGCTCAACAACTCGCCGCTGAAGATGGAGGATCTCGGCAATCTGCCGATCAGGACCGTCAACGGCGCCATGGTCTATGTTCGGGATGTCGCCACCGTCCGCGACGGCAACCCGCCGCAGACCAACATCGTCCATGTCGACGGCAACCGCTCGGTGCTGATGATGGTGCTGAAGGCCGGCGCGATCTCGACGCTCGATATCATCGCCGGCATCAAGCAGAAGGTGATCGACGTCAAGGACCAGCTTCCGGACGCGCTGAAGATCGGCTTCATCGGCGATCAGTCGGTGTTCGTCCGCGGCGCCATCACCGGCGTCGCCTTCGAAGGCGTCATTGCTGCATTACTCACCAGCGTGATGATCTTGCTGTTCCTCGGGAGCTGGCGGTCGACGATCATCATCGCGGTCTCGATCCCGCTGTCGGTTCTCGGCGCCATCATCATGCTGTCGGCGATCGGCGAGACGCTGAACATCATGACGCTCGGCGGATTGGCGCTCGCGGTCGGCATCCTCGTCGATGACGCCACCGTGACGATCGAGAACATCAATTACCATCTGGAGCAGGGCAAGCCGGTCGAACAGTCGATTCTCGACGGCGCCAACCAGATCGTCACGCCGGCATTCGTCTCGCTGCTCTGCATCTGCATCGTGTTCGTGCCGATGTTCTTCCTGACCGGCGTTGCGCGCTTCCTGTTCGTGCCAATGGCGGAAGCGGTGATGTTCGCGATGATCTGGTCGTTCATCCTGTCGCGCACGCTGGTGCCGACGATGGCGAAATATCTGCTGCAGCCCCATGTGCATCACGAGGGCGGGCTGCCGCCGACGCGCAATCCGTTCAAGCTGTTCCAGCGCGGCTTCGAGGCGCGGTTCGAGCGCATCCGCCGCGCCTATCGCGACATGCTGGCGATGGCGCTCGGACACCGTGCCATCTTCGTCAGCTGTTTCCTCGGCTTCGTCGCGGTGTCCATGCTGCTGGTGCCTTTCCTCGGCCGCAACTTCTTTCCGTCGGTCGACGCCGGCAACATCCTGATGCACGTCCGCACCCAGGTCGGCACCCGCGTCGAGGAGACTGCCAACCAGCTCGCCGAGGTGCAGAAGGCGATCCGCAAGATCATCCCGCCCGAGGAGATCGACACGCTGGCCGACAATATCGGCATGCCGATCTCCGGCATCAACATGACCTACAACAACACCGGCGTGATCGGCCCGCAGGATGGCGACATCCAGGTCAAGCTGAAGGAAGGCCACAGGCCGACCGAGCAATATGTCCAGGTGCTGCGCGAGCAACTGCCGCGGATGTTCCCCGGCATCAGCTTCTCGTTCCTGCCTGCCGATATCGTCAGCCAGATCCTGAACTTCGGTGCGCCGGCGCCGATCGACCTGCAGATCCGCGGCGCCAATCTCGATGCCAATTTCGCTTATGCCAACAAGCTGCTGAGCCGGATCCGTCGCATTCCCGGCATTGCCGACGCGCGCATCCAGCAATCGCCAAACAACCCGACCTTCAATATCGATGTCGACCGCACCCGCGCGCAATATGTCGGGCTGACCGAGCGCGACGTCACCAACAGCCTCGTCGTCAATCTCGCCGGCAGCTCGCAGGTTGCGCCGACCTACTATCTCAATCCGGATAACGGCGTGTCCTATTCGATCGTGATGCAGACGCCGCAATACCAGATCGACTCGCTGAGCGCCTTGCAGACGCTGCCGATCACCGCGACCGGCAATCCGCAGTCGCCGATCCTCGGCGGCATTGCCGACATCACGCGCTCGACCTCGAGCGCGGTGGTTTCCCAATACGACATCCAGTCCATGGTGCAGATCTACGCCACGACGCAGGGCCGCGACCTTGGCGCCGTTGCCACCGACGTGCGGGCGCTGATCGCCGAGACCGCAAAGGACGTGCCGAAGGGAAGCTCGGTGGTGCTGCTCGGCCAGGTGCAGACCATGAACAGTGCGTTCTCCGGCCTGTTGTTCGGCCTGCTCGGCGCCGTCGTGCTGATCTATCTCCTGATCGTCGTGAACTTCCAGTCCTGGTCCGATCCGTTCGTGATCATCACCGCGCTGCCGGCAGCGCTCGCCGGCATCGTCTGGATGCTGTTCACCACCGAGACCACGCTGTCGGTGCCGGCGCTGACCGGCGCGATCATGTGCATGGGTGTTGCCACCGCCAACAGCGTGCTGGTCATCAGCTTCGCCCGCGAGCGCTACGAGCAGCTCGGCGATCCCATTGCCGCCGCGCTCGAGGCCGGTTTCGTCCGTTTCCGCCCGGTGCTGATGACGGCGCTGGCCATGATCATCGGCATGGCGCCGATGGCGCTCGGCTTGGGCGAGGGTGGCGAGCAGAACGCCCCGCTGGGCCGCGCCGTGATCGGCGGCCTGATCTTTGCAACGTTCGCCACACTCATGTTTGTTCCCGTCGTCTTTAGTATGGTACACAAGAAGCAAGGCGCCAGCGCCGCCGCCGCACCGGAGATGTCGCATGCCCACTGACCAACGCCCGCCGGTCTCGCGCTGGAAACTGGGCATTTTCGGGCTTGCGGCCGGTGTCGGCCTGGTCCTCGTCGTCATCACCGGCATCCGTGCCCGCGAGGAGCAGGGCACCAAGCTGAAGGAATGGACCGATAATCAGGCCATTCCGAGCGTCGCGGTGGCGCCGCCGAGCGCCAAGGTGCTCAACCCCACCATCGACCTGCCGGGGCGCCTGGAAGCCTATTACCGTGCCCCGATCTTCGCGCGCGTATCCGGTTACTTGAAGAGCTGGAGCGTCGACATCGGCGCCCGCGTCAAGGCCGGGCAGGTGATCGCCGAAATCGAGGCGCCCGACCTCGACCAGCAATTGCTGCAGGCAAGAGCTGACCTCGCGAGCCAGCAGGCCAGCGCCAAACTGTCGGAAGCAACGCTGACCCGGCGCCGGTCGCTGCTCGCCTCGAACTTCGTCTCGATGCAGGAGATCGACGAGCGCACCGCCGATCTCTCCAACAAGAAGGCCGCCGTCAATTCCGGTCAGGCCAATGTCGAACGGCTGGAAGCGCTCGCCGGCTACAAGAAGATCACTGCGCCCTTCGACGGCGTCGTCACCGAGCGCAACACCGACGTCGGCGCGCTGATCAATGCCGGCGGCGGCGCGGGCCCGGCGATGTTCATCGTCTCCGACATCTCCAAGCTGCGCGTCTATGTGAATGTGCCGCAGAACTTCGTGCCGTCGATCAAGATGGGCGCCAAGGCTGTCATCACGCTGCCGGAATATCCGAACCGCACCTTTACGGCGACCGTGGAAACGTCCTCGCAGGCGGTCGATGTCAGCTCGGGAACGACGCGCATGCAACTCGCGCTGGACAACTCCAGCGGCGAGTTGATGCCCGGCGGTTATGCCAATGTGAAGCTGACGTTGCAGCGCGACACCATTCCGCTGCACATCCCCGCCAGCGCGCTGATCTTCGACAGCAACGGCCTGCGCGTTGCGACCGTCGGCGCCGATGACAAGATCCTGTTCAAGAAGGTGACGATCGCCCGCGACCTCGGCAAGGAGATCGAGATCGCCTCCGGCCTCACCGCCGACGACCGCATCATCATCGCCCCGCCCGACGGCATCAACGACGGCGACCAGGTCCGTGTGGTCGGCGGCGGCGCGAAGAAGCCGACCACGGCCTCCGAGAAGCAGGACGTGAAGGGGTAGGGGCGGCGCTCCCTTACGAGATCGCGCCGAAGCCGATTGCTGTGCCCTCTCCCCTTGTGGGAGAGGGCTGCGCCGTTGCCAGCAACGGACTCGCTTGGGTGAGGGGTTCTCTCCACAAGCACAATCGCTCGCGGAGACAACCCCTCATCCGTCGCGCATTGCATGCGCGCCACCTTCTCCCACAAGGGGAGAAGGGAAGAGGATTGTAGGGTGGGCAAAGCAGCGTGCCCACCTTTCCTTGCACCGAACGTGGACGGTGGGCACGCTGCGCTTTGCCCACCCTACGAATTTTCCTACGATTTCCGCGATCTACACCACCCGCCACTCCGGCACGCCGTCATCGGCCATCACGATGTCACCTGTGGTGCCGACTGGCGTGCGCTCCATGCCGAGCAGATGCGCTAACGTCGTCGCATCGCTCGCCGGCACGCGGCCGAGCGTGCGGCGGTCATCCTCCGTGCGCAACATGACGACGCCGTGCTCGACCTCGCCATTGCCGCGATAGATCACGGTGAAGCTTTCGACCTTGCCCTTGCCGCTGGCCTCGGCGATGAACTCCGGCACCGTGCGGCGGTTGCGATCCGCTTCCGCCTGCACGCTGGTATCCTGCTTGAGCGTCGCCTTCGGTGCCTCGCGCGACAGCACCAGGCCATGATGCTTGGTGACAAAGCCGCCCTGGCCGTAGAGCAGGCCGAGCTTGGCACCATCGCGGAGCTTGCGCACCATCGCGCAGGCGGCGTGCGTCATGTAGGTGTTGAGCGGCGCGCCGAAGAAGGTGAGCCCGCCGGTGACGGTCGGCTGCACGTCAGGGCCGAGGCCGAGCGTGCGTCGCGCCATCTTGGGCACGCAGGGGAAGCAGCTATAGAGCTCGATCGCGTCGAACTTGCTGCCGTCGCCCTCGACCAGGTCCATCACCGCTTTCAGCACCGCATTCTGCGCGTGGCTTTCGAAGAATTGGTCGCGCACGAGATAGTCGCGCGGTTCTTCCGCCGACGCACCGCCGAGCGGATAGACCAGCCGGTCTTCCGCAACGCCGGCCGCGTGCGCCTTGGCGAGGCTGGTGAGCAGCAGCGCGCCGCCCATGTTCACGGTCGGATTGGCCACCATCAGCTTGGTGTAGGGCCACGCGATCAGCCGGTTCTCCGGCGTCGGCGTGGTGATCTCCTCCGGCGTGAAGCGCTTCTTCAGCCACGAATTCGGGTTCGAAGCCGCGACGCCTGCATAGGTCGACCACAGCTCGCCGGACTCGGCGAGCGCCTCGCGCGGCGTCTGGCCCCAATGCGCTGAGGTCGCGGACTCATAGAGCGGATAGACCGTGATCGGCCTGAACACGCCGAGCTTCACCGCCAGCGGCTTCTGGAATGCCGCGCCGCGCTTCGGCTCCTCGACATCATGGGCAAACGGCGTCCAGGGCAGGGCGATGCCGCCGCGATCCGCCTTGGTCGCGGTCGACTGCGCTTCTGCGCCGCAGACCGCCGCCACGCTGCATTCGCCGCGCGCGATCCGCTGCGCCGCTTCATGCAGATAGCGGATCGGGCTCTCGCCCCCGACCGGGCCGTAATAGAGATGCGCCGGCTTGATGCCGAGCCGTTCGGCAAGCTGTTTTTCCGGATCGCGATAGCGCCAGCTCAGGAAATTGACGACGTCGAGCGACTGGACGTCGTGGAGCAGCTTTGCCCCGCTGTCGGCTTCCGCGCGCTTGAGCGCTTCTTCGAGAAGCGCGAGAGGCTCGAGGCCTGCAGCGATGTCCTTGGGACGATCGACGATCTCGCCGACGCCGACGATGACTGGGATGCGGTCGTCGGGGATGCTATTGGGCATTTCTTCTTGTCTTCTTGGTTCACTTTCGGACATTGGGCTCGCCGGCCATTTTACCCGTCATTGCGAGCGACGCGAAGCAATCCATCTCTGAGCTTGCGGAGGCGTGGATTGCTTCGTCGCTTGCGCTCCTCGCAATGACGCCGCTATTCCGCCACCAGCGCATTCATGTGTTCGACCGCCTCGATGAAATCTTCCTTGAATTCCTGTACCACAGCGCCTGCCGATTTCACGCTGTCGATCAGGCCGACGCCCTGGCCAACGAAATAGCTGACGAGGTCGCGCGCCTTCTCGTTGCCGGCCGCCGCGGAGCGGTCGATCGAGTTGAAGGCGTCGCGGCTGATGATGCTCTGCAGCGGCATCGGCAGCGCGCCGGGGCTGTCGGGTGAGCGGTCCCAGGCGTCGGTCCAGACCGAGCGCAGCTGCCGTGCCGGCTTGCCGGTGCGGCCCTTCGAGCGCACCGCGTCGCGCGAGGACGCTGCGATCATCTTCTCACGGAAGATTTCCGTGGTCTCGGATTCCACAGTGGCGAGCCACACCGAGCCAGTCCAGACGCCGGCGGCGCCCATCGCCATCGCGGCCGCCATCTGGCGTCCGGTCATGATACCGCCCGCGGCCAATACGGGCACATCGCGGATCGGCTTGATCGCCTTGATGACTTCCGGCACCAGCACCATGGTCGAGACTTCGCCGCAATGACCACCCGCCTCGGTGCCCTGCACGACGAGGATGTCGACACCGGCCGCGACCTGGCGCAGCGCGTGCTCCTTGGCGCCGACGAGGGCCGCGACCGGCACGTCGTGCTTGCGGCCCATGTCGATCATCTCCTTCGGCGGCACGCCCAGCGCATTCGCGATCAGCTTGATCGGATGCTTGAAGGAGACGTCCAGCACTTCGAGCGCGCGCTGTGCGTCGAACGGCTGCGGCTGGTTGTCGGCGACATCGGTCGTCGTCAGCTCGATGCCGTATTTCTTCAGGAGATTGCGGGTGAAGTCGCGGTGCGCGGGCGAGACCCGCTGCTCCAGGCTTTTCCAGGTGACGTTCTTCTCGCCGGCGGTCGAGATGTTCTCGGGGATCAGCACGTCGAGCCCATAGGGTTTGCCGCCGACGTGGTCGTCGATCCATTTCAGTTCCTGCTCGATGCTTTCAGGCGAATGCACGGTCGCGCCCAATACGCCAAATCCGCCGGCGCGGCTGACGGCGGCCACCACGTCGCGGCAATGGCTGAAAGCGAGCAGGGGAAATTCGATGCCCAGCATGTCGCAGATCGGCGATTTCATGGCTGCGTTCTCTCTCCCGGTGGCAGCTTCACGCTGTTTTTCTATTTTGATAACGATCAGGCTAGCGCATGGCGGAGAGGAAAGCCAACCGGCTTTCGCCGACTTGCGTGCAGCTGCTACGCATTCCGTAAGGCAAAATATGCAGCTCCCTTCTACTCGCGCTTTGTCTCTTGCGCTTTGGCGCGTCGCGGAGAATGCTGGCCGGCAACGAAAAGAATCTTCAAGGGAGCCCGCGTCCATGTCCGCCTCGCCATCCGCTTCCGGCAGCCCTGCCGCGCATTACGACGTCGTCGTGGTTGGTGCCGGCTTCTCCGGCATGTACATGCTGCATCGGCTACGCGGTCTCGGCTTTACCGCGCGAGTGTACGAGCAGGGCAGCGGCGTCGGCGGCACCTGGTACTGGAACCGCTATCCCGGCGCGCGCTGCGACGTCGAGAGCATGCAGTATTCCTATTCATTCAGCGAGGAACTGCAGCAGGAATGGGACTGGAGCGAGCGCTACGCGCCACAGCCGGAGATTCTGCGCTATGCCAACCATGTCGCCGATCGCTTCGATCTGCGTTCAGACATCCAGTTCGACACCCGCGTCGATGCGGCCGTGTTCGACGAGACGAAAAAGCTCTGGTCGGTGACCACCGCCGACGGCAAGACCGTCACCGCCAAATTCGTGGTGCTTGCCACCGGCTGCCTGTCGAATGCGCGCAAGCCCGACATCAGGGGCCTCGATCGATTCAAGGGCCAAATCTATCACACCGGCCATTGGCCGCATGAGCAGGTGGATTTCACCGGCCTGCGCGTCGGCGTGATCGGCACCGGTTCATCCGGGATTCAGTCGATACCTGTCATCGCCGAGCAGGCGAGCCATCTCACCGTGTTCCAGCGCACCGCGAATTTCTCGATTCCCGCGCGCAATGCCAAGCTGCTAGATGAGGAACGTGCATGGTTTCGTGCGAACTATCCGGAAATCCGGCGCGTTGAGCGGGAAGTGGCGCGCAACGGCATCTATACCGACTTGCCCGATCGCGGCGCGCTCGATGATGGCGACATCGAGCGCCGTGCCAAATACGAGGCGCGCTGGCAGCGGGGCGGACTCACGTTCATGTCGGCCTACAACAATCTGGCGCTGAACCAGGCCGCCAACGATACCGCCGCAAACTTCGTGCGCGAGAAGATCGCAGAGATCGTCAAGGACCCCGAGACCGCGAAGCTGCTGCAGCCGAACAGCCATCCGATCGGCTCCAAGCGCATCTGCGTCGATACCGACTATTTCGCGACCTTCAACCGGCCCAACGTGACGCTGGTCGACATCAAGAGCAGTCCGATCGAGGAGATCACGGAAAATGCCGTGCGCACCACAGCATGCGAATATGAACTCGATGCGCTGGTGCTGGCGACCGGCTTCGACGCTATGACTGGGTCGGTGGCAAAGATCGACATTCGCGGCCGCGACGGGCTGACGCTGAACCGGAAATGGGCCGAGGGACCACGCACCTATCTCGGCCTGATGAGTGCCGGTTTTCCGAACCTCTTCATCATCACCGGGCCCGGCAGTCCGTCCGTGCTGTCGAACATGATCGTTTCGATTGAGCAGCATGTCGACTGGATCAGCGATTGCCTCGACTACATGCGAGAGCGTGAACTCGACACGATGGAGGCGACAAGGGAGGCCGAGGACGAATGGGTGGCGCATGTCAACGAGGTTGCCTACACCACGCTCTATCCGCAGGCCAATTCCTGGTACATGGGCGCCAACATTCCCGGCAAGCCGCGGATCTTCATGCCCTATATCGGCGGCGTCGGGCCTTATCGGCAGATCTGCAACGAGGTCGGGGCGAAGGGCTATGACGGCTTTGCGATGACGGGCGCGGCGCGCCAGCAGCGGGCGGCCGCGTTCTGAGCTTTATCAACCGTCATGCCCGAGCCTGTCTCGAGTATTCAAGCACTTCCTTTGACGCAAGACGTGGATGGCCGGGACAAGCCCGGCCATGACGGAAGTGAAGAGGCTCCGGCTATACGAAATCCCGCCCTTGCCAATCCTGTGCTCGACGCTAGTTAACACTGGCGCGGCTTCCGCGCTGGAGCTTGATCAATGACCGATGCACCTGCCTATGAGCCGCCGAAAGTCTGGACCTGGAACAAGGAAAATGGCGGCCGTTTCGCCAGCGTCAACCGCCCGATCGCCGGGCCCACGCATGAGAAGGAACTTCCCGTCGGGAAGCATCCGTTGCAACTTTATTCTCTGGCGACGCCAAACGGCCAGAAGGTCACGATCATGCTGGAAGAGCTGCTCGCGCTCGGCCATTCCGACGCCGAATATGACGCGTGGCTGATCAAGATCGATGGCAACCAGTTCGGCAGTGGTTTTGTTGCGGTCAATCCGAATTCCAAGATCCCGGCGCTGCTGGACCGTAGCGGGCCGGAACCGATCCGCGTGTTCGAGTCCGGCGCGATCCTGATGCACCTTGCCGAGAAGTTCGGTGCATTCCTGCCGACCGGCGGCCAGGCTCGCGCCGAGTGCCTGTCATGGCTGTTCTGGCAGATGGGCAGCGCGCCGTTTCTTGGCGGCGGCTTCGGCCACTTCTATGCCTACGCGCCGACCAAGATCGAATATGCCATCGACCGCTATGCGATGGAGGTGAAGCGTCAACTCGATGTGCTCGATCGTCGTCTGGCGGACAACGAATATCTGTCCGGCAGCGACTACACGATCGCCGACATCGCCGTGTGGCCGTGGTACGGCGGGCTCGTCAAGGGCCTGCTTTATGGCGCAGGCGAATTCCTGTCGGTGCATGAATACAAGAACGTGCTGCGCTGGACCGATCAGATCGCAAAGCGCCCGGCTGTGAAGCGAGGCCGCATCGTCAACCGCATCTCGGGCGATCCCGCGAGCCAATTGCACGAGCGCCACGACGCCAGCGACTTCGAGACCAAGACGCAGGACAAGATCGGAGAGGCGGCGAGCTAGCTTTTCGCGCCCTCGGCTGCCGGAAACACCACCCGGTCGTCGGTGCGGCAATAGCGGTCGGCGAACATCCGGCCGACGGGGTGGTAGCGGTCCATGTGCACACGCATGGCCTCGCGGTCCCACAGCTCGTCGCGGATGTAGAAGTGGATGCCTTCACCCATGATCAGCCGGCGGTCGCCGTTGACGTCGATGATCTTCCAGGTCTTGCATTCCATTGCCCACGGCGCATCCGCAAGGCGCGGCACTGCCACGCTGGTCGATGGCGCAAGCTTGAGCCCGAGATAGTCGGGCTCGCCCACATCTGGCGGAAAGTCGCCGCTGGTCTCATGCATCGCGTGCGCCAGCGGCTCGTCGGTCATGTTGACCACGAACTCGCCGGCGCGCTCGATGTTGACCAGCGTATCCTTCACCCGCCCGTCGGGCCGCAGATTGACTGCGAACATGCAGAGCGGCGGGTCCTCGCAGAACACGTTGAAGAAGCTGTACGGCGCGGCATTGACGACGCCGGTTGGACCGACGCTGGTCACCCAGGCGATCGGTCGCGGCAGCACGAAGGATGCCAGCACCTTGTAGCGTTCGCGCGGCTTCAGATCGCTGGCAGCGTATTCCATGATAGGCTCCAATCGCTGGCCCGAACCCAACCTTGTCATCGCCGGGCTTGACCCGGCAATCCATCACCTTGCGAAAATCTTGTTGCTGATGGATGCGCGGGTCAAGCCCGCGCATGACAGGTGAGCGCTACGGCATGCTGAGTTCGTGCCGGCCGACCACCATCCAGTGCACTTCGTCCGGACCGTCGGCGAAGCGGAGATGGCGGACGTCCTGGTACATTTCGGCAAGCGGCGTCCATTGCGAGATGCCGGTGGCGCCGTGCATCTGGATCGCCTGGTCGATGATCTTGCAGGCGCGCTCGGGGATCATGGCCTTGACCATGGAGACCCAGACGCGCGCTTCCTTGTTGCCGAGCACGTCCATCGCCTTCGCCGCCTTCAGCACCATCAGCCGCATCGCCTCGATCTCGCAGCGCGCCTGCGCGATGATCTGCAGATTGCCGCCGAGATGCGCGATCTTCTTGCCGAAGGCTTCACGGGTGAGGCCGCGCTGCACCATCATGTCGAGCGCCTTCTCGGCCTTGCCGATGGTACGCATGCAATGGTGGATGCGGCCCGGCCCCAGGCGAACCTGGGAGATTTCGAAGCCGCGGCCCTCGCCGAGCAGGATATTGTCCTTCGGCACCCGGACGTTGTTGAAGCGCAGATGCATGTGGCCGCGCGGTGCATGATCCTGTCCGAACACATGCATGGGACCGAGGATCTCGACGCCAGGCGTGTCCTTTGGCACCAGGATCTGCGACTGCTGCTTGCTCGGCGGCGCGTCCGGATTGGTCTTCACCATCACGATCATGATCTTGCAGCGGGGATCGCCGAGGCCGGAGATGTAATATTTCTCGCCGTTGATCACCCACTCGTCGCCGACGAGCTTTGCGGTGGTGGAGATGTTCTTGGCGTCCGACGAGGCGACGTTCGGCTCGGTCATCGCGTAGGCCGAACGGATCTCGCCGTTCAGGAGTGGCTTCAGCCACTTCTCCTTCTGCGCCTTGGTGCCGACACGCTCCAGCACTTCCATGTTGCCGGTGTCGGGCGCCGAACAGTTCATGGTCTCGGAGGCCAGCGGGCTCTTGCCGAGCTCGGCTGCGATATAGGCGTAATCGAGATTGTTCAGGCCTTCGCCGGTCTCGGCGTCCGGCAGGAAGAAGTTCCAGAGGCCTTCCTCCTTGGCCTTCTTCTTGGCTTTGTCCAAGACCTCGATCTGGCCGTCGGTGAAGCTCCAACGGTCCTTCTTGTTCTCGCCGTGCCGATAGAATTCGACCGACATCGGCTCGACGGTTTCCCGGATGAACTTCTTCACATGCTCATAGAGCGGACGGACCTGATCCGACATGCGGAGGTCGTTGAGATCATCGCCCGGATTGAGCGTGTAGTTTGTGGTCCGGGGTATATAGGCGTGTTTCATTTTCTTCCTCCCATCGCCGAGATCGTCGCGGCCAACATAGACGCGGCGGTCTCAAAGTGCGAGCGCACATTTTTCATGGGTGCCTGCGCTGACGTAGCGCAGGACACGAGTGCCGCATGGCGGAATTCGAACAGCGTTTAAAACGCCGTGTAGCCGCCGTCGATCACGAAACAATCCGTCGTGTGGTACGACGACGCCTTGCTCATCAGATAGACCGCGATGCCGCCGAAGTCGGAGGGTTCGCCGAAGCGGCGCACCGGGATGCGCGGCATCACATTGGCGACGAATTTGTCATTCGCCATGATGCCGGCCGTCATGTCGCTCTTGATCCAGCCGGGCAGGATTGCATTCGCGGTGACGCCATGGCGGGCCAGCTCGACGCCGAGCGCGCGGACGAGAGCATTGATCGCGGCCTTGGTGCCGGCATAGTGCTCGTTGCGTGCGGTGCCGAACAGCGATGCCAGGCTCGATGTGGCGACGAGGCGGCCGAAGGCATCGCCGGCTTCGGCGCGCTCGGTCATGTGGCGGGCGGCGGCCTGGAATACATGGAACACGCCGTCGAGATTGGTTGCGAACATGGTTCGCCATTCCTCCTCGGTGCGGTCGATGAAGGCGCGCCGTCCGCCGCCGCCGATCCCGGCATTGGCAAAGCAGCCATCGACGCGGCCGAAGGTGTCGAGCGTCGCCTTCATCGCGTCCTGCACCGAGGCGGCATTGCTGACGTCACAGATGCGGGTGTCGACCTTGCCGGGACCCGCCGCCATCGTTGCCGCAGCCGCCTTGTTCTTCTCGGCGTTGCGGCCCCAGATCGAGACATTGCACCCGGCGGCATTGAGCGCCTGCGCGATGCCAAGCCCGATTCCGCCATTGCCACCGGTGACGACCGCAACGCGGCCCGAGAGGTCGAAGATGCTCATGGTATTTTTTCCTTGGCGTATTTTCCCTGGGGTGTTTCCATTTGGCCTGACGCACGTTAATCGTGCATCCGAAAGCGAGGCGTTCTTGCTCCACCATGGACAAGCGCGTCTCAAAAATCAAATATGGGTCGAAGACTGGACCTACCGCGTTACCCATGGCGCGGGCGCAATTCGCGAGGAAACAATGCAATTCAAGCACGTCACGCTCGATTTCGATGGACCGGTCGCGGTCCTCAAGCTCGACCATCAGGAGGTCATGAACGCGGTGTCGATCGACATGCTCGGCGGCCTGGCCGAAGCGCTCGATGCGATCGAGGACAAGCGGGACGAGGTGCGCTGCGTTGTCATCACCGGTGCCGGCCGCGCTTTCTGCACCGGCGCCAATCTGCAGGGACGCAACAACCAGACGCCGGGCAGGCGTAACGCCGGCGCGGCGCTGGAGACCGCGTTCCATCCGTTCCTGCGGCGGCTGCGCAATCTGCATTGCCCGATCGTCACCGCGGTCAATGGTCCGGCGGCGGGCGCCGGCATGAGCTTCGCGTTGATGGGCGACATGATTCTGTGCGCGCGCTCGGCGTATTTCCTGCAGGCCTTCCGTCGCATCGGCCTGGTGCCGGATTGCGGCTCGACCTGGCTGCTGCCGCGACTGGTCGGCAAGGCGCGTGCGATCGAATTGTCGCTGATGGGCGAGCGGCTGCCGGCCGAGAAGGCGCTGGAATGGGGCCTCATCAACCGCCTCCATGACGACGGCGCGCTGATGGATGAAGCGATGAAGCTCGCGCATGAGCTTGCCAACGGCCCGACGGTCGCGCTGTCGCTGATCCGCAAGCTCTATTGGGACAGCCCGGAGAATTCGTTCGAGGATCAGCTTGACCTCGAATTCCAGTGCCAGCGACAGGCCGGCACCACCGAGGATTTCAAGGAAGGCGTCACCGCGTTCCTCGAGAAGCGCCCGGCGAAGTTCAAGGGCAAATGATCGAGGCCGAACTCGCGCGCTGCGTCGCATCGTTCCATCCCGGCGCGACCGGTGTCACCGGCGCCGCAAAACTCTCCGGCGGCGCCAGCCAGGAGACCTGGACCTTCGACATCGTGCATCCGGACGGCACTATCGGCGCGATCCTGCGCCGCGCGCCGCCGGGCTTTGGTGCGGCACCCTCGCGCGCAGCCGGGCTCGATGCGGAGGCGAGCTTGATGCAGCTTGCGCATGATGCCGGCCTGCCGTCGCCGCGCGTGCTGCATGTGCTGAGGCCGGAGGAGGGGCTTGGTACCGGCTTCATCATGGCGCGCGTTGAGGGCGAGACCATCGCGCGCAAGATCCTGCGCGACGAGCAGTTCGCCAAGGCGCGGCCCCTATTGGCGCGCCAGCTCGGTAAGGTCGCAGCGGGCATCCACGGCTTGCCGGCGACGAAACTGCCGAAGCTGAGGCAGATGACGGCGACCAAGGAGATCGGCGATCTCGAGCGGGAATATCGCGGCTTCGACTGGCCGCGCCCGGTGTTCGAATTGGCGTTGCGCTGGCTGCGCGACCATGATCCCGGTCCATCGGACGAGGTGACGCTGGTGCATGGCGATTTCCGCCACGGCAACCTCATCATCGGTCCCGACGGCGTGCGCGCGGTATTGGACTGGGAGCTCGCGCATTTCGGCGACCCGATGGAGGATCTCGGCTGGATCTGCGTCAACTCCTGGCGCTTCGGCGAGATCGACAAGCCGGTCGGCGGCTTTGGCTCGCGCGAGGAATTGTTCGCAGGCTACGAGGAGACCGGCCGCAAGGTCGATCCTGTCAGGGTGATGTTCTGGGAAGTCATGGGCACGCTGCGCTGGGGCGTGATGTGCTGCGGCATGATGCAGCGCTTCCGCATTGGCCCCGACCATTCGATGGAGCGCGCGATGATCGGCCGTCGTGCGTCGGAGACCGAGATCGATTTGCTCAGGCTATTGGCACCGCGAGGGCGTTGAGATGCAGGACGAACCGACACCAACAGAACTGATCAAGGCCGTCGCAGACTTCCTACGCAACGAGATCGCGCCCGCGATCAAGGGCCACAATTCGTTCAAGCTCCGCGTCGGCATCAACGCGCTTGATCTGGTAACGCGCCAGCTCACATTGGCGCAAACGGCTGATGCTGCCGAGGCAGCGCGGCTGAAGCAATTACTCGGCGCGGACGGTTCGCTGATCGAGCTGAACCGCCTTCTCTCGGAGAAGATCGCGAGTGGCGTGGTTGATCTGCAAACGCCGGGGCTGGCCGACCACCTCTGGCAGACCACGATGGACAAGCTCGCCGTCGATCAGCCGAACTATGCGGCGTATAAACGGGAGATGGGCGACACAACGAGATCGTAGTTGTGTCGTCATGCCCGGGCTTGTCCCGGGCATCCACGCGCGTCCTTCATCGAGGTGCCAAAGATCGTGGATGGCCGGGACAAGCCCGGCCATGACGGAGAGCGAAGGCAGCCTACTTCCCCACCCACTTCGGCGGGCGCTTCTCGGCAAACGCCTTCGGACCCTCGATGTAATCCTGTGAGGCCGCCATCGCCTTCACCGCGGGGTAATCGCGCTGCTCGTTGATGGCCTGCTCCAGCGACACGGCCAAGCCGCGTTCGATGGTCTGCTTGGAGGCGCGGATCGACATCGGCGAGTTCTTGCAGATGGTCTCGGCCCAGCGCACAGCCGCAGCCAGTGCCTCGCCCTGCGGCACCACCTCGTTGACGAAGCCGAGCTCGTGGCCTTCCTTGGCGCTGACATGGCGCGCGGTGAGGATCATGCCCATCGCGCGCTTCAGCCCGATCTGCCGCGGCAATCGGTGCAGGCCGCCGGCGAGCGCGGCGAGACCGACGCGCGGTTCCGGCAGCGCGAAGGTTGCATTCTCGGCGGCGATGATGAGGTCGCAGGCGAGCGCGATCTCAAAGCCGCCGCCCATCGCCACGCCGTTGACCGCGGCGATGATCGGCTTGTCGCAATCGAAACGCGAGGTCAGCCCGCCGAAGCCGCCCTTGTCCCAGCCGCGCTTGCCGCCCGCCGCCTGCCATTTCAAATCGTTGCCGGCGCAGAACGCCTTGTCGCCGGCGCCGGTGACTATCGCGACCCATTGCTCGGGATCCGCGGAGAAATCGTCGAACACCTTGTTGAGCTCGAAATGCGCATCGATATGCAGCGCGTTGTAGACCTCGGGGCGCGACAGCGTCACGATGGTGATCGGGCCCTTGCGTTCCACCTTCGAGAATTTCAGATCCATATTCGCTCCCGCTGATTTTCTGTGGCGAAGAATATTGGCCGCGATAGTAGCGCGGCTCAGGCGCTTGATGCCAGCCAATTACGCAAGGCGTCTGCGCATGCCAAGCGCGCCGCAGTTGCTTGACTTGGGCACAGTCTTCTCACCTTAATCAACCCGAACAGAGGCGTGCAGCGCCTAAACGCAAAACGACAAGCAACGACATCTTGCGGGAGAGATTGCCTTGGATTTCAACTTGCCGGCCGACCTCGTCGGCTATCTCGCAGAACTCGATTCCTTCATCGCACGCGAGATCAAGCCGCTGGAGGAGGCCGACGATAACATCCGCTTCTTCGACCACCGCCGCGAATGGGCGCGCACCGATTTCGAGAACGGGGGCCTGCCGCGGCACGAATGGGAAGCGCTGCTGCGCAAAGCCAAGGACCGCGCCGATGCCGCGGGCCATCTGCGCTTTGCGATCCCGAAACGCTATGGCGGCAAGGACGGCTCCAATCTCTGGATGGCGGTGATCCGCGAGCATTTCGCCTCCAAGGGGTTAGGCCTGCACAACGACCTGCAGAACGAGCATTCGATCGTCGGCAATTTCCCTGTCGTCACCATGCTCGACCGCTACGGCAGCGACGCACAGAAGGCGATGATCGACGGCTCGATCACAGGAAAATACCGCATCACCTTCGGCCTCACCGAGCCCGACCACGGCTCCGATGCGACCCATATGGAGACCAGGGCGGAGCCGGCGACCCGCGACAACGTCAAGGGCTGGCTGATCAACGGCGAGAAGATGTGGACCACGGGCATGCATGTCGCAACCCATTGCGCGCTGTTCGCGCGCACGTCGGGCAATGACGGCGATGCGCGCGGCATCACCTGCTTCCTCGTGCCGGCGAAATCGGAAGGCGTGAAGGTCGAGGAATATATGTGGACCTTCAACATGCCGACCGATCATCCCCGCGTCAGCTTCACGGATGTGTTCGTGCCTGAGGATGCGCTGTTCGGCGAGGTCGGCCGCGGGCTGTCGCTAGCGCAATGCTTCGTGCACGAGAACCGTATCCGCCAGGCTGCGAGCTCGCTCGGCGCCGCCGTCTACTGCATCAATGAAAGCGTCACCTATGCGCGCGAACGAAAACCGTTCGGCAAGGCGCTGGCCGAGAACCAGGCGATCCAGTGGCCACTGGTGGAGCTTGCGACCCAAGCCGAGATGCTGCGTCTGTTGATCCGCAAGACCGCCTGGGAAATGGATCAGCTCACCCAGGCGCAGGTCGAGCACACGCTCTCCGACAAGGTCTCGATGTGCAACTACTGGGCAAACCGCCTCTGTTGCGAGGCCGCCGACCGCGCCATGCAGGTCCACGGCGGCATGGGCTATTCACGCCACAAGCCGTTCGAGCACATCTACCGCCACCACCGCCGCTACCGCATCACCGAAGGCAGCGAGGAAATCCAGAAGCGCAAAGTGGCGGGATTCCTGTTCGGCTATATGGGAGCAGGCAAGCGCTAGCCCCGCACTCCACTGTCGTCCCCGCGAAGGCGGGGACCCATAACCACAGGACTGCGTTGTGGCGCGAGCAAGCAGTTACAGCGGAGCACACAACAACGCCCTGTGGTTATGGGTCCCGGGTCGCCCTTCGCTTGCCCGGGACGACGGCGGTTTGTCGCGCGATATCACCCTCGCGCTGCGCGATCCTTCTCATTCTGCGCCTTGATCGAGTCGCGCGCGTTGGTCCAGTCGTCGTCGCTCCAGTCGCGGAGTTGATAGAAATTGCCGCCCATCGCGAGCGCCTGGGCGCCGTCCATTGCGATGGTCTCGCCGTTGATCCAGTCGCAGCCGCCGGAGATCAGGAACACCGCGAGGTTCTGCAATTCCTCCATGGTGCCGACGCGGCCCATCGGGTTCATCGCCTTGGTCCGCGCGCCGGCTTCGTCGCCCGGCTTGATGCGCTTGCTCATGCCTTCGGTCGGGATTTCGCCGGGCGCGATGGTGTTGAGGCGGATGCCGTATTTGCCCCATTCGATCGCGAGCGACATCGTCATGGCGTGGATCGCGGACTTGCTCATTGCCGACGGCACCACATAGGGCGAGCCGTTGCGCACCCAGGTAACGGTGATCGACACCACGTTGCCGCGCTGCTTGCCGGCGATCCAGCGCCGCCCGACCGCATGGGTGACGTAGAACGTGCCGTGCATGACGATATTGGCCACCGCATCGAAGCCGCGCGGCGAGAGCTCTTCGGAACGCGAGATGAAATTGCCGGCGGCGTTGTTGATGAGGTCGGTGAGGGGGCCGCTGCTGGTCCAGATCGCCTCGATCATCTCGTCGACCGCCTGCGCGCTGCGGATATCGACGCCGTGGCTGACCACGCGCCCGCCATACTGGTCCATCAGCTCGGTTGCGGTCTCGTCGCAGACGATCTTGCGGCGGCCGCAGATATGCACTTCGGCCCCCAACTGCAGGAATTTGGCGGCCATGGACTTGCCGAGGCCGGTACCGCCCCCGGTCACGAGGATACGCCGTCCGGCGAGAAGCTGATCTGTGAACATGGTTTCCACCCAAAGGGGATTGTCAGTTAATTGGTCGATTGACTAAAACCGCCAACGGCCCTTCTGTAAAGCGCCATCAAGAACAGCGGAGGACAATTCCATGGAGCAACGCGTCACGATCTCGGTTTCCGATGGGATCGCCGATGTCCGGCTGGTGCGCGCGGACAAGATGAATGCGCTGGATGCCCCGATGTTCGAGGCGCTGGTGGCCGCGACTGAGCGACTTTCGACCGAAAAAGGCGTCCGGGTGGTAGTATTGTCCGGGGAGGGGCGGGCGTTCTGCGCCGGCCTCGACATGGGGCGTTTCGCCGCGATGAAGGAGAAGGGCGGCAACGGGATCGCCGGCGGCGAGAAGCGGGACCTCACCATCCGCACCCACGGGCAGGCCAATTTCCCGCAACAGGCAGTCTGGGGCTGGCGGCAGCTTCCGGTGCCGGTCATCGCCGCGGTTCATGGCGTCGCCTTCGGCGGCGGCTTCCAGCTCGCGCTCGGCGCCGACATGCGCTTCCTCAGCGCTGACGCGCGGATGTCGATCATGGAGGTCAAATGGGGCCTCGTCCCCGACATGGCGGGCACGCCGATCCTCGCCACGCTGGTGCGCGACGATATCCTGCGCGAGCTCACCTATACCGGGCGCATCTTCTCGGCCCAGGAAGCCCTGGGCTATGGCCTCGCCACCCGCGTGTGCGACGATCCGCGCGCCGCGGCCTTCGAGGTCGCGCGCGAGATTGCCGGCAAGAGCCCGGATGCGGTCCGTGCCGCCAAGCGCCTGTTGAACAAGCTGTCGGTCGATCCCGGCCCGGCGCTGCTCGCCGAGTCCGTCGAGCAGCAGAAGCTGTTGGGCAGCCCGAACCAGACGGAGGCCGTGCGCGCCAACATCGACAAGCGCCCGCCGCGCTTTGTGGACGCGTAGAGCCTCTCACGCCGTCATGGCCGGGCTTGTCCCGGCCATCCACGTTTTGGTCTCTCGGCGACGAAGCAAGAACGTGGATCACCGGGACAAGCCCGGTGATGACGAAAACAGCGAATGCCGGGCCAACAACGGACAAGAACAACAAGCAAATGAGCGAAACCTCCCAACTCTTCCTCGGCATCATCAGCGGCGATCGCCGTCGCACGCATGAGGAAGTCGCCGAGCGCACTGAGCGCATCGCCAGCGGCCTGCGGAAGCTTGGCGTCCGCGAGGGCGACAGCGTGTGCATGCTGATGCGCAACGACATCGCCTTCATCGAGGCCGCCTATGCCGCGATGCGGCTAGGGGCCTATGGCGTGCCGATCAACTGGCATTTCAAGCCGGAAGAGATCAACTACGTGCTGACGGATTCCGGCACGAGGGTCCTGATCGCGCATGCCGACATGCTGCATCCGTTGCGGGATGCGATCCCTGCCGGCATCACCGTGCTGAGCGTGCCGACACCGCCGGAGATCCTCGCCAACTACAAGATCAATCCCGATCATCTCGGCGTGCCGGATTTCGCTGTTGATTTCGAGCCGTGGCTCGCGAAACACCCACGTTATGACGGCCCGGTAGTGCCGCAGCCGCAGAACATGATCTACACCTCGGGCACAACAGGCCATCCCAAGGGCGTCCGCCGCTTTGCTCCGACGCCGGAGCAGGCGGCCAATGCGGAAGCGATGCGCGCCATGATCTATGGTCTCAGGCCCGGCGTCCGCGCGCTGCTTCCGGGCCCGCTCTATCATTCCGCGCCGAATTCCTTCGGCCTCCGCTCCGGCCGGCTCGGCGGCGCGCTGCTGATGATGCCGCGCTTCGATGCGGAAGATTTCCTCAGCTTAGTCGAGGAGCAGCGGGTCGACACCGTCTTCATGGTGCCGACCATGTTCATCCGCCTGATGAAGCTGCCGGAGAAGGTGCGCAGGAAATATGACGTGTCCTCGCTGCGCCATGTCATCCACGCTGCCGCGCCCTGTCCGGCCGATATCAAGCGCGCGATGATCGAGTGGTGGGGGCCGGTGATCTATGAGTTCTACGGCTCGACCGAGTCGGGGGCGGTGACGTTCGCGAATTCCGAGGATGCGCTGAAGAAGCCCGGCACTGTCGGCAAGATTTCGCCGGGCGCCGAGCTGCGCTTCATCGGCGAGGACGGCAAGGTGCTGCCATCAGGAGAGATCGGCGAGATCTATTCGCGCATCGCTGGCAATCCGGACTTCACCTACCACAACAAGCCGGAAAAGCGCGCCGAGATCGATCGCGACGGGTTCGTCACCTCAGGCGACGTCGGCTATATCGACGAGGACGGTTACGTCTTCATCTGCGACCGCAAGCGCGACATGGTGATTTCGGGCGGGGTCAACATCTATCCGGCCGAGATCGAGGCGGTGCTGCATGCCGTTCCCGGCGTGCATGATTGCGCGGTGTTCGGCATCCCCGATGCCGAATTCGGCGAGGCGCTGATGGCGGTGGTCGAGCCGCAAGCAGGGGCCAAGCTGGACGTCGCCTCGGTCCGCGCCCAGCTCAAGAACTCGCTCGCCGACTACAAGGTGCCCAAGCACATCGAAATCGCAACCAACCTGCCGCGCGAGGATTCCGGCAAAATCTTCAAGCGCCGCCTCCGCGACCCCTATTGGGAGCAGGCGGGAAGGAGGATTTAGCCTCCCGTCGTCCCGGGCTTGATGACAGACCCTCATGGTGAGGAGGCGCGTAGCGCCGTCTCGAACCATGAGGCCCCGACAGCGCCCGCGGCCCATCCTTCGAGACGCCGCTGGCGCGGCTCCTCAGGATGAGGTTGGAAGCCGAGGTCGGCGGCGCAACGTCCTGTGTGCGCCGCCTCCAACTTCATCTTGCGCTGCGGCAAAAAAGTTGCACACTCGCACCAGCCGGGCAGTTGCTGGAGCGATCAGCCATGTCTCCCCAGACCATGTCTTCCGAGACCGAAGTCCGCGCCAATCGCGCCGAGGACAGCCAGGCGCTCGAGGAAGATGCGCGGCTGCGCAACGACATCCGCCTGCTCGGGCGCGTCCTCGGCGACACCGTGCGCGACCAGGAGGGCGCCGACGTCTTCGACCTGGTCGAACGCATCCGCCAAACCTCGATCCGGTTCCATCGGGATGAAGACCGGCTGGCGCGACGGGAACTGGAAACCATCCTCGACAGCATGTCGATCTCGGAGACGGTGCGGATCGTCCGGGCCTTCAGCTATTTCTCCCACCTCGCCAACATCGCCGAGGACCAGAACAACATCCGCCAGATGCGGGGGCGGGGAGCCGGTGCGCCGCGTCCGAGCCTGCTGACGCAGGCGGTGAGCCATGCGCAGCAGGCTGGATTCAGCCCTGACGATCTGCGCCGCTTCTTCAAGGGTGCCCTGGTCAGCCCGGTCCTGACGGCGCATCCGACCGAGGTCCGACGCAAGAGCACCATGGACCGCGAGATGGAGGTCGCACGTCTGCTCGACCGGCGCGAACGGGTGCAGATGACGCCCGAAGAGAGCGAGGCCAGCGACGAGCAGCTTCGCCGCGCCGTGGTGACGCTATGGCAGACCAATCTGTTGCGCCGGACCAAGCTAACGGTGCTGGACGAGGTCACCAACGGATTGTCGTTCTACGACTACACGTTCCTCCACGAGGTGCCGCGGCTGCATTGTGCGCTGGAAGACCGGCTCAACAAGGAAGGCGGCGAGCCCGGCGAACTCGCATCCTTCCTGAAGATGGGAAGCTGGATCGGCGGCGACCGCGACGGCAACCCGTTCGTCACCGCCGACGTCATGCGCGGCACGCTGCGGCTGCAGTCGAGCCGGATCTTGAGCTTCTATCTGGAAGAGCTGCACTTACTTGGCGCCGAATTGTCGCTGGCCAAGAACCTTGCCGATGTTTCTGACGAGCTGCGTGTGCTCGCCGAGCGCTCGCCCGATCCTTCGCCGCACCGGAGCGGCGAGCCCTATCGTTTGGCGGTGTCCGGCATCTATGCCCGGCTCACCGCGACCGCCGAGAAGCTGCAGGTCGAGATCACGCGGCGGCCGGTCGGCAAGGCCGAGCCGTATACCAATGTGAATGAGCTGAAGGCCGACCTCGACGTGCTCGACCGCTCGCTGATCGCCAACAATTCCGCCGTCATCGCGCGTGGACGCTTGCGGCTGCTGCGGCGCGCGGTGGATTGCTTCGGCTTCCATCTCGCCCGCCTCGACATCAGGCAAAACTCCGCGGTGCATGAGCGCACCGTCGCCGAACTGCTTGATACTGCGGTCCCCGGCATGTCCTACATGGCGCTCAGCGAGGATGCCCGCATCAACCTGTTGCTCGGCGAACTTCGCAGCGCGCGTCCGTTGTCCTCGCCCTTCGTGAAATACAGCGAGGAGACGCTGGGAGAGCTCGCCGTGTTCCGGGCAGCCGCCGAAGCGCATGCGACCTTCGGCTCGGAGGCGATTTCCCAATGCATCATCTCGATGTGCAAGGGCATGTCCGACATGCTCGAGGTCGCCGTGCTCTTGAAGGAGGTCGGGCTCATCAATCCCTCCGGCCGCAGCGCCATCAACATCGTGCCGCTGTTCGAGACCATCGAGGATCTGCAGGCCTCCAGCGGCATCATGGACCGCATGCTGGCGCTGCACGATTATCGCCGATTGGTGGACAGTCGCGGCGGCGTGCAGGAGGTGATGCTCGGCTATTCCGACAGCAACAAGGACGGCGGGTTCGTCACATCAGGCTGGGAGCTCTACAAGGCGGAGATCGGCCTCGTCGAGGTGTTCGAGCGCCATCACGTGCGCCTGCGTCTGTTCCATGGCCGCGGCGGCTCGGTCGGCCGCGGCGGCGGCCCGAGCTATGACGCCATCATCGCCCAGCCCGGCGGTGCCGTGAACGGCCAGATCCGGATCACCGAGCAGGGCGAGATCATCTCGAGCAAGTATTCCAACGCCGAAGTCGGCCGCAACAACCTGGAGATCCTTGCCGCCGCGACGCTCGAGACCAGCCTCTTGCAGCCCAGGCAAAGCGCGCCGCGCGCCGAATATCTGAAGGCGATGGAGCAGCTCTCCGCGCTCGCCTTCAAGGCCTACCGCGGTCTGGTCTACGAGACCGACGGCTTTGCCGATTATTTCTGGGGCTCGACCGTCATCAACGAAATCGCGACGCTCAACATCGGCAGCCGACCGGCGTCGCGCAAGAAGACGCGCGAGATCGAGGACCTTCGCGCCATCCCTTGGGTGTTCTCTTGGGCGCAGTGCCGGCTAATGCTGCCGGGCTGGTATGGTTTCGGCAGCGCGGTCGAGACCTGGATCGCGGAGCATCCGGAGCAGGGCATGCCGTTCCTGCAGGAGCTCTACAAGGAATGGCCGTTCTTCCGCACACTGCTCTCCAACATGGACATGGTGCTGGCAAAGAGCTCGATCGCGATCGCCTCGCGCTATGCCGAGCTGGTGCCGGATGCGGAGTTGCGCGAGCAGATTTTCGGCCGCATCCGCCGCGAATGGCATCTCTCGATCGAGACGCTGCTGGACATCATGGGCCATGAGCGGCTGTTGCAGGGCAACCCGCTGCTCGAACGCTCGATCCGCAACCGCTTCCCCTATCTCGATCCGCTGAACCACGTGCAGGTGGAACTGTTGAAAGAGCACCGCGCGCAGAACCCTGACGAGCAGGTGCTGCGCGGCATCCAGCTCACGATCAACGGGATCTCCGCAGGGTTGAGGAATAGCGGGTAGGGGGCGAACGCCGCTTCACCGTCGTCCCGGCGAACGCCGGGACCCATACCGCGTGATCTATCGGATCAAGGAAAGGTGGGAGAGACCTTTCTCCTGCAACGATGCCCTGCGGTTATGGGTCCCCGCTCCCGGGTGCAATTGCGCCCTAGGCCGGGACGACGGGTGGATAGGTGGCGCCCCTCCTCAACAATTATGCGCGCCCTGCGTCTCCACATAGACCGCATAGAGCGACTGGCTCGCGGTCATGAACAGGCGATTGCGCTTCTTGCCGCCGAAGCAGACATTGGCGCAGGTCTCGGGCAGCAGGATCTGGCCGATCCGCGTGCCGTCGGGCGCGAACACCTGCACGCCGTCATAGCCCGGGCCGACCCAGCCGGCGCCCACCCAGATGTTGCCCTCGGTGTCGACGCGCAGTCCGTCGGGGAAGCCTGACTTGCCGTCGAGCTTCATGTCGATCAACTGCTTCGGGTTGGACAGCTTGTCGCCATTGATGTCGTAGCTCCAGACCACGTTGTTGGCGTTCGGATAGTGCGTGATGCCGGTGTCGCAGACATAGAGCTTCTTGTAGTCGTGGCTGAAGGCGATGCCGTTCGGCTTGAACGGCTCGTCTGCAACCTTGGTGATCTGGCCGGACTGTCCATCGATCCGGTACACCGCCTCCTTCTGGTAGGGCTGCACCGAGCCGGTGTTGGCCAACTGTCCCTCATAGATAGAGATCGCGCCATAGCCGGGATCGGTAAACCAGATCGACTTGTCATTGGGGTGGACCACCATGTCGTTCGGCCCGTTCAGCGGCTTGCCGTTAGCCTCCTGGGCCAGCGTGGTGACCGTACCGTTGTGCTCGTAGCGCACCAGCCGCGTGCGTTCGGCTGAAATCTGCCGTCCCTCGAAATCGAAGGAGTTGCCGTTGGCCTCGTTCGACGGTTTGTGGAACTGCTCGGAGATGTGGCCGTCGTCGTCGAGATAGCGAAGCTGCCGGTTGGCGGGGATGTCGCTCCAGACCAGATATTGCCCCTGCGCATTCCAGGCCGGCCCCTCGGCCCACAGGCAGCCCGTGTAGAGACGCTTGATCGCGGTGTTGCCGACCTTGGCCTTGAAGCGCTTCGGATCGATCACGACGATATCGGGGTCGGGATAGCGCTGCGGCTCCGCATTGCGACCGAAATCGCGGCCGAAGGCTTCCGGCGCAACCGCCGCAGTTGCAGCAATCGCGGTTGCACTGCGCAACAGCGTCCGGCGGTCGAGCCCGCTCGAGCCGCCGTCCTGCTGGTTGGGTGAATTGTTTGGATTGTTCATGACTTCCTCCCAGGCTTTTTTGTTGTTGGGAAGGAACTCATGCGCCCGCATTCCGGCATAATGCGGGCAGCCGTTGCGAAACAACTGGAGATAGCGTCGTCCCGGGAGCGAGCCGGGACAACGCTGTCATGAAGTTGTCAGACCATCACTCGGACCTCATCCCGAGGAGCCGCGCAAGCGGCGTCTCGAGGGATGGGCCGCGGGGGGAGATTGGGGCCTCATGGTTCGAGACGGCGCTGCGCGCCTCCTCACCATGAGGATCGACGGTCAGATCGGGTCCCAGCCGAAGACGTCGGCGGAGCGATCGAGCTTGTAGAACGACGGCTGCAGGGCCGGCATGCCGTGCTCGGCGATGGTCTGCGGGGTCCAGCCTTCGCCGCGGTGCACCGAGCGCAGCGGACGATTCTGGCTGAACAGGAAAATCTCGTTCATGCGTACACCAAAGATCTGCCCGGTGACGTCCTTGGCGACGTCAGAGAGCAGATAGGCGCAGACTGGCGCGATCTTCTCCGGGCCCATCTGCTTGATCTTTTCGACGCGCGCCTTTTCGGCGTCGGTCTCGGTTGGAATAGTGCCGATCATGCGGGTCCAGGCGAACGGGGAGACGCAGTTGGAGCGCACGTTGAAGCGGCTCATGTCGAGCGCGATCGACTTCGACAGGCCGACGATGCCGAGCTTGGCGGCGGCGTAGTTGGCCTGGCCAAAATTGCCGATCAGGCCCGAGGTCGAGGTGAAGTGCACGAAGGAGCCGCTTTCCTGCTCGCGGAACAGCCGCGCTGCGGCGTGGCTGACGTAGAACGAGCCCATCAGGTGCACCTTGATGACGGCCTCGAACGCCTCCACGCTCATGCGGTGGAAGATCGCGTCGCGCAGGATGCCGGCATTGTTGACGACGCCGTCGAGCCGGCCGAAATGATCGGTCGCGGTCTTCACGATCTTGCTGGCCGGGATCGCTTCCGCAACCGACTCGAAATTGGCGACCGCGGTGCCACCGCGCTTCTTGATTTCTTCGACCACTTCCTCGGCTGGGGCGGCGCTCGATCCCGCGCCGTCGGCCGTGCCGCCGGGATCGTTGACCACAACCTTGGCGCCTTCGGCGGCGCAGAGCAGCGCGATCTCGCGCCCGATGCCGCGGCCTGCGCCGGTGACGATGATGACCTTGTCCTGCAGTGATTTTGTCATGAGGGTTCTCCGCTATGCTTTCCGAATTACACCGTCATTCCGGGGCGCGCGAAGCGCGAACCCGGAATCCATTTTTGCCTCGCGATGGATTCCGGGCCTGCGCCTGACGGCGCATCCCGGAATGACGGGCTGCTACTTCTCGTTCGTGAAGATGATCGTGCCCGACGCTGCGAACATGCCGCCGACGCCATGGCACACCGAGATCTTCGCGCCGGGCACCTGCGCCGGCGCGATGCCGCGCATCTGGCGCACGCTCTCCTGCAGCGCGTACATGCCATACATGCCCGAATGCATGTAGGAAAGGCCGCCGCCATTGGTGTTGAGCGGCAGCTTGCCGCCGGGGCGCGTATTGCCGTGGGCGATGAACTTGCCGGTCTCCTCATAAGGCATGAAGCCGAGATCGCCGAGGCCGAACAGCGGCAGGTGCGCAAAGGCGTCGTAGATCATGAGATGGTCGACATCCCCGTGCGTGATGCCGGCCTCCTTGAAGGCGAGGGGACCGGCGACCTTGAAGGCGCGCGAGGAGTTGAAGGTCTCCATCTGGCTGACCATCGGCGTTTCCACGCTCTCGCCGGTGCCGAGGATGTAGACCGGCTTCTGCGGAAAATCCTTGGCCCGATCGGCCGAGGTCAGGATCAGCGCGCCGCCGCCATCGGTGACGAGGCAGCACTGCAGCAGGCGGAAGGGATAAGCGATCATCCGCGAGTTCAGGACGTCGGCAACCGTGATCGGGTCCTTCATGGTCGCACGCGGATTTTTCGCGGCCCACTCACGCTGCACGACGGCCACCATCGCGATCTGCTCGTGGGTGACGCCATAGGTCTTCATGAAGCGCAGCACCGGGATCGGGAACATGCTCGGCGGCCCGTACACGCCGAATGGCGCCTCGAACTGGCCGTTGAGGCTGTCCGGTGGCGTGAAGCGCGGCTGCTTGCCGATCATCGACTTGCCGCTCTCGGCATGCGTGATCAGCACGGTCTTGCAGAGGCCGGCCTCGATCGCCGCCGCGGCGTGGCGGACATGCAGCATGAACGAGCAGCCGCCGACGGACGTGCCGTCGACCCAGGTCGGCTTGATGCCGAGATAGTGACAGACCTGCTGCGGCGTCTCGACCGCGGTGGCGAAACCGTCGATGTCGGAAAGCTTCAGCCCCGCATCGGCGATGGCGTTGAGCGCCGCATCCGCGTGGAGCTGGAGCTGCGACATGTTGGGGATGACGCCGAGCTCGGTGGTCTCGGCCGCGCC
>NZ_JBVBEF010000023.1:0-88833 GCF_055456055.1 Bradyrhizobium sp. LeoB3
CCAGCATTCACCTCTGAAGAATGCGCGAACTATCTCGAAAATTCAGGTTATCGAACCTAATGCCATCACGCTTTAGCCCACGACTTGTTGCTGCCCATGCATCGTTGTTCCAGGGCGCGCCAACGGGTCCGCATAAGGCACGGCCCGGTGACAGGTTCCGCGCGACACCCGAATCCATCAATCCGCGTGCGCAAGCGGCGCAATGGATTCCGGGCTCGATGCTAACGCATCGCCCCGGAATGACTGAGGGACGCAATGCGCAGTCCTCTCCTCCGCCGTCATGCCCGCGAAGGCGGGCATCCAGTAACCGGCGGCCCCTCTACTTAAACGCAGCCGGCTCTGGAATACTGGATCGTCCGCCGGAGCCTGTCATCGGGCGGCGCTTTGCGCCGACCCGGTGGCGGACGATGACAGCGGAGAGGCTGTTTGGCATCTGAATCAGAACTCTCCTCCCGTCGTCCCGGGCTTCGCGCCGTCGAATTCGTAGAACACCCGCTGGGTCGCGATCGCCGCGTTCGGTGCACGAGCGTGGCGCGCCACGTCGTCGGAGAACGGGTTGAGCTCCCGGCGCCGCGACCGAACAGTTGAAGTTCTCGCCAGTCGGTGCCGATGCGTCGATATTCAAGCAAGGGCAAGCCGGTCTTTGAGACGCGGCGTCATCCAATCGAGAAAAGTGCGCAGCTTGAGCGGCATCGGCTTGCGTGGGGGGTAGAGGATGTGCACCGGCAGCGGTTTCGGCTCGAATTCATCGAGGACGATCGCAAGCCTTCCCTCGCGCATCGCGGCATCCATCTTGTAGGACATGACCCGCGCCAAGCCGGCGCCGTTGATGGCGGCGAGCACCGCGGCTTCCGACGTGTTCACGCAGAGCCGCGACCTTATCGGCGCCACCCTGGGACGATTGCCGCACACAAATCTCCAGGCTGCAGGCGCGGCATGATCATCGATGGTGATGCAATCATGCTTGGCCAGCTCGCTGAGCTTTCTCGGCCGCCCGCGCGTCTTCAGGTAGGAGGGGCTGCCGCAAACGACGACCCGGATCGAGCCAATCCGCGTCGCAATCATGCTGCTCTCTGGCAGAGGACCAAGCCGGATCGCGACATCGATATTCTCATCGGTCACGTTGATGACGTTGTCGGTCAACATCAGCCGCAGGGAGATGTCCGGATAGGCGTTGAGAAATTCGATCACGTGCGGCAGCAAATGCGCGTGGCCGAGGCCCCATGGTGCCGTCACCGCCATCTCGCCCTTTGGCATGCGGTACTCGCCCGACACCTCTCGCTCGGCATCCTCCACCTGCTCGATGATGCGCTTGCAGGCGTCTATGTATGAGCGTCCGGCATCGGTCAGCGTCATCCGCCGCGACGTGCGTTGAAACAATTGAGCCTTGAGGTGGGCTTCGAGCTCCGCGACCTTCCGGCTGATGCTCGCGACCGGAGACTTGAGTCGGCGTGATGCGGCCGAGATGCTGCCGGTCTCTGCCACAGCGACAATGACCGACATCGCCTCCAGGCGATCCATTTGCCTTCCTTTCCAAACTTCCGAAAGCTCCTTCTCAATCATATGGGCTGCCCGGCGGTCGCACAATGCGGTACGCCGCAATCCATCGATGATCTGTGGCCCGGTTGCCGATGACTCCTTGACTGCCGAGCAGCACACGTCGCCGCATCACAAGTCACTCTGTAATCGGAGTCTGGTATGAAGGACCCTCGTTTGATCGACACGCTCGTTGCCGTGAGCCGCCGGCGTTTCTCGTTGGGCCTGCCATTGTTGACTGCCGGCGCAGCCCTTTCGCAGAACGCGTTCGCGGCGAACGCCGTGCCGGCCGGCAAGGCGCCGATCATCACGCACCACCGCACCAAGACGGTCGACGGCATCAATATCTTCTATCGCGAGGCAGGGCCGAAGGGGGCGCCGGTCGTGCTGCTGCTGCATGGTTTCCCGACCTCCTCGCACATGTTCCGCAACCTCATTCCGGAGCTTGCCGACCGCTATCACGTCATCGCCCCCGACTATCCGGGCTACGGGCAGAGCGATATGCCAGATCGGGCCAAGTTCGCCTACACCTTCGATCGTTTCGGCGAGCTGGTCGACGGCCTGCTTGATCAGTTGGGTGTCCGCAGCTTCGCCATGTACGTCATGGATTACGGTGCGCCCGTCGGCTGGCGGCTTGCGCTCAAGCATCCCGAACGCGTCACGGCGCTCATCGTGCAAAATGGCAATGCCTATGACGAGGGCTTGAAAGAGTTCTGGGACCCGATCAAGGCCTACTGGGCCGATCACTCGGAGGAACATCGCAAGGCGCTCTACAAGCTGGTCACGCCGGAAATCACCAAGTTCCAGTACACCGACGGCGTCAGTGACGTGACCCGCGTTTCGCCCGACAATTGGGTGCATGACCAGGCCCTGCTCGACCGACCCGGCAACGCCGAGATCCAGATGGACCTGTTCTACGACTACCGCACCAACCTGCCGCTCTATCCGCAGGTGCAAGCCTATTTCCGCAAGCATCAGCCGCCGACGCTGATCGTCTGGGGCAAGAACGACAAGATCTTTCCGGCCGATGGCGCCTATCCTTACAAACGCGACCTGCCGAAGGTCGAGTTTCATCTGATCGATACCGGGCACTTCGCGCTGGAGGATAAGGCCGACGAAATGGTGCCCCTTATCCGCGATTTCCTCAACCGCAAGATCGCTTCGTGAGTTGACTGCAAAGGGCGGATTGGTTTTGCGCCGGAGCTCGAAGAGCGAAGGCGGAATGCGTAATCTGCCATTCACCGGCGTCACACCGAAACGGTAGGTTACGCCTTGCAGCTTCGCGTGCTCAAGTAGCCGAGCGCGAGCTCGGCTAGCCCACCCTACGACTTGCGCGGCCAGTCCGCCGCTACTTCGTCACCATCCCGCCGGTCTCCGGATGCTGCAGCCATCCCAGCACAGCGTCGTGGAAGCGCGCCGGCGCCTGGATCTGCGGGGCGTGGCCGAGGTCGGGGAATTCGATCAGTTGCGCGTGCGGGAAACGCTTGGCCGCCTCCTTGCCGAGCACGGGATAATTGCCGAGCTTGGGGCGAATGTCCGGCGGTGCGAGGTCCTTGCCTATTGCGGTGGTGTCCTTGTCGCCGATCAGGAGCAGCACCGGCGCGGTGATGCGCTCGAACTCGTAGAACACCGGCTGGGTCGCGATCATGTCGTAAAGCCGCGCCGAACTCGATGCCACCACCTCGCGTCCGGGACCGCGATATAGGCCGGCCAGCATCTGCACCCAGGGTTCGTACGAGGCGTCCCAGGTGTTGGCATAATAGGTCGCGCGCTCATAGGCGCGAATGGTGTCGGCGGTGACGCGCTTCTCGCGCTCGTTCCAGCCGTCGAGGCTGAGCCACGGCACGCCCTTGGCCGCCCAGTCCTCCAGCCCGATCGGATCGACCAGCACGAGCTGATCGACGGCCGCCGGATACATCAGCGCATAGCGCATCGCGAGCATGCCGCCTGTCGAATGGCCCATGATCACCGAACGCTCGATGCCGAGTGACGCCAAGAGCGCGCGGGTGTTGCCCGCGAGCTGCTGGAAGGTGAATTGATAGCGCTCGGGCTTGCTGGATTTGCAGAACCCGATCTGGTCGGGCGCGATTACCCGATAGCCGGCCGCCGTCAGCGCCTTGATCGAGCCTTCCCAGGTGGCGGCACAGAAATTCTTTCCATGCAGCATCACGACGGTGCGGCCGTTCGGGTTCGACGGTTTGACGTCGAGATAGGCCATCTCCAGGTCCTGGCCCTGCGATGAGAAGCGATAGCGCTCAACCGGGAAGGGGTATTCGAAGCCCTGCAGCTCAGGCCCATAGGCCGGTCCCTCGTCGGCGGCGGAAGCCGGTGAACTCAGGCTCACAGCGGTGGTCAATGCGAGACCGAACAGAGCGGCGAAACGGATCATCGGGCAATCCTGCAGATTGGAGTATCACGCGGTCTCGGACTAACGCAGCACTGTGACGCTATCCAGAAGGCTTGCGATGATTTGTTTGTGATTGCGTCGAGATCAGCTATGTCACCTGATGCCACCCGCCGTCATTCCGGGGCGCGCCACCGGGTCCGCGCAAAGCGCGGCCCGATGGCAGGCTCCGCGCGAGCCCGGAATCCATCGGGCCACAGGCGCAGGCGGTGAAATGGATTCCGGGCTCATCGCTGCGCGATGCCCGGAATGACAGCGTGTGTTGAGGCGCGAGCTGCGACAAATCAACCCGACGGGCAAATCAGTCGAAAGTCTGTCCATCCCTCGCGCGAAAAACATTCCGCTTCCGTCGTCGGGCAAATCAGTGATTTAACTCCGCGCGTCTCACCCAAATGAGGGGCGGCTCGCGATCGTCACGAACGTTGCGGTGAGATGCGGTGGACGTGAAGCGTGTGACTGACGAGCACGCGCATCACGGACGGCGAAGTCGTGTGGTTCTGGCGCCCCGACGCTGGCGCTAAGTTTTGCAGGATGATCTCTTGCGAAGTGACGGTGGCAAGAAAGCCCGGTCACCGGGAAGAGCACGAAGTAAGCCGTAAACCATCGCGCAGGGAAAGCCGGAATGCTTCGGTTGAACCTGTGGTCCTACCCCCGTGCTTTTTGTTGCACGGGACCCCATGGGTGCAACCGGCACCCGGCTTTCCCTGCGCCCTCTGTTCAATGAGAGGGCGGAAAGTGACGCAAAGCTCGGGCAGTTCGTGCCGCGAGAATGCAGACTCACATCCTCTCCGCTGTTTGACAATTGAATCGTGATTCTCCCCACGTCGTCCCGGCCTCGAGCCGGGACCCATAGCTACAGGCCTTTGTTATGTGCTCCGCAGCAACTGCTTGCTTCCGCCCAACGACTCCCTGTGGTTATGGGTACCCCCGCCTTCACTGGGACGACGGCGGGCTGTCACTTGTCCGGTGGCGGTTGATCGTTCGCCGCGCCGCGGCTGGCCATCAGCCCCAGCGCGAGCCCGCCGATCGCCACGATCGGGACCAGCCGCTTCACGCCGATGGTGCGGACGAGTTGCAGGCCGGTTGCGATCATCGCAGGGTTGGTGAGGAGGGATTGGCGTGCCGCGCGGGCCATCTCCTCGGCGCGCAGCCGCATCTGCCGCTTGCGTGCGACGTAGAGTGCGGCGGCGATCAGCGCGACCACCACGAAGAGCGCGGCGCAGGCAAGGCAGGCCCAGATCGGGCCATAGGTCTGCTGCACCCAGACGAAGAATGCTGCACAGATGAAGCCGAGCGCAATGAGCGCAGTTGCGGCGATCACGACCGCAAGCGACGTCAGCCGCATGGCGTTGCCGGCCTGCTCCCTGACATCACTGACCAGTCGCTGCAGCATGGGAACGCGTCCGCCGCTACCTTCGCCAGGCCATGCCGATCAGGAAGCCGAGGCCGAGCGCCAGCCCGACGGTCGCCAGCGGCCGCTGGGTGATGACCTCCTCCAGCGTCTCCTCGACCGACGAATACGCGTCCTGTGCGGCGTCCATCATCGCGCTGCCGCGCTCCGAGACGTCGCCGACCGCGGATTCGGCGCGGTCGCGTGCCTGGTCGTAGCCGCGGCGTGCCTGCTTTCGGGCGCTGCCGGCGAACGAGTTGAGCGCCTCGGTGATCTGGTCGGTCAGCGCGGCGATGTCGTCCTTCACGTTGGCGACATCCTTCTGCAGGCGTTCATAGGTTGCTTTGTCTGTCATGTTCTTCAATCCGAAATCGCTTGTCGCCGACATCGAACAGCTCCCGAACCAATGTTGCTTCTTGGCAAAACGCCGCGCCGGGAACTAAGTTCCCGACTCGAATTCAGGCTCATTCCTCCGGCAGATGCGGCGAATTGACCGGCATCAGATGCTCCTTGAGGATCAGCGCGACGATCAGGAGCGGCGAGGCCAGGAACGCGCCCATCGGGCCCCACAGCCAGGTCCAGAACGCCAGTGCGATGAAAATCGCGAGCGCATTCAAGGCGAGTCTTCGGCCGACGATGGTCGGGGTGATGAAATGTCCCTCGAGAAAGGTCAGCACCGCAAAGCAGGCCGGCGCGATCAATCCGGCGCTGATGGTCGGGAAGCTGACGAGGCCGACCAGCACCAATACCACGAACATCGCGACCGGCCCGATGATCGGGATGAAGTTCAGCGTGGCGGCGAGTGCGCCAAGTCCGGCCGGGTTCGGCATGCCGGTGACGGTACAGATCAGCCCGGTCGCGATCCCGACGCCGACATTGATCATGGTCACCATGAGCAGGTAGTTGCCGAGATGCTGCTCGATCTCGTTGAGGATCCGCAGGGTGCGGAGCCGCCAATCGCGGTCGCCGAAGGCCATGACGAGCGCCCGCCGCAGATCCTTCCAGCTTGCGATGAACAGGATCAGGGTGGCGATGAACAGCAGGAATTCGGCAAAGGTCGGCGACAGGAATTCCAGCGTCGGCTGCACCCATTCGAACTTCGGCAATTGCAACGGGGCGAGCGTCTCGGAGCCGCCGATCATGCTCTGCAATTCCTGCCACAGCCCGAGCGGCCGGTCGAAGATGTGCATCTTCTCCTTCAGCGCCGTTGCGAGCTCCGGCAGCCGCGCGCTCCACTCGATCGCCGGAGCGGAAATCAATCCGATAATGAAGGTGCCGGCAGCACTGACACCGGCCACGATCAGCACCGCGGCGACCGCGCGGGGCACGCGGTAGCGCTCGAGGAAGCTTGCCGCCGGCGACAGCATGGTGCCGACAATAAAGGCCATCGTGATCGGCAGAAAGAATGCCTTGGCCAGGTAGAGCACCGCGACGATGGCGATGATCAGGAGCCCGACCAGCGACAGGGCGACGAGTTCGGTGCGGCGAATGACCGGCGGCAGCTCGGCGTGGCCATCGGGGGCGGGCGTGCCTTCGGCGCCATTGGACAGGAGACGCTCACTGGGAAGGACATGCACGCTGGTTCTCTCCCGCGACGGGCGCATATCAATTGTGACGCAAACTCCGGGCCGGCCGCCAGGTTCCATCGCGCGATCGTGAGCGCTTGTGTCCTTGACTGGTGCGCCTCTGCCACGGCCGCGCCGGAACCGCGAAGCGATGGCGCGCGTTTGGTTGGGGCAGAGCATCAGCGTGATGCGTATCCAATGGGGCAGCACATGACACCGTCATCCGCTCTATTCCGCCGATCGTCGCGCGCGGCTAACGCGCTTGTCTTCGCCGCCAGCCTGCTGGTGACGCCAATCGCGCTCTCAGCCTCGGCAGGTGCCCAGTCGCTGGGCTATGCCCCCATCCGGCAGAGCGCGTTTCCGTCCGATGCGGCGTTGACGCCCGAGGCAAGGGATGCGGAAGCCGGCGTGCTGCCGGAGCGGCTGCGCCGCGCGGTGGTGCCGTTCGCGACCAGCGAAGCGGCAGGCACCGTCATCATCGATACCGGCAACACCGCGCTCTACTATGTGCTCGGGCAGGGCCGCGCGATCCGCTACGGCGTCGGCGTCGGCCGCGAAGGCTTCACCTGGTCGGGCGTGCAGAGCATCAGCCGCAAGGCGGAATGGCCGGACTGGTATCCGCCGGCCGAGATGATCAAGCGCCAGCCCTATCTGCCGCGGTTCATCGCCGGCGGTCCCGGCAATCCGCTCGGCGCGCGTGCGATGTATCTCGGCTCGAGCGAATACCGCATCCACGGCACCAACGATCCCTCGACCATCGGTAAGTTCGTCTCTTCCGGCTGCATCCGGATGACCAATGAGGACGTCACCGATCTCTTTGGCCGCGTCAATGTCGGCACCAAGGTCGTGGTGCTGCCCAAGAACGCGCCGGTGCTCGCCCGCGGTTCGGATACCAGGACCACGATCAGCGTGCGCCCGGTGCCGCCGCGTCCGCAAGCCGCGGCGACCACGCTGCCATCGGGCCAACAGGCGATACGACTGAACGTGTCGTCGGTGAATTGAGGTGAGGATGCCCCCAATCCCGCGTTGGCGATGGATGTTCGGCGCGACGGCGCTCTCGCTTGCCGTCGCCGCGCCGGCGGCGCAGGCCCAGGATTTCTTCTCGCTCCTGTTCGGCGGCTTCGGCCGGCCTCCGATGATCCGGCCGCCCTTCGACGACGGCCCGCCCGTCGCGCAGCAACGGGTTTGGCGGCCGCGCTCGTATGACCGTAGCTACGACCACGCCGATAGCATCGGGGGACGAGCGTTTTGCGTGCGTACCTGTGACGGACGTTACTTCCCGCTGCCGGACTCCGACAATGCCAGCCGCGCGCAGAGCTGCAATAGTTTCTGCCCGGCGAGCGAGACCAAGCTGGTCTATGGCAGCAGCATCGACAGCGCCGAGACGGAGGACGGAAAGGCCTATTCGGAACTGCCGAACGCGTTCCGTTACCGAAACGAGCTCGTGGCGGGGTGCACCTGCAATGGCAAGGATCCCGGCGGGCTGGCGCAGATCAAGATCGAGGATGATCCCACGCTGCGCAAGGGTGACATCGTCGCCGGCGAGAACGGCCTGATGGTCGCGGGCCGTCCCGACAAGCGCGGCGCCTCGCTGCAGTTCTCGCCCGCGCCCGACCGCATCCGCGCCAAATATGGGCGCGTGCCGGTCATGGCGCGGGAGTAAGCAGAACTAAGCGGCGCGGATCTTGCCGAGGAAATCGGTGACCTGGTCGCCGAGCCCGCGGCTTTGCGTCTCCAGCGTCTCCGAGGCGAGGCGAACGTCCTCCGCGGCGCCGGCCGCGGAGTCCGCATCGGCCTTCACGCCGGTGATGTTCTCGGACACGTTCTTGGTGCCCTGGGCGGCGAATTGCGTGCTGCGCGTGATCTCCTGGGTCGCGGCGCCCTGTTCCTGGACGGCGGCGGCAATCGCGGTCGCGACCTCGTTGACCTCGCCGATGATGCTGCCGATGCCCTTGATGGCGTCGATGGCCTCGCCCGCGACCTTCTGGATGTCGGCGATCTGCTCGGAAATCTCCTCCGTCGCCTTCGCGGTCTGGCTCGCCAGCGACTTGACCTCGGAGGCGACCACGGCGAAGCCGCGTCCGGCCTCGCCGGCGCGGGCGGCCTCGATGGTGGCGTTCAGCGCCAGCAGGTTGGTCTGCGCCGCGATGGTGTTGATGAGGCCGATCACCTCGCCGATGCGGCCGGCGGATTTCGCCAGTCCCTGTACGGTCCCGTCGGTGTTGCGGGCCTGGCTGACCGCGCGGCTGGCGATACCGGCTGCATGCGCCGCCTGCTGGCTGATGTCGTTGATCGAGGCGCTCAATTCCTCGGAAGCCGCCGCGACCGTCTCCACGCTCATCGACGCCTCGCCGGACGCCTTTTCGGCGACCTCGACCCGTGCGTTGGTCTGGCGCGACACGGCGGAAAGGTTGGCCGACGTCGCCCGCATCTTGCCGGAGGCGTCGCCGAGCTGCTCGAGCGTCTGGCGCACCAGGTGCTCGAACTCGCCGACATGGTTCTCGATCGCCTGCTGGCGGGCGGCCGCGCCGGCGTTGCGCTCGCGCTCCTGCGCTTCGATGCGAAGCTTGTCCCTGGCCTGCTGCTTGAAGGTTTCGAGCGCACCGGCAAGCGCGCCGATCTCGTCCTTGCGCCCGTCATAGCCGCTATCGACGTCGAGGTCGCCGGAGGCGACTTTCAGCATGGCATCGCGGATGCTGTGCAACGGCGTGATGACGCGGCGGCCGATCGCGATCATGGCGCCGACGGTGAGCGCGATCGCGCCGGCGAGCAGCGCAAGCTGCGTAATCAGCGAGCGCTGCGCCAGGGCGTGTTGGGCTGCGGCGTGATCCTTTGCCGCATCGAGCGCTGCTTCAGCGACCGCCACCGCCGTCCCCATCCGGCCGACGGTGACCGGGCTCCACTGGTTCGCGGTCATCTCGGGCTTCTCGCCATTGGCCAGCGCCGCCACCAGCCGGTCGCGCAGACTTTGATACTCCGGCTCGAAATAGGCGGTCTTGGAGGCGGGGATCGCGGCCGCAAGCTTCGGTGGCAATTGCATGCCTGAGGTCGACACCTCGAGCGCCTTCCAGGCGGCATCGATGCCGCCGACGAATTTGGTGTAACGGAGGCGGGTTTCCGGCGCGATACGGCCTGCACCAAGTGCGTCCGATACCAGCGCGGAGGCTTCGCCGGCGGTGTTGCGCAACAGCCAGGCGGTCTGCTTGATGTTGAGCAATTGGTCGATCACGGCGTCCTGATGATTGACATCGGCGGCAAGCGTTCCCGACAATTTGTCGAGCACATCGAGCAGCGCCAGCGTCGTCGCCTGATACTCCTTCGCCAGTTCGGCGCGGCGCGCTTCCTTCGGCTTGGCCATCTCCTGCCAGAATTCCTTCTGCTCGGCCGTCAGCAGTGAGAACAGCCGTTCGAACTCCGCCACCAGGGTGGTCTGCTCGGGGAAGTTCATGGTCTTGAGCCGGGCGAGCCCGTTCGCCATCGCCAGCATTTCGGCATCGCGGAGATCGCGGAGGTACTTCTCGATTCCGCTGTCCAGCGGAGATGCGCCGATCAGAAGGCGGTTGGTGGAGGAACGATCGGTCCGCAGGCTGTGCATCGCCTTGAAAAGATTGGCTGAGACATCGGCAATCGTCGAAATCCGGCCCGCCACCTGCAGCCGGCCCCAGCTATCCCACGCATTCAGCGAGAAACCGACGATGATGCAAAATGCAGTGCTCAGGATAACGATTTTCAGCAACGCGGATACAGAAAGGCGATTCAGCATGTGGCTCCCCCAAAGCTGTCGCCATCTGGAACAAGAAGGGTAAAAATTTCCGGAAGCGCTATTGCCGTATATCTACGGAGCTTGCTGAAATAACTGAACTTTTCTGAAGGGAAGTCAGGTTCCCCACCCGGAACCTCGCGGGCATCTGGCAGTTAAGAGAAGACTAACACGCCATTCACGACGTCCCCGGGGGGCCGCATGCTCGTCAGCATACTCGTCACGTTTCTGGTCGTTATCCTCGTCCTTTACCTGATCAACCTGCTGCCGCTTGATGCGCGCGCCAAGCAGATCGCGCGTGTCGTCGTCATCATCCTGGGTGTGATCTCGCTGTTGAGATACATCTGAAAGGACATTGCGGTGTTCTGACAACACGACCAAGCAAAAGCCCCGGCGTTGGCCGGGGCTTTGCTGCGAGGAGAGCTATCGCAGGCTCCGGAACCAGTCGTCCACATCCTTGTGGATCTGGTCCTTGGCGAAGCCGTAGCGCTGCTGCAGCTTGCCTTCGAGCTGCTCGCGGCGGCCTTCGATCACGTTGAGATCGTCATCGGTGAGCTTGCCCCATTTCTCCTTGGCGGCGCCCTTGAACTGCTTCCAGTTGCCCTCGATCCGGTTCCAATCCATTGCCATCTCTCCGATGCTTCAGTTGAGATGGCGTTGAAACGGATTTGATGCCGCACGGGTTCCCTGAAATCGTGCGGCATCGTGACGTGCAACCTTGTGAGTCAGATCAGCTGGCGGCCTTCGCTTCGCGGCGGCGGGCAGTGAGGATGAATTCGGTGTAGCCGTTCGGCTGCTCGCGGCCCTTGAAGATCAGGTCGCAGGCGGCCTTGAAGGCGACGCCATCGAAGGAGGGCGCCATCGGCCTGTAGAGCGGATCGCCCTTGTTCTGGCCGTCGACGACCACAGCCATGCGCTTCAGCGACTCCATCACCTGATCCCTGGTGATGACGCCCTGGTGCAGCCAGTTCGCCAGATGCTGGCTCGAGATGCGCAAGGTGGCGCGGTCTTCCATCAGGCCGACGTCGTGAATGTCGGGTACCTTGGAGCAGCCGACGCCCTGGTCGATCCAGCGCACGACATAGCCCAGGATGCCCTGGCAGTTGTTGTCGATCTCCTGCTTCACGTCATCCGGCGCCCAGTTCGACTGCGACACCGGAATGGTGAGGATGTCGGAGAGCTTTGCGCGCGGGCCGCCCTTGGCCAGCTCCTGCTGGCGCGCGATCACGTTGACCTGGTGATAGTGCAGCGCGTGCAGCGTCGCGGCGGTCGGTGACGGCACCCAGGCGGTGGTGGCGCCGGCCTGCGGATGGCCGATCTTCTGCGCCAGCATGTCGGCCATCTTGTCGGGCGCGGCCCACATGCCCTTGCCGATCTGCGCATGGCCGGGCAGGCCGTCGACCAGGCCGATGTCGACATTCCAGTCCTCATAGGCCTTGATCCAGGGCTGCGCCTTCATGTCGTTCTTGCGGATCATCGGACCGGCTTCCATCGAGGTGTGGATCTCGTCGCCGGTGCGGTCGAGGAAGCCGGTGTTGATGAACATCACGCGCTTGGCCGCATTCTGGATGCAGGCCTTGAGGTTGACGGTGGTGCGGCGCTCCTCGTCCATGATGCCGACCTTGAGCGTGTTCTCCGGCAGCGAAAGCAGTTTCTCGACCTCGCCGAACAATTCGCAGGTCAGCGCGATCTCGTCGGGGCCGTGCATCTTCGGCTTGACGATATAGACCGACCCGGTGCGGCTGTTCTTGATCTTCGACTTGCCCTTGAGATCATGGATAGCGAGCAGGCCGGAGACAGCGGCATCGAGGATCCCTTCCGGGATTTCCTCGCCCTTTGCATCGAGCACGGCGTCGGTGAACATGTGATGGCCGACATTGCGCATCAGAAGCAGGCTGCGGCCGTGCAGCGTGAGATCCTTGCCGTCGGGCGTCTTGTAGACGCGGTCGGCATTGAGCGAGCGCGTCAACGTCTTGCCGCCCTTCTCGAAATCGGCCGATAGCGTGCCGGTCATCAGACCAAGCGTGTTGCGATAGACCAGCACCTTGTCCTCGGCATCGACAGCCGCGACGCTGTCTTCCATGTCGAGGATGGTGGAGACCGCCGCCTCCAGGATCATGTCGGCGACCCCGGCCGGATCGTCCTTGCCGATCGGATGATTGCGGTCGATCGTGACGTCGATGTGCAGGCCGTTGTTGACGAGCAGCACCGAGCTCGGCGCGGCGGCATCGCCCTGATAGCCCGCGAACTGCGCGGCTGACTTCAGTGCGGTGGTGCTGCCGTTCTTCAGCTTCACCGCGAGCTTGCCGCCGCTGACGCTGTAGGAGGTGACGTCAGTGTGGCTTCCGGTCGCGAGCGGCGCGGCCGAATCCAGGAACGCTTTGGCCTTCGCGATCACCTTGTCGCCGCGCGCCTTGTTGTAGCCCCGGCCAGCTTCGCTCGGGTCGTGCGGGATCGCGTCGGTGCCGTAGAAGGCGTCATAGAGGCTGCCCCAGCGCGCATTCGCCGCATTCAGCGCATAGCGCGCATTGGTCAGGGGCACCACGAGCTGCGGACCGCAGATCTTGCCGATCTCTTCGTCGACATTGGCGGTCTCGACCTGCCTGGTCGGCGGCTCCGGGAGCAGATAGCCGATTTCCTTCAGGAAAGCGGTATAGGCGTCGATGTCGAACGCCTTGCCCTTGTGCGCGCGGTGCCAATCGTCGATCTTGGCCTGCAGCGTGTCGCGGAAGGCAAGCAATTCGCGGTTTTTCGGGCCCAGTTTTGCGATGATGGCGGCAAGCCCGGCCCAGAAGGCGTCGGGCGCGATCCCGGTATTGGGGGTCGCCTCCTTGGCGATGAAATCGAACAGGACAGGGGCGATCTTCAATCCGTGGGCTTCGACACGCGTCATGTTGGGCTTTCCAAGAGAAATGGCGGCTACGTACTGTTTTCGGAACGAAAACAGCAAAAAACACGCCAAAAGGCGGGCGGTTCAACGCCCTTTTAACGCTAAAGCCGCGGCCATGAGAAGGCCCCCTGCGGGGGCTTGGTGTCCTACCAAAGGAGCGGGCCAGGCCGCCTAAAACATGATGCGATGGGATGGGTAGGCGTCGCGTCGCAGGTGCCGACCTCTCCCCGACGGGGAGAGGTCGATTTGCGCAGCAAATCGGGTGAGGGGCCGCAGCTCTAACGAGGGACCGTAACCCCTCACCCGGCGGCGCTTCGCGCCGACCTCTCCCGTTGGGAGAGGTGGGAGTTTGTGGTCACCACCGAATACAAGCAATAAAGCATCCCGCTCTAAATATTCGCCGCGAGGTCGGCGACTTCCTCGAACAGGATGCCGGTCTGGGCCAGCATCCGTTCGATCTCGTCGACGGCGTCGGCGACTGTCCGGCGCGAGGTATCGATCGTCAGTTCGTTGCCCGCCGGCGGCTCGTAGTCATTGGTGATGCCGGTGAAGGAGGGCAGGCCGCCGGCGCGGGCCTTGGCGTAATGGCCCTTGGGATCGCGGCTTTCGCAGATTTCCGCGGGCGTCGCGACATAGATCTCGCGGAACGCGCTGTCGGCGATGCGGCGCGCCGCAGCTCGGTCGGAGGCTGCGGGCGAGACCGCGGTGACGATCGCGATATGGCCGTTGCGCGCAAGATGCGTGGCGATCTCCGCGAGACGGCGGATATTTTCGCTGCGATCGGCGTGCGAGAAGCCGAGATCGCTGTTGAGGCCGGCCCGCAAGGTGTCGCCGTCGAGCAGGATCGGCGAGCCGCCGTTGGTGAACAGCCGCCGCTCCAGCGCGAGCGCCAATGTCGATTTGCCGGAGCCGGGCAACCCCGTGAACCAGAGCACGGCGCCGCCGTGACGATAGCGGGCCGAACGCTCGTCGGCGCGCAACGCCGACTCCACCGGCACGATGTCGACCGGCACGGCGCGCTGGCCGGCATCGACCGACAGCACGAGGCCGCCGCCGGCGATGCGCCCGTTCACCTCGATCACCAGCCGCCCGGTCCGCGGGCTTTCATGATAGGGATCGGCGGCAATCGGCTGCGCCAGCGAGATGTCGATCTCGCCGACATGGTTGCGTGCGATCGAGTTGGTTTCCTCGTTGGAGAGCGCGCCGGGATCGACCGCCTTGTCGATCGCGACCACGCTGGCGCGGGTCTCGCGGGTGCCGAGCCGGATCAGGATCTGGTCGCCCTTCGACAATGGCTTGTCGTGCAGCCAGAAGATCCGGGCATGGATGCGGCGGGTGTCGCGCGGGCTCGCGCCGACATGGCCGATGACGTCGCCGCGCTCGATGAACAACTCGCGGTCGAGCGTGATGCCGACCGAGCGGCCGGCCGTTTGCGGCCCTTGAAGCGGCGTGACCGGCCAGCTCTCGACCGTCTTGATCCTGGCGATCTTGCCGGCCGGCATGATCACGATCTCGTCGCCGGCCTTCAGGCTGCCGGATTCGATGCGGCCCGCGACGATGCGGCGGTCGTCGAATTTGTAGATCGCCTGCACCGGCAGTCGCAGCGGCAAGGTTTCCGCCGGCCGTGCCGGCTCCAGTTCGTCCAGCGCCTCGACGACACTCGGCCCCTTGTACCAGGCGATCCGCGCCGTGTGCTCGGCGACGCCATCGCCGTCGCGCGCGGAGATCGGGATCACCGCCGATGGCTTCACGCCAAGACCGGTCAGGTGCGCCGATATCTCGTCGCTGATTTCGCCGAAGCGCTCGGCACTGAAATCGACCCGATCCATCTTGTTGACGACGACCGCGACCTGCTTGATGCCGAGCAGATGCAGCAGATAGCCGTGCCGCCGGGTCTGGTCGCGCACGCCTTCGAGCGCGTCGATGATCAGCACGGCGCCGTCCGCCTGCGAGGCGCCGGTGATCATGTTGCGGAGGAATTCGGCGTGGCCGGGCGCGTCGATCAGCACCACGTCGCGCGAGCGGGTGCGGAAGCGGATCTGCGTGGTGTCGATGGTGATGCCCTGGTCGCGCTCGGTCTGCAGCGCATCCAACAGGAACGACCATTCGAACGGCATGCCGCGCCGCGCGCTGACGGCTTTCAGCATTTCGAGCTTGCCGTCGGGCAAGCTGCCGGTCTCGTGCAAGAGGCGGCCGACCAGGGTGGATTTGCCATGATCGACATGGCCGACGATAACGATACGGACTTGCGGACGCGTGGTGCCGTTCGGTGTCGCGGAGATCGCGCTGGGAAGAACCATGTTCATCGAAAACGCCTTAAGCTCACTTCTCAGAGATAACCGGCGACACGCAGCCGTTCGAACGCATCCTCGGTCTCGTGATCGAGGGCGCGGCCCGCGCGTTCCGGCACCTTGGTGTCTTCGAGCTCGGCCAGGATCTCATCGATGTTTGACGCGGTCGACGCGACGGGGAAGGTGATGTCGGCATCGCCAAGCGAACGATAGCGCTTGCCATCCTTCGCCAGATAAAGCGGGATAATCGGGATGTTCTCGCGTCTTGTGTAAGCCCAGATGTCGGCTTCGGTCCAATGCAGGATCGGGTGGATGCGCAAATGCGCGCCCTGCGGCGGGGAGGCGTTGAAATGATCCCAGAACTCCGGCGGCTGGTCGCGCACGTCCCATTCGCCCTCCAGGCCACGCGGCGAGAACACGCGCTCCTTGGCACGCGTCGCCTCTTCGTCGCGGCGGATGCCGGCGATCAATCCGTCAAAGCCGTGCTTGACCAGCGCGAGCTTCAGGCCCTCGGTCTTGCGTGCAGCGGAGCGCGCCGCGGGCGGCAGCGTGGGATCGACACTATCGATCGGCGGGCAGGGTTCGACGCGGAGGTCGAGATCCCATTCCTTCGCGTAGCGATCGCGGAAGGCATACATCTCCGGAAATTTCTTGCCGGTATCGACATGCATGGCAGGAAAGGGCACGCGGCCGAAGAAGGCCTTGCGCGCGAGCCAGATCATCACGTTGGAGTCCTTGCCGAGCGACCACAGCAGCGCGAGCTTCTTCAGCCGCGCGAACGCCTCGCGCAGAATGTAGATGCTTTGCGCCTCGAGTTCGTCGAGATGATCCATGGAAGGCGCTGTCGCGGGTTCTTCGACGAGGATTTTCCGCGGCACCTTTATTCCCTCTTTGGGCTCAGAAGCGCGCAAGCGTGCTTTGCCGGATTCATTGTCGAGAAGATGCATCTCTGTGCCTTGGCCTTTGGAGGCGAAAATTCTATAGTTGCGATGCAATAGAGAAGAAATAAATTTCTCTTTGCGGGCGCTTGCCGACACATATATAGAATAAAATTCCAGTCAACCCATAAGTTGGGGAAGCGAGTGGCGCATGCGGTTCTTGCCGGTGTTCCTGGATCTGCAAACGGGCGTGGTGCTGCTGGTCGGCGCGGGCGATCTCGTGCGCGCGAAGCTACGTCTGCTCGCGGCCGCCGGCGCGCGCGTCCGCTGGTTTGCGACCGACGGCAATCATGATGTGAGCGGCATCGATGCGACGCGCGTCGAACTCGCAACGGGCGATCCACTCGCCGCTGATCTCAGCGGCGTCATCGCGGTGCTCTGCGCGGGCGCCGGCGATGTCGGTGTTGCGCTGGCGGCGCGCGCGAGGGCTGTCGGCCTGCCCGTCAATGTGATGGACGATCTCGAGCATTCCACCTTCATTTTCCCGGCGATCGTCGATCGCGGCGATGTCGTGGTCGCCGTCGGCACCGGCGGCGCCTCGCCGGTGGTGGCGCGCCGCGTGCGCGAGCGGATCGAGGCGGTGCTGCCGGCCCGCATCGGCGATCTCGCATCCTTCATCGGCCAATTCCGCAAATCCATACATGCGCGCATCGGCGAATTCGCGCTGCGTCGCCGCTTCTGGGAGCGCATTGTCGAGGGTCCGATCGGCGCGCTGGTGCTCGCCGGCAAGAGGGAGGAAGCGGAGAAGGCGCTTCAGCAGATTTCCGATCCTTCCGCCTTTGCCGGCGCGACCGGGCTCGGCAAGGCAAAGGGCCATGTGACGCTGGTCGGTGCCGGACCTGGCGATCCGGATCTCCTCACCATCAAGGCGCTGCGCGCACTGCAGGACGCCGACGTCGTGTTCTACGACGAATTGGTGTCATCAGAGATTCTTGACCGCGTGCGCCGCGACGCCTCGCGCATTCCGGTCGGCCGCCGCGTCGGCAAGCCCGGCATCGGCCAGGATGCCATCAACAGACTGATGATCGAGGCCGCGAAATCGGGACAGCGCGCGGTGCGGCTGAAGGGCGGCGACCCCTTCATCTTTGGCCGGGGCGGCGAAGAGATCGAAGCGCTGCGCCAGGCAGGCGTCGCCTATTCGGTGATCCCCGGCATCACGGCGGGCTTAGGTGCCGCCGCGCAATTCGAGGCGCCGCTGACCTTCCGCCACGAGGCGCTGCGCATCACCTTCCTCACCGCGCACAAGGCGCGTGACGCCGAGACTATCGACTGGTCGGCGCTAACAGACAAGAAGATGACCGTCGTGGTCTATATGGGCATGACCGCCGCGCCGACGATCCGCGCCGGCCTGTTGGCCGCTGGCCGCTCGCCACAAACGCCGGTCGGCGTGTTCGCGCGGGTGACGCGGCCCGATGCCAAGGCTGCGGTCGGGACGCTCGAACATCTGCCGTCGCTGGTCGAGAAGATCGATGGCGGCCCCGCCATCCTCGTCATCGGCGACGTCGTCTCCCACTCTGCGCCCTGGCGCCATGCCAACCTCAACCAAGTGATCTCGGAACTTTTGGAAGCTGCCGAATGACCTCTCCGCTTGAACAGAAGAAAATCAGAATTACCGGGCCTTCGGTAGTGACCGCCAACCGTACTCATGACGGCGTGGTGATCTATCGCACCTCCCAGCATGGCTGGTCATCGCGCCTTGCGGATGCCGCCATCGTCCGCACATCCGACGATGCGCGGGCGCTGCTCGCCGAAGCGGTTGCCGATGACGTCGGCGCGATCGGTGCCTACATCGCGCCTGTCGCAATCAAGGACAATGGAGAGATTGCGCCCGGCAATCTCCGCGAACATATCCGGTCGGAAGGCCTCACCATCGAGCTTCCGGTTCCGGCTTAAGGTTCTCCCTCATGTACGCATATGACGAACTCGATCGCACGCTCCTTCACGAACGTGTCGAAGAATTCCGCGACCAGGTGAAGCGCCGGCTTTCCGGCGAACTCACCGAGGACGAATTCAAGATTCTGCGATTGCAGAACGGCGTGTACCTGCAGCTTCACGCCTATATGTTCCGCGTCGCGATCCCCTATGGCACGCTGTCAACAAAGCAATTGCGCGCGCTTGCCCATGTCGCGCGCCGCTACGACCGCGGCTACGGACATTTCACGACGCGGCAGAACATCCAGTTCAACTGGATCAAGCTCGCCGAGCTGCCGGACGCGCTCGCCGATCTTGCCGAGGTCGGCATCCACGCCATGCAGACCTCCGGCAACAACATGCGCAACGTCACCTCCGACCAGTGGGCGGGCGTTGCGCCCGGCGAGGTCGAGGATCCCCGCATCTGGTCGGAGCTGCTTCGGCAGCATACGACGTTGCATCCGGAATTCTCGTTCCTGCCGCGCAAGTTCAAGATCGCGATCACCGCGTCCGAGCACGATCGCGCCGCGATCAAGATCCACGACATCGGCCTGCGGCTGCACAAGAACGCCGATGGCGAGACCGGCTTCGAGGTGCTGGTCGGCGGCGGGCTGGGCCGCACGCCGTTCATCGCCAAGACCATCAAGCCGTTCGTGCACGGCCGCGACATCCTGAGCTATGTCGAGGCGATCCTGCGCGTCTACAACCAGTACGGCCGCCGCGACAACATCTACAAGGCGCGCATCAAGATCCTCGTGCACGAGCTCGGCATCGAGAAGTTCGGCAAGGAAGTCGAGGAAGAGTGGCAGCAATTGCGCGACAGCGCGCTGACGCTCGATGACGGCGCGATCGAGGAAGTGCGCTCGCGCTTTTCCTATCCGGCCTACGAGAAGCTGCCGCACATGCCCGATGAGCTGAAGCAGGCGGCGCATGATCCGCTGTTCGAGCGCTGGCGCAAGAACTCGGTGTTTCCGCACAAGGTGCAGGGCTATTCGATCGTGACGCTGTCGCTGAAGCCGGTCGGCGGTCCGCCCGGCGATGCCACCGCCGAGCAGATGGATGTGATCGCCGATCTCGCCGACCGCTATTCCTTCGGCGAGATCCGCGTCGGCCATGAGCAGAACCTGGCGCTGCCGCATGTCGCCAAGCGCGATCTGCCGGCGCTGTGGAAGGCGCTCGACAAGGCCGGGCTCGCGACGCCGAACGTGAACCTGGTCTCCGACATCATCGCCTGCCCAGGGCTCGACTACTGCTCTCTGGCGAATGCGCGCTCGATCCCGATCGCGCAGGAATTGACGCGGCGTTTTGCCAATCACGACACCGCAGGCCTGATCGGCCGGCTGCACATCAATATCTCCGGCTGCATCAACGCCTGCGGCCATCACCATGTCGGCCATATCGGCATCCTCGGTGTCGAGAAGAACGGCGAGGAATTTTATCAGATCACGATCGGCGGCCGCGCCGACGAGGGCGCCGCGCTCGGTACGCTGATCGGCCCTTCGGTGCCCTATGGCGAGGTCGCCGACGTGGTCGAGGACATCGTCGAGGCCTATCTGGCGCTGCGCTATTCCCCCGATGAACTCTTCATCGACACGGTCAAGCGGCTCGGCGTCGAACCTTTCAAGGAGCGGGTCTATGCCACTCGTTAAGAACGGAAAAATCGCAACCGACATCTACGCCCATGTCGCCGACGGCGCCGAGATCCCGGCTGATGGCGCAATCCTGGTGCAGGCGGCGCGCTTCCTTGACGATCCCGAGGCGCTGCTGCGCCGGCCCGGCAAGGTCGGCGTGGTCTGGCCGAACAACCGCGATCTCGACGAGCTCGTGCCCTATCTCGACCGGCTCGCCGCGGTCGCGCTGGTGTTTCCGTCGTTCCGCGACGGCCGCGCCTATAGCCAGGCGCGGCTGCTTCGTGAGCGCTATCGCTTCCAGGGCGAATTGCGCGCCACCGGCCAGGTGCTGCGCGACCAGTTCGTGTTCATGCTGCGCGCCGGCTTCGATGCGCTCGACGTGAAGAAGGAAAAGGATGCGGACGCCTTCGCGGAGACGGTGAAACGCTACACCGTATTCTACCAGCCGACCGGCGACGGCCGCACCACCGCGCTGAGCCGCCGCACGCAATTGCGTCATTCCGAAAGCGCCAGCCCATGAACGCGCTGGCGCCAGAGATGTCGATCGAGGCGCTGTCGGCGCTGCCGTCGGTACAGGAGCTCAATCGCGTCCTGCGCGCGGCGACGCCGTTCGAGGTCATCGAGTCCGCGCTGAAGACGGTCGGCCGCGAGCGCCTTGCGCTGGTCTCGTCCTTCGGCACGGAATCGGCGGCGCTGCTCAAGGTGATGGCCGATGTCGATCCGGCCATCCCCGTGATCTTCCTCGATACCGGGTGGCTGTTCGCGGAAACGCTTGCCTATCGCGACACGCTGATCGACACGCTTGGTCTGACCGATGTTCGCTCGATCAAGCCGCTCGAGGAGACGCTTCACCGCGACGATCCCGAGCGCGATCTCTGGTTCTCCGATCCCGACGCCTGCTGCCGCATCCGCAAGGTCGAGCCGCTGACGCGCGCGCTGGCGCCGTTCGCCGCCTGGCTCAACGGACGCAAGCGCTTTCAGGGCGGCGCCCGCGCCGACATCCCCGTGGTCGAGGAAGACGGCGTGCGCCTGAAATTCAATCCCTTCGCCAACGCGACACGCGAAGAGATCGAGGCGATCTACCGCGACGGCAAGCTGCCGCCGCATCCGCTGATTGCCTCCGGATATATGTCGGTCGGCTGCATGCCCTGCACCAGCCGCACCGCGCCCGATGAGGATGCGCGCGCCGGCCGCTGGCGTGGTCGTGCCAAGACAGAATGCGGCATTCATACGATGAAGACTTCTTAGGACAATGACGCTGCCACGCCGCAAACAATGAAATGCGGTTCCGTTGACTAAAGCGCTCTTCGCCGTGAGTTATGTTCCACGTGCTCCGGTGTTGCTTCATCCGATTTGAATGGAGATAGAGATGGTCCGTCGTATCCTGCCGTTCGTCGCGGGTTTGCTGTGGGCGGGTTCGGCTTTCGCCGCCGATTACTCGCTGCTCAACGTGTCCTACGATCCGACGCGTGAGCTCTATGCCGATTTCAACAAGGCGTTTGCCGCCGCCTATCAGAAGGAGACCGGCAAGAGCGTCGAGATCAAGCAGTCGCATGGCGGCTCCGGCTCGCAGGCGCGCGCCGTGATCGACGGCCTGCAGGCCGACGTGGTCACCCTCGCGCTCGCCTACGACGTCGACGCGGTCGCGGCCAAAGGCCTGATCGCGCCGGACTGGCAGAAGCGTCTGCCGCAGAATGCCGCACCCTACACCTCGACCATCGTGTTCCTGGTGCGCAAGGGCAATCCCAAAGGCATCAAGGATTGGGACGATCTGATCAAGCCAGGCGTTGCCGTCATCACGCCGAACCCGAAGACCTCGGGCGGCGCTCGCTGGAATTATCTCGCCGCCTGGGGCTATGCACAGAAGAAGTTCGGCTCGGCCGACAAGGCCAAGAAGTTCGTCGCCGATCTCTACCAGAACGTACCGGTGCTCGACACCGGCGCGCGTGGCTCGACCGTTACCTTTGTCGAGCGCGGCGTCGGCGACGTGCTGCTTGCCTGGGAAAACGAGGCGTTTCTGGCGCAGCGCGAGTTCGGCAAGGACAAGTTCGAGATCGTCTCGCCGCCGCTGTCGATCCTCGCCGAGCCGCCGCTCGCGGTCGTCGATGCGATCGCAGACAAGAAGGGCACCAAGGCGGTCGCCGAGGCCTATCTGAAATATTGGTATACCAGGGAAGGCCAGGAAATCGCCGCGCGTAATTCTTACCGTCCGCGCGATCCGGAGATTGCCAAGGAATACGAGAAATCCTTCGCCAAGGTTGAACTTTTCACCATTGACGACGTTTTCGGTGGTTGGACCAAGGCGCAGAAGGAGCACTTCGCCGAGGGCGGCATGTTCGACCAGATCTACAAGAATTGATCTGGCCGGGGCCCGTGGGGGCAGAAGCAGGGGGATAGGTGAGCACAGCGGTTGCACGGCGCAGTACTTTGCCGGGGTTCGGTCTCACCATGGGACTGACCCTGACATGGCTCTCCGTTATCGTCCTGATTCCGCTCGCCGGTCTCTTTCTCAAGACGTTTGAGCTGAGCTTCGATCAGTTCTGGGGCATCGTCACCAGCCGCCGCACCCTGAGCGCGCTGAAGATTTCGTTTGGGCTTTCGTTTGCCGCGGCTTGCGTCAATCTGGTGATGGGCACGGTCATCGTCTGGGCGCTGGTGCGCTACCGCTTTCCGGGACGGCGGCTGTTCGATGCGATCGTCGATATCCCCTTCGCGCTGCCGACCGCGGTTGCCGGCGTCGCGCTGACCCAGCTCTTTGCGCAGAAGGGCTGGTTAGGTGCGCCGCTTGCCGAGCTGGGCATCAAGGTCGCGTTCACGCCGATCGGCATTTTCCTTGCCATGGTCTTCATTGGCATTCCCTTCGTGGTGCGGACGGTACAGCCTGTGCTGATCGATCTCGATCCGGAGATCGAGGAGGCCGCGGCAAGCCTCGGCGCCAACCGCTGGCACACGGTCTTTCGCGTGATCCTGCCGAGCTTGATCCCGGCGCTCTTGACCGGCTTTGCGCTCGCCTTCGCCCGCGCCGTCGGCGAATATGGCTCGGTCATCTTCATCGCCGGCAATCTGCCGAATGTCTCCGAGATCGCGCCGTTGTTGATCGTGATCCGGCTCTCCGAATTTCGTTATGCGGATGCCACCGCGATCGCGGTGGTCATGCTGCTGGCTTCATTCATCATCATCTTCGCGGTCAATCGCCTGCAGCGCTGGGCGCAGACCCGCATTCCCACTCACTAGAGGGCCGGATCGATGTCGCTGCAATCGAACCTGGCTTCCTCCACCACGCAGTTGCGAGCCTATGCCCCGAAGACCGACCTCAATGTCGCCTCGCCGCCCTCGCAGCGGGAGAGGGTGCGCCCGCACACGGCGGCCTCGAAGCGGGATCTGCGCACCGAGCCCCGGCCGATCCGCTTCCTGATCGTCGGGCTGGCGCTGCTCTTCCTCACCGTATTCGTGGTGCTGCCGCTGGTCGTGGTGTTCGCGTCAGCGTTTTCGCGCGGTATCTCGGCCTATTTCGCGGCGCTCAGCGAGCCGGAGGCGCTCTCGGCGATCCAGTTGACGCTTCTGATCGCGGCGATCTCCGTCAGCCTCAACCTGATCTTCGGCGTGATCGCGGCCTGGGCGATCTCGAAATTCGATTTCGCCGGCAAGACTTTTCTGATCACGCTGATCGACCTGCCGTTCTCGGTCAGTCCCGTGATCTCGGGCCTGGTCTTCGTGCTCTTGTTCGGTGCACAGGGTTTCTTCGGGACCTGGCTGCAGGCGCACAACATCCACATCCTGTTCGCGGTGCCCGGCATTGCGCTCGCCACCATCTTCGTGACCTTCCCCTTCGTCGCGCGCGCGCTGATTCCATTGATGCAGGAGCAGGGCACGCAGGAGGAGGAAGCCGCGATCTCGCTGGGCGCGTCAGGGTTGCAGACCTTCTTCCGCGTCACCTTGCCCAATATCAAATGGGGCCTGCTCTACGGCGTCCTGCTGTGTAACGCGCGCGCGATGGGCGAGTTCGGCGCGGTGTCGGTGGTCTCGGGCCATATCCGGGGCCAGACCAATACCATGCCGCTGCTGGTCGAAATCCTTTATAATGAATATCAGTTCGTGGCGTCGTTCGCGATCGCGTCGCTGCTTGCGATGCTGGCGTTGATCACGCTGGTCGTGAAGACGATCCTCGAACGGCGTCTGGACGAAGGGCAGATTGTCAGTGACGATTGAAGTCAAGAATATCGTAAAGAAGTTCGGCGATTTCGCAGCGCTGGACACTGTCAGCCTGAAGGTCGGCGACGGCGAGCTGTTGGCGCTGCTGGGGCCGTCCGGCTCCGGCAAGACCACGCTGCTGCGGATCATTGCCGGCCTCGACTGGCCCGAGGCGGGCGAAGTCACGATCGACGGCGAGGATGCGCTGGCCCGCGGCGCCAGCGAGCGCCATGTCGGCTTCGTGTTCCAGCACTATGCGCTGTTCCGTCACATGACTGTGTTCGAGAACGTCGCCTTTGGCCTCCGCGTGCAGCCGCGCGCGATCCGCAAGGACGAGAAGGCGATCCGCGCCCGCGTCAAGGAACTGCTCGATCTGGTGCAGCTCGACTGGCTGTCCGACCGCTATCCGAGCCAGCTATCCGGTGGCCAGCGCCAGCGCATCGCGCTCGCCCGTGCGCTCGCGATCGAGCCGCGCATCCTGTTGCTCGACGAGCCCTTCGGCGCGCTCGATGCCAAGGTGCGCAAGGAGCTCAGGCAATGGCTGCGCTCGCTGCATCAGGAGATCCACGTCACCTCGATCTTCGTCACCCATGACCAGGAAGAGGCGCTCGAGGTCGCCAACCGCGTGGTCGTCATGGACAAAGGCCGCATCGAGCAGATCGGCACCCCTGGCGAGGTTTATGACAATCCGGCGACGGCCTTCGTCCACGGCTTCATCGGCGAATCCATCGTGCTGCCGGTCGATGTCAGCGACGGCGCGGTCCGGCTCGGCGGCAGGCCGCTCAACATCGCCGCCAATGGTGCGGCGCCCGGCGCCTCCAAATTGTTCGTGCGCCGCCATGACATGCAGATCGGCCCGGCGGGAGGCGGATCGCTGGAAGGGGCGGTGCGCCACGTCCGCTCCTTCGGCCCGATCCAGCGTGCCGAGGTCGCGCTTGCCGACAGCGAAGGCAAGACCGTGATCGAGATCGATGCGCCGCGCGACCGGGAACTGCAGGCCGGCGAAATCATCTCGCTGGAACCCCGCCGCTACCGTATTTTCGCGGCTCACGAATAGCTGCCGTAGCCCGGGTGAAGCGGAGCGCAACCCGGGATTCGCATCCACGCGCGAAGAGGCCCCGGATTACGCTTCGCTCCATCCGGGCTACAGGATCTCGCGGACCGCCATCGCCGCGGCAAAAAAACGCCCCCCGTTCACCATTCAGCCACGGTTGGTATGCAACAACGGCGGACCAACCTTGGGGGAATCCTTTCAGTGAAACGGACGACCGTCGCCCTCTTTGGGCTTCTGGTGCTGGGCGGCTGCGCGACAGACACTCCACTTCCGGAACAGCCGGCCATGTATGTCAACATGGCTGCACCCGGCGCCGTCCTGGACACCCAGGCCGCCGCGACCATGATCTCGCAATATCGCCAGAACAACGGCCTCGGCGCCGTGGTGGTGGATCCTGCGCTCGTCAAGCTCGCCGAGCAGCAGTCGCAGGCCATGGCGGCGCGCAACAAGATGGACCATGACGTGAAGGCCCCGCTCGGCAAACGGCTGGAAGGCTCCGGCTATCCGGCGACGGTCGCGGTCGAAAACGTGTCCGCCGGCTATCACACGCTGGCGGAAGCGTTTTCCGGCTGGCGCGATTCGCCGCCACACAAGGCCAATATGCTCAAGGGCGGTGTCACAAAATTGGGCATTGCCGCGAGCTATGCGCCGAACACCAAGTACAAGGTGTTCTGGACGCTCATTCTCGCGTCAACCTAACTCTGCGTGATCGTCACGCCGGATCAGGCCGATTGACGCGGTCGCGAACTGCGGCCACGCTGGGCGCCATTATACACCACTGATTGACGGTCACGATGGATACTTCAGATCCTCCGCCCGCCACGACGCCCGCGCAGGCGCAGCGCGTATTGGTCCTGCAGGGCGGCGGCGCCCTTGGCTCATATCAGGCCGGAGCATTTCAGGCGCTCTGTCGCGCCGGCTTCGAGCCTGACTGGGTTGCCGGAATCTCGATCGGCGCCGTCAATGCCGCGATCATCGCCGGCAACGAGCCGGACAAGCAGGTGCCGCGCTTAAAGGAATTCTGGGAGATGGTGTCGCGTCCGGTATCCTGGAATCCGATAGCGCCCGGCGACCGCGCCCGCACTTTGTTCAACGAGACCAGCGCCGCCATCATCGCGACATTCGGCGTGCCTGGCTTCTTTGCGCCGCGGATTCCGCCAGCGCCGTTCTGGCCCATGGGCAGCTCGCAGTCGCAAAGCTATTACGACACCGCGCCCCTGAAGAAGACGCTGGAGCGGCTGGTCGATTTCGACCGCATCAACGACCTCAAGACCCGGCTTTCGGTCGGTGCCGTCGGCGTGACCACCGGCAATTTCAGGTATTTCGACAATTACGAGTTCAAGAAGCTCGGCAAGAAGATCGGCCCCGAGCACATCATGGCCTCCGGCGCGCTGCCGCCGGGCTTTCCGGCGGTCCTGATCGAAGGCGAGCATTACTGGGATGGCGGTATCGCCTCCAACACCCCGCTCGACTTCGTGCTTGATGAGGAGACCCGCCGCGATCTCCTGATCTTCCAGGTCGATCTGTTTAGCGCCCGCGGGCCGTTGCCGAATTCGCTATTGGAGGCGGCCGAGCGTGAAAAGGATATCCGCTTTTCCAGCCGCACGCGGATGAACACCGACAAGAACAGGCAGATCCACAATGCGCGCATGGCGGTGCGTGATCTCATCGGCAAGCTGCCGGATTATCTGAAGAACGATCCCTCCGTTGAATTGCTGCGGCAGGCCTCCAAGGAGAACACCGTCACGGTGGTGCACCTGATCTACCGCAGCAAGAACTACGAGACGTCGTCGAAGGATTACGACTTCTCCCATGTCGCCATGGTCGAGCATTGGGAGGCGGGCGTCCGCGACGTTCATTTGTCGATGCGTCACAAAGAATGGCTAGAACGGCCGCAGTCCGGGGAAACCATGGTGACCTACGATCTCACGGGGGACGTCGATCCGTTCCCCGCAAAGAAGGAGTGAAGCAGATATGGCTACGTTGACAGGCAAGACCGCTGTCGTGACCGGCTCGACCAGCGGCATCGGATTGGCGATTGCGCGTAAATTCGCCAGCGCGGGGGCCAATGTCGTCATCAACGGCATGGGCGTGCCGGCCGATATCGAGCGCGAGCGCTCCGGCATCGAGACCGATTTCAAGGTCAAGGCCGCCTATTCGCCGGCCGACATGACCAAGCCCGCCGAGATCGCGGAAATGATCGCGCTCGGCGAAAAGACCTTCGGCTCGGTCGACATCCTCGTCAACAATGCCGGCATCCAGTTCGTCTCTCCGATCGAGGAATTTCCGATCGAGAAGTGGGATGCGATCATCGCGATCAACCTGTCGTCGGCGTTTCATGGCATCCGCGCCGCGGTGCCGGGGATGAAGAAGCGCGGCTGGGGCCGCATCATCAACACCGCCTCCGCGCATTCGCTGGTCGCCTCGCCCTTCAAGTCGGCCTATGTCTCGGCCAAGCACGGCATCGCGGGCCTCACCAAGACAGTGGCGCTCGAGCTTGCGACCTTCAAGATCACCTGCAACTGCATCAGCCCCGGCTATGTCTGGACGCCGCTGGTCGAGCACCAGATTCCGGAGACCATGAAGGCGCGCAATATGACCAAGGAGCAGGTCATCAAGGATGTGCTGCTCGAGGCCCAACCGACCAAGGAATTCGTCACCGCCGACCAGGTCGGCTCGCTCGCCTTGTTCCTGTGCAGCGACGACGCCGCGCAGATCACCGGCTCCAACTACTCCATCGATGGCGGCTGGACCGCGGAGTAGGGCGCTTTGGTTCGGCGCGTACCTGTATGCCCCGCGATGACGGGGCATACAGTATCCGGCGGCCTCTCGGCTCAAGCACAACCGCCTCTGGAATACTGGATCGTCAGGTCAAGCCGGACGATGACAGCGGACAGCTGTTTGAAATTTGAATCAGAACCCATCCCCGCGTCATTGCGAGCAGCTGGCCGGCTAGAGCATTTTCGGTCCTGATGGAATCAGAACCGGAGCTCTAGATTCTAGTTTTGACGCGTCTTCTTCACGCGAACCGGTGTCCACTTCGCTCGAAAACGCGCTAACCCGCGCCGACGGCTTTCTTGCGCCAGGCGAGATGGACGGCGCAGGTGCAACCGGGTGGGTGTGAGGTGACGTCGTTGGCGGGAGTGGCGACGGGTGCGGGTGCGGGCGCGGGCGTTGGCTGCTTCGCTTCCTGCGAGGGGATGTAGTTCAGCACGGGCGCGAGCCAGCGCTCGATCTCGGTGACGGTCATGTCCTTGCGCGCGGCATAGTCCTCGACTTGGTCGCGCTCGATCTTGCCGACGCCGAAATAGAAGCTTTCGGGATGGCTGAAATAGAGGCCGGAGACCGAGGAGCCCGGCCACATCGCAAAGCTCTCCGTCAGCTTCACGCCGGCCGTGTTCTCGGCGTCAAGCAGCGCGAACAGCGTCGCCTTTTCGGTGTGGTCGGGCTGCGCGGGATAGCCGGGCGCCGGGCGGATACCCTGGTATTTCTCCAGGATCAACTCGTCCGACGAGAACGTCTCGTCGGGCGCATAGCCCCAGAATTCCTTGCGCACGCGCTGGTGCATGCGCTCGGCGAAAGCTTCGGCGAGGCGATCGGCCAGCGCCTTGCACAGGATCGAGGAGTAATCGTCATTGGCGTTCTTGAAGCGGTCGGCGACCGCGTCCTCGCCGATGCCCGCGGTGACGACGAACCCGCCGATATAGTCAGGTACGCCCGACGATACTGGCGCGATGAAGTCCGACAGCGCGGCGTTGAAGCGGCCTTCGCGCTTCTCGAGCTGCTGGCGCAGCGTGTGGAAGGTCGCGATCTTCTTCTTGCGCGTCTCGTCGGCATAGACGGCGATGTCGTCGCCTTCGGCATTGGCGGGCCAGAAGCCGATGGTGGCGCGCGCCGTGAACCATTTCTCCGCGATGATGCGCTCAAGCATCTTCTGCGCATCATCATAGAGCGAGCGCGCGACCTCGCCGACCTTCGGATCGTCGAGGATGGCCGGGAAGCGCCCGGTCAATTCCCAGGTCTGGAAGAACGGCGTCCAGTCGATGTATTTTGCCAGTTCCGCCAGATCGTAGGCATCGAAGCTCTTGATGCCGAAGAAGGCCGGCTGCTTCGGCGGCGTCTTGGCGAAATCGATCTTGACGCCATTGGCGCGGGCATCCGCAAGCTTCAGCCGTTTCTTGTCCTGCTGCGCTCGGAAATGTGCCGCGGAGATCTTTGCGTATTCGGCGCGGATATCGGCGGCATAGGCCTCGCGCTTCTCGGGCGAGAGCAGCGAGGAGGCGACGCCGACCGCGCGACTGGCGTCATTGACGTGGACGACTGGTCCGCCCGGATAGTTCGGATCGATCTTCACGGCGGTATGGACGCGGCTGGTGGTGGCGCCGCCGATCAGGAGCGGCAGGTTCAGGCCCTCGCGCTCCAGCTCGCCGGCAAGAAAGCTCATCTCGTCGAGCGAGGGCGTGATCAGGCCGGAGAGGCCGATGATATCAGCGCCTTCGGCCTTTGCCGTCTCGATGATCTTTGCCGCCGGCACCATCACGCCGAGGTCGATGACCTCGAAATTGTTACATTGCAGCACGATGCCGACGATGTTCTTGCCGATGTCGTGGACGTCGCCCTTCACGGTGGCGAGCACGATCTTGCCAGCGGCATTGCGGCCGTCGCCGGCCACGCCATTGGCGAGGTTGCGGGCCTTTTCCTCCTCCATGAATGGCATCAGATAAGCGACAGCCTGCTTCATCACGCGCGCGGACTTCACCACCTGAGGCAGGAACATCTTGCCGTCGCCGAAGAGGTCGCCGACCACGTTCATGCCGGCCATCAAGGGACCCTCGATGACGTCGAGCGGACGGGAAGATGCCTGTCGGGCCTCCTCGGTATCCTGCTCGATGAATTCGGTGATGCCGTGCACCAGTGCGTGGCTGAGCCGCTTCTCGACCGGCCATTCGCGCCAGGCGAGATCGGCTTCCTTGCTCTGCCTCTCCTTGCCGCGGAATTTTTCGGCGAGCGCCAGCAGTCGCTCGGAAGCGCCGGGATCGCGGTTGAGGATGACGTCCTCGCACACCTGCCGCAGTTCGGGATCGATGTCGTCATAGACGATCATCTGCCCGGCATTGACGATGCCCATGTCCATGCCGGCCTTGATAGCGTGATACAGGAACACCGAATGCATCGCCTCGCGCACCGGCTCGTTGCCGCGGAACGAGAACGAGAGATTGGAGACGCCGCCGGAAATATGCGCGCCGGGCAGGTTCTGGCGGATCCAGCGCGTGGCCTCGATGAAATCGACGCCGTAATTGTTGTGCTCCTCGATCCCGGTCGCGATCGCGAAGATGTTCGGATCGAAGATGATGTCCTCGGCCGGGAAATCGAGCCGGTTCACCAGGATATTGTAAGCGCGCTTGCAGATCTCGGTTTTGCGGGCGAACGTGTCGGCTTGTCCCGTCTCGTCGAACGCCATCACCACGACGGCTGCGCCATGACGCTTGGCGATCGTGGCCTCGTGGATGAACTTCTCCTCGCCCTCCTTCATCGAGATCGAGTTCACCACCGGCTTGCCCTGGATGCATTTCAGCCCGGCCTCGATCACGGCGAATTTCGAGGAATCGACCATGACAGGCACGCGGGCGATATCGGGCTCGGCGGCGACGAGGTTGAGGAACGTCACCATCGCCTTCTCGGAATCGAGCAGGCCCTCGTCCATGTTGACGTCGATGATCTGTGCGCCATTCTCGACCTGGTCACGCGCCACCTGCAGCGCGGCCGTGTAGTCGCCCGCGGTGATCAATTTGCGGAAGCGCGCCGATCCCGTCACGTTGGTGCGTTCGCCGATGTTCACGAAAGGAATGGCGTCGGTCAGCGCGAACGGCTCGAGGCCTGACAGCCGGAGGCGCGGCGCGATCTCAGGAACAATGCGCGGCTTGTGCGGCGCAACCGCCGCGGCAATCGCGGCGATATGGTCCGGCGTGGTGCCGCAGCAGCCGCCGACGATGTTGACGAGGCCTGCTGCTGCGAACTCGCCGATCAGCCGCGCCATATAGTCCGGCGTCTCGTCGTACTGCCCGAATTCGTTGGGCAGGCCGGCATTGGGATAGGCGCAGACGAGCGTATCGGCGACGCGGCCGATGTCCGCGATGTGGCTGCGCAGGTCCTCCGCGCCGAGCGCGCAGTTGAAGCCGATGGTGATCGGCTTGGCATGCCGCACCGAATTCCAGAACGCTTCCGGCAACTGTCCCGAGAGCAGGCGGCCGGACTTGTCGGTGATGGTGCCCGAGATCATCACGGGCACATCGATGCCGCGCTCTTCCGTAATCTCGGAGATCGCATACAGCGCGGCCTTGGCATTGAGCGTGTCGAAGATGGTTTCGACCAGGAGAAGATCGGCGCCGCCATCGAGCAGGCCGTTGATCTGCTCGCCATAGGCCTTGCGCAGATCGTCGAACGTCACCGCGCGATAGCCGGGATTGGAGACGTCGGGCGAGATCGAGGCGGTGCGGTTGGTGGGCCCCAGGGCGCCTGCGACGAAGCGCGGCCTGCCGTCCTCGGCAGAGACCTTCTCGGCGGCGGCGCGCGCGAGCCTGGCGCCCTCGCGGTTGAGCTCATAGGCGAGGTCCGACATGTCGTAGTCGGCCTGCGCGATCGAGGTCGAGGAGAAGGTGTTGGTCGCGACGATGTCGGCGCCGGCGCGCAGATAGGCGGCGTGGATGTCCTCGATCGCCTGCGCTTGCGTCAGGATCAGGACGTCGTTGTTGCCCCTGATGTCGCGGTGGAAATCCTTGAAGCGCTCGCCACGGAAGGCGGCCTCGTCGAATTGCAGGCCCTGGATCATGGTGCCCATGGCGCCGTCAAGCACGAGGATGCGCTCGCGCGCGGCGGCGATGAGGGCGGTACGCTTGGGAGAGACGGGTACGGTCATTTGATCAGGCAGCTTTCTTCAAGCAGCTTTCTTCAAGCAGCTTTCTTGGCGCCGTTCGGACGGATGCCGAGCAGATGGCTGATCGCGAACACGAGATCGGCGCGGTTCATGGTGTAGAAATGGAAGGTGTCGACGCCGTGTTTTGCGAGCTTCTGCACCTGGCCGGCGGCAACGGTGGCCGCTACCAGTTTGCGGGTCTCGGCATCGTCATCGAGGCCTTCGAATTTCGCGGCAAACCAGTCCGGCACCGTGGTGCCGGCGCGGGTGACGAAATTGCGGGCCTGCTTGAAATTGTGCATCGGCATGATGCCCGGCACGATCGGGATCTCGATGCCGCGCGCCCGCACCCGGTCGAGGTAGCGGAAGTAGAGATCGTTGTCGAAGAACACCTGGGTGATCGCGCGCGTCGCGCCGGCATCGACCTTGGCCTTCAGCGTATCGATATCGGCATCGAAGTTCGCGCTCTCCGGATGTTTTTCCGGATAGGCCGAGACCGACACCTCGATATCGGGATGACGCTTCTTGATGCCGGCGACCAGCTCCGGCGAGCTCTGGTAGCCGTCCGGATGCGTGTAATAGGGCGTGCCGATGCCGCCCGGCGGGTCGCCGCGCAGCGCCACGATGTGGCGGACGCCGACCTCGTGATAGCGGTCGATAATCTCGTCGATCTCGCCGCGGGAGGCGCTGACGCAGGTCAGATGCGCGGCCGGCAACAGCCTGGTTTCATTCAGGATGCGCGCGATGGTCGAATGGGTGCGCTCGCGGGTCGATCCGCCGGCGCCATAGGTCACCGAGACGAAGGTGGGCGACAGCGGCGCAAGCCGGTTGATCGTGTCCCACAGGTTCCGCTCCATCTCCTCGGTCTTCGGCGGGAAGAACTCGAAGGAAATGGCGGGAGTCCTGAACGGCGGGGCAGCAACCTCGGTCATGGCTCTCACAAGCTCCACGGAACAATCGGCGACAGGCTGGGCGGTCGAGCAGGTAAGATAGGGCAAAGCGGGTCGCCCAAACAGCCCATCGATAATGGGATTTTGCCCACTTTTGATGAATATGCTGGCTCTCGATGGCAACCTGAATTCGTAATGGGCAAGAGTATGAGTTTCGCGGCTTATCGCGAAAATCCGGAAATTATAGCCATATTCTGTAGTTCATGGGAAAGTCAGTTCCCTCCTCCGGTGTGGGCAAAGGTGAATTATTGCGGATTAACGATATTTTGTCCCACTCTCGATCGGCTTCAGGTTCAGAGTGTCGCGGAGCTGATCTGCACGCGGAGGGGCTTTGTGGTTTCAATGTGTCGCCCTAGCTTGGTGCGATGATCCCGCTTTCCGTCCTGGACCTTTCGGTCGTCACCACAGCCACAAAGCCCGCCGCAGCGCTGCGCAACAGCATCGATCTGGCGCGCCACGTCGATGGGCTCGGCTATATCAGGTACTGGCTCGCCGAGCACCACAACCTTGCTTCCGTCGCGAGCCCCGCGCCGGATCTGATGATTGGGCAGATCGCTGCCGTCACCAGGAACATCCGCGTCGGCTCCGGCGGCGTGATGTTGCCCAACCACGCGCCGCTGGTGGTCGCCGAGCGCTTCAAGATGCTGGAGGCGCTGTTCCCCGGTCGCATCGATCTGGGCCTTGGGCGGGCGCCCGGCACCGACGGCGCCACCGCCTATGCGCTGCGGAGCCGGCTCGACCGCCGCGAGGGCGACGATTTCCTGGAGCGGCTGCATGAACTGACGCTGTGGGAGACGCGGGATTTCCCGCCCGGCCACCCCTTCAACAATGTGGTGGCGATGCCCGACGATGCGCCGCTGCCGCCGATCTGGCTGCTCGGCTCCAGCGGCTATTCGTCCGAGCTCGCCGCGCAGGTCGGCATGGGCTTCGGCTTCGCGCATCATTTCGCGACCCATGACGCGGTCGATGCGATGACCAACTACCGCGCGCATTTCAAGCCGTCGCCCTGGCGCCAGACGCCATATGCGATCCTCGCAGTGGCGGCGGTGGCGGCCGAGACCGATGAAGAGGCGGAAAAGCTGGCACTGTCGATGGACCTCAACCGCCTGCGCCGGGACCGCGGCCAGTATCTGCCGCTGCCCAGCGTCGAGGAGGCGCTGGCCTATCCCTATACGGACGCCGAGCGCGCTTCCATCACGCGGAACCGTGCGCGTTTCTTCGTCGGCAGCCCGGCGACGGTGATGGCAAAATTGCAGCCGCTGATCGCGGCGACCGAGGCGGATGAGCTGATGATCATCACCGCGGTGTACGACCACGAGGCGCGGAAGAAGTCATACAGCCTGCTGGCGGACGCGTTCGGGCGCGGGAAGAAAGCGGCGGCTTAGCGTCGTCCCGGCCTTGCCGCGCCGCGGCGAAGCCTTGGCGAAGCCGGGAGCCGGGACCCATAACCACCGATGCCGGTTGTTCCGCGCGCAAGCAGTTCCGGCGTCTTCTAACCACGGAGTCCTGTGGTTATGGGTCCCGGGTCAAGCCCGGGACGACGTTGGGAGAAAGGCGTGCGCCCCTCACTCGCGGGATCAATCCGCTTTTTCGCTGAACGTCGCGCGGAAGGGGTGGGCGGGATAGACGCCCACGATGCGGAATTCGCGGGAGAAGAATTTCAGCTCTTCCAGCGCAAAGGCCAGTCCGCGATCATACGGATGGCCGTCGACGTCGGCATAAAATTGCGTCGCGAAGAAATTGCCGTCGACCATGTAGCTTTCGAGCTTGGTCATGTTCACGCCGTTGGTGGCAAAGCCGCCGAGCGCCTTGTAGAGCGCGGCGGGTAAATTGCGCACCCGGAAAACAAATGTGGTGACCAGGGGGCCTGAATCCTGCTCGGCCCATTTGGCTTCGCGTGCCAGCACCACGAAGCGGGTGGTGTTGTGGGCTTCGTCCTCAATGTCCTCGGCGAGGATATCAAGGCCGTAAATGTCGGCGGCAAGGCGCGAGGCGATGGCGGCGACGCTCTTGTCGCCGCGTTCGGAGATGTCGCGCGCGCTGCCTGCGGTATCGCCGGCGACGATCGGCCTGACGCCGAGCTTGCGGATGATGCGCCGGCACTGGCCAAGCGCGTGCACATGGCTCTCCACGCTCCTGATGTCGCCGAGCTTCGTCCCCTTCACCGCCATCAACTGATGCCGGACCGGCAGGAACCATTCGCCGACGATGAACAGGCCCGAGGCCGGCAACAGATGGTGGATGTCGGCGACGCGGCCGGCGACCGAGTTCTCGATCGGGATCATGCCGAGATCGGCCTCGCCGGAAGAAATCGCCGACAGCGCGTCCTCGAAGGTCGCGCACGGCATCGGCTCTGCGTCGGGATAGGCCTCGACGATCGCGATGTGGGAATTGGCTCCGGGCTCGCCCTGAAAGGCGATTTTCAGCTTCTTGGTCATGGCGGGGGTTTTAGCAGCGGTTCAGGTTTTCGCCAGTATGCGCCGGGCGGTTTCGAGGTCGGCCGGGGTGTCGACGCCGCGCGGCACGGTGTCGACAATGGTGACGTCGATCCGCATCCCGGCCTCCAGCGCGCGGAGCTGCTCGAGTTTCTCCTGCTGTTCCAGGGGCGAGGGCGGCAGCCGCACGAAGCGCTCCAGCGCGGCGCGGCGATAGGCGTAGAGGCCGATATGATGGTAGCGCGGGCCGTCGCCGTACGGCGCGGTGGCACGGGTGAAATAGAGCGCGCGCAGCCGCCCTGCCGTGATCGGCGAGCCGACCGCCTTCACCACGTTCGGATTGAGGCTTTCCTCTTCGGTGTGGATCTCGGAGGCGAGGGTGGCGATATCGACTGCGGGGTCGTCCAGCGGTGGCAGCACGCCGCGGATCGTGTCCGGCGCGATGGTCGGGAAATCGCCCTGCAGGTTGACAACGATCTCGGCGTTGCCGGCAGGATCGAGCGTGGTCGCGGCCTCGAAGATGCGGTCGGAGCCGGAGGGGTGATCGGCCCGGGTCATCACCACCTCGCCGCCGGCCAATTTGACGGCCGCGGCGATCTCCGGCGTATCGGTCGCAACCGCGACCCGGCCGATGTTAGCCTCGATCGCCCGGCGCAATACGTGGACGATCATCGGCTGGCCGGCAATGTCGAGGAGCGGCTTGCCCGGCAGCCTCGTGGCCGCCATGCGGGCGGGAATCAGCACCAAATTCCGCGGGTCGGGCATCTATTCAAAACCCTGCCGGAGGCAGGAAACAGGGTGGGGACGGGACGAAAGTCGGCGCGTTTATACGGGTTGCCAGAGCGCAGGCAAACCGATATCTCCACTCTGCTCGGGGGAGGCGCGACGAGGGCTGATTCCGAGGCTCACCCCCGCGGCCGTTCGGCCTGCCTGAAGTCGACATTTTCGGCCTGGAGCCTGATCCGAAATGGACTCCTTCGAACTCAACAAGATTCTGGGTGCGATTCTCGGCACCTGCCTCATTATCCTGGTGACGAGCTTTGCCGCGCAGGCGGTGTTCACGCCCAAGCCGCTGGAGAAGCCCGGTTTCGAGATCGCCGTGAAAGAGGAGAGCAAGGGCGGACCGGCGGAAGCCGCCGCATCGTCCGAGCCGATCGAGAAACTGCTGCAGACCGCTTCTGTGGAAAAGGGCGCCGCGGCCGCCAAGAAGTGCGCGGCCTGCCACACCTTCGAGAAGGGCGGCCCGAACCGGGTCGGCCCGAATCTCTTTGGCATCGTCGGCGAGCCGAGGGGCGAGGGACGCGGATTCAACTTCTCGGCCGCGATGAAGGCCAAGGGCGGCACCTGGACCTTCGACGACCTCAACAAGTTCCTCACCAACCCGAAGGGTTTCATCCCGGGCACCGCGATGGGTTTCGCCGGTATTCCGAAGGACAGCGAGCGCGCAGACGTGATCGCCTACCTGAACTCGCTGTCGGATCATCCCCAGCCGCTGCCGACGGCGCAGAAATAGCATTTCCCTCATGGATTCAATCGGAACGGCCAGGCATTGCCTGGCCGTTTCCGTATGGGTCGCATCTTTGTCAGCGGGACGTTTCGCCGCAGACGTGATGGCCCCAGGCTTCCAAGATGAGGAAAAAGCAACATAATCCGCCGAAACCTTGCCCTATATTACGCACTTAGTGCGTAACCCCGGTTCACGACAGGAAGCTCCCTTTGGCCATTACCCGACGACACCTTCTGCAGACCGGCGCGGTGGCCGCGCTGACCCCCATCATGGGCGTGGCAGCCGGCATCCCGGCGATGTCGAGCGCGCAGGCGGACCCGGGAGGCAGCGAGCCAGCGTGGCGCCACGCGCTGTCGCTGTTCGGCGATATCAAATATCCGGCCGGCTTCCAGCGTTTCGACTACGTCAATCCGGATGCACCGAAAGGCGGCATCGCGCGGATTATCTCGCTCGGCACATTCGACAACTTCAACGTCGCGGTGATGGGCGTGAAAGGTTCGATCGCGCCGGCCGCGATCATGATCTACGAGACGCTGATGTCGCGCTCGCAGGACGAGATCGCGACCGAATACGGCCTGCTCGCCGAAAGCGCGGCCCATCCCGACGACTACAGCTGGGTGATCTACCGGCTGCGCAAGGAGGCACGCTGGCACGACGGCAAGCCGGTGACGCCGGAAGACGTCATCTTCTCGCTCGAGACGTTGAAGAAGCAAAGCCCGTTCTATTCGTCCTACTACCGGCACGTGGTAAAGGCCGAAAAGAGCGGCGAGCGCGACATCAAATTCACCTTCGACACTCCCGGCAATCGCGAACTGCCGCACATTGTCGGCGAACTGCTGGTGCTGCCGAAGCATTACTGGGAAGGCACGGACAGCCAGGGCCGCAAGCGCGACGTTTCCGCGACCACGCTGGAGAAGCCGCTCGGCTCGGGCGCTTACCGGATCGCCGATTTCGTCGCCGGCCGCTCGGTCCGGCTCGAGCGCGTGAAGGACTATTGGGGCGCCAAGTTGCCGGTCCAGATCGGCCAGAACAATTTCGACGAGCTGCGTTTCGAATTCTTCCGTGACAACGTCGTCGCGCTCGAAGCTTTCAAGGCCGACCAGGCGGACTGGATCACCGAGAATTCGGCGAAGCAGTGGGCGACCGCGTATGACTTCCCGGCCGTGACCGAGAAACGCGTCGTCAAGCAGGAGTTTCCGATCAACGATTCCGGCCGCATGCAGGGCTTCGTGCTCAACCTGCGCCGCGATCAATTCAAAGACGCCCGCCTCCGGCGCGCCTTCAACTTTGCGTTCGATTTCGAGGAGATGAACAAGCAGCTCTTCTATGGTCAGTACAAGCGCATCAACAGCTATTTCGAGGGTACCGAATTGGCCTCTTCCGGCTTGCCGCAGGGGCAGGAGCTCGAACTCCTCGAGACGGTGCGTGACAAGGTGCCGCCCGAAGTCTTCACGACGCCGTACACGAACCCGGTCGGCGGCAATCCCGAAGCGGTGCGCGCCAATTTGCGCGAGGCCACCAGGCTGTTGAAGGAAGCCGGCTTCGAGGTGCGCGAGCGCAAGCTGGTCGATCCGTCGGGCAAGCCGGTGAGCGTGGAGATCCTGGTGCAGGATCCTTCCTCGGAGCGGATCGCGCTGTTCTTCAAGCCGTCGCTGGAACGCATCGGCGTCACGACCTCGATCCGCGTCGTCGACGACGTGCAGTACGAGAACCGCATCCGCAGTTTCGATTTCGACATCATCACCGACCTCTGGGGCCAGTCGCTCTCGCCCGGCAATGAGCAGCGCGAATTCTGGGGGTCGCAGGCCGCGGATCAGCAGGGATCCAAGAATACCATCGGCATCAAGAACCCGGCAGTGGATGCGTTGATCGAGAAGGTCATCTTCGCCAAGGACCGCGCCAGCCTCGTCGCCGCGACCAAGGCGCTGGACCGGGTGCTGCTCTGGAATTTCTACGTGGTGCCGCAGTTCGGCTATCCCTACGCGCGCTATGCGCTCTGGGATCGCTTCGGCCATGCGGAACTGCCGAAATACGCGCGCTCCGGCCTGCCCTCGTTGTGGTGGTACGACGCGGAGAGGGCGAACCGGCTCGGCAAACGGTCTTGAGGGATTTTTCGCGCATGGCGCTATTCACCCGTCGGCACGCGCTCGGCTTCGGTATCGGTGCGCTATGCGCGACGCGGCTTCGTCCGGCAGCCGCCGATAATGGCGCCGACATGCACGGCATGTCGGCGTTCGGCGACTTGAAATATCCCGCCGACTTCCACCATTTCGACTATGTCAACGTGAATGCCCCCAAGGGCGGCACGTTCTCGCTGATCCCGTCGGTCCGCGCCTACAATCAGTCCTATTTCACGTTCAATTCGCTCAACGCCTACATCCTCAAGGGTGAGGGTGCGCAGGGCATGGACATGACGTTCACGGCGCTGATGGCGCGCGCCGGTGACGAGCCCGATGCGATATATGGGCTGGCCGCAAAGTCGGTGCGGATTTCGCCAGACAAACTCACCTACACCTTCACCATGCGCCCCGAGGCGCGCTTTCACGATGGCTCGAAGCTGACCGCTCATGACGTCGCGTTCTCGCTGAACACGTTGAAGGAAAAGGGGCACCCGCTGATCCTGGTTCAGCTCCGCGACTTCATCAAGGCCGAGGCGCTCGACGATGCCACCGTCGTCGTCAGCTTCGCGCCGAAGCGCGCGCGCGACGTGCCGCTTTATGTTGCAACCCTGCCGATCTTCTCGAAGGCCTATTACGCCAAGCGCGCGTTCGATGAATCGACGCTGGATACGCCGCTCGGGTCGGGGCCGTACAAGGTCGGCCGGTTCGAGGTCAACCGCTTCATCGAATATGATCGCGTCAAGGACTGGTGGGCGGCCGATCTTCCGGTCTGCCGCGGCAGCTACAATTTCGACACCGTCCGCTACGAATTCTATCGCGACCGCGACGTCGCCTTCGAGGGTTTCACGGGCAGGAATTATCTCTACCGGGAAGAGTTCACCGCGCGCATCTGGGCCACGCGCTATGATTTCCCTGCGATCAAGGAAGGCCGCGTCAAGCGCGAGTTGTTGCCGGACGAGACGCCGTCGGGCGCGCAGGGCTGGTTCATCAACTTGCGCCGCGACAAGTTCAAAGACCCGCGTGTGCGCGAGGCGCTGATCTACGCCTTCGATTTCGAGTGGACCAACAAGACCATCATGTACGGCGCCTATGCGCGCACCCATTCGCCGTTCCAGAATTCGGACATGATGGTCTCCGGCCCACCGTCGCCGGAAGAGCTGGCATTGCTCGAACCGTTCCGCGGCCAGGTGCCGGACGAGGTGTTCGGCAAGCCCTTCGTGCCGCCGGTGTCTGATGGTTCGGGGCAGGACAGGGCGCTATTGCGCAAGGCGGCGCAGCTGCTGAGCGACGCCGGCTGTGTCGTCAAGGACGGCAAGCGGTTGCTGCCGAACGGCGAGCCCTTCACCATCGAATTCCTCAATGACGAAGCCTCGATCCAGCCACATCACGGGCCCTACATCAAGAACCTCGCTACGCTCGGCATCGACGCCACCTTCCGGCTGATCGATGCCGTGCAGTATCGCGCGCGGCTGGAGGATTTCGATTTCGACATGACCATCCAGCGCTTCTCGATGTCGGCGACCCCGGGCGATGTCATGCGGGCGTTCTTTTCGTCGCAGGCCGCCAGCACCAAAGGCTCCTATAACCTCGCAGGCATTTCCAGCCCGGTGATCGATGCGCTGGTCGAGAAGATCATCGCCGCCGAGACCAGGGCGGAACTAACCACCGCCTGCCGCGCCTTCGACCGCGTGTTCCGTGCCGGGCGCTATTGGGTGCCGCAGTGGTACGCCAACACGCACAAGGTGGCCTATTGGGATCTGTTCGCCCATCCGCCGAAGCCGGCGCGCTATGCACAAGGCGTGGGAGCGCCGGATAACTGGTGGGCCGACCCGGCCAAGGCCGGTAACGCCGAACAGGCGAAGTAAGACATGAGCGCCTATATCGCCCGCCGCATTCTCCTGATGGTGCCGACGCTGCTCGGCATCCTCTTCGTGTCTTTCGTGGTCGTGCAGTTCGCGCCGGGCGGACCGGTCGAGCGTGTGCTGGCCCAGCTCTCCGGCGCCGATACCGGCGGCTCCTCGCGAGTCTCGGGGTCTTCCGGCGGCGATTTTGCCGCGCGTGCGCCGGGCGGCGCCTCGGCGGATGCGGTCAACTCGAAGTACCGCGGTGCGCAGGGCCTCGATCCGGCCTTCATCAAGAACCTCGAAAAGCAGTTCGGCTTCGACAAGCCGGCGCCCGAGCGCTTCCTGCTGATGGTGTGGAACTTCGCCCGCTTCGATTTCGGCAAGAGCTATTTCCGCGACGTCAGCGTGATCCAGCTGATCAAGGAAAAATTGCCGGTGTCGATGTCGCTCGGCATCTGGATGACGCTGCTGACCTACCTGATCTCGATTCCGCTTGGCATCCGCAAGGCCGTGCATGACGGCTCGCGGTTCGACACCTGGACCTCGGCGGTGGTCATCATCGGTTTTGCGATTCCCGGCTTCCTGTTTGCGATCCTGCTGATCATCCTGTTCGCCGGCGGCTCGTTCTTCAACCTGTTCCCGCTGCGCGGGCTGACCTCGGACGGCTGGTCGCAGTTCCCCTGGTACTGGAAAATCATCGACTATTTCTGGCACATCACGCTGCCCTTGATCTCGATGGCGCTCGGGGCGTTTGCCACCATGACGCTGCTGACCAAGAACTCGTTCCTGGATGAGATCCGCAAGCAGTATGTCATGACCGCGCGCGCCAAGGGCTGCAGTGAGCGGCAGGTGCTGTACGGCCACATCTTCCGTAATGCGATGCTGATCGTGATCGCGGGCTTTCCGAGCGCGTTCATCCACGCCTTCTTCTCCGGCTCGCTTTTGATCGAGACCATCTTCTCGCTCGACGGGCTCGGCCTGCTCGGCTTCGAGAGCGTGCTGAACCGCGACTATCCTGTCGTGTTCGGCACGCTGTTCATCTTTTCGCTGGTCGGTCTGGTCGTGAACCTGATCTCCGATCTCGCTTACATGTGGATCGATCCAAGGATCGATTTCGAGGCGAGGGAAGTCTGATGACGATGCTTGCGCCCCAGCCTGTCGAGACCACCACGCAATCGCCACTCGGCGAAGCGGTGCCGCCGAGCCGCCATCCCTTCGAGCCGTCGCCGCTCAACAAGCGCCGCTGGCAGAACTTCAAGGCCAACCGCCGGGGCTACTGGTCGTTCTGGATCTTCCTCACGCTGTTCGTGATCTCGCTGTTCGCCAATTTCATCGCCAATGATCGCCCGCTGATGGTCAGATATGACGGCCGGCTCTATTGGCCGGTGCTCTTCAATTACGCGGAGACGACGTTCGGCGGCGATTTCGAGACCACGGCGGATTACCGCGATCCCTATTTGCAGAAGCAGATCGCGGCCAAGGGCGGCACCATCATCTGGCCGCCAATCCGCTATTCCTACGATACCCACAATCTCGATCTGCCGACGCCGGCGCCGTCGAAGCCGACCTGGCTCCTGACCGAAGCGCAGTGCAAGGAGGTGGTCGAGAGGAAGCAGCTCAGCGGCTGCCGCGACCTTGAATACAACTGGCTTGGCACCGACGACCAGGGCCGCGACGTGGTGGCACGCCTGATCTATGGTTTCCGGATTTCGGTGCTGTTCGGCCTGACGCTGACCATCCTGTCCTCGATCATCGGCGTCGCCGCCGGCGGCGTGCAGGGCTATTTCGGCGGCTGGATCGATCTGACGTTCCAGCGCCTGATCGAGGTCTGGACCGCGATCCCCTCGCTCTATCTGCTGCTGATCATCTCGGCGGTGCTGCCACCGGGCTTCTTCATCCTGCTCGGCATCCTCCTCTTGTTCTCCTGGGTGTCGCTGGTCGGCCTGGTGCGCGCGGAATTTTTGCGCGGGCGCAATTTCGAGTACATCCAGGCGGCGCGCGCGCTCGGCGTCTCCAATGCGGTGATCATGTTCCGTCACCTGTTGCCGAACGCGATGGTGGCGACCATGACCTTCCTGCCGTTCATCGTCTCGTCCTCGGTGATGACGCTGACCGCGCTGGACTTCTTAGGGTTTGGCTTGCCGCCGGGCTCGCCTTCGCTCGGTGAATTGCTGGCGCAGGGCAAGGCCAATGTGCAGGCGCCGTGGCTCGGCTTCACCGGCTTCTTCTCGGTCGCGATCATGCTCTCGCTGCTGATCTTCATCGGCGAGGCCGCGCGTGACGCCTTCGACCCGCGCAAGACGTTCAGGTAGAGGGCCGCATCATGGACGCCATCAACCAGCCGCTGCTCGATGTCCGCGACCTCTCGGTCGCCTTCGGCCCGTCGATCGCGGTCGACCATGTTTCGTTCTCGATCAAGCGCGGCGAATGCGTCGCGCTGGTCGGCGAATCCGGCTCGGGCAAATCCGTCAGCGCATTGTCGGTCCTGAGGCTGTTACCCTATCCGGCCGCGTCACATCCTTCCGGCAGCGTCCGGTTCAAGGGGCGCGACCTTCTTACCGCCTCGGAGCGCGAGATGCGCGAGGTGCGGGGCAACGACATCTCGATCATCTTCCAAGAGCCGATGACCTCGCTCAATCCGCTGCACACCATCGAGTCGCAGATCGGCGAGATCCTGTCGCTGCACAGCGGCGTGCGCGGCGCGGCGGCGCGGGCGCGCACCATCGAGCTCCTGACGCAGGTCGGCATTCCCGAGCCGGAGACGCGGCTGCAGAGCTATCCGCATCAGCTCTCCGGCGGCCAGCGCCAGCGCGTGATGATCGCGATGGCGCTCGCCAACGAGCCCGACCTTCTGATCGCGGACGAGCCGACGACGGCGCTCGACGTCACCGTGCAGGCGCAGATCCTGGCGCTGCTGGCCGAAATCCGCACCCGGCTCGGCATGAGCATGCTGTTCATCACCCATGATCTCGGCATCGTCCGCCGCATCGCCGACACCGTCTGCGTCATGAATGGCGGCAAGATCGTCGAGCACGGTCCGGTCGAGCAGGTCTTCACCGCGCCGAAGCATCCTTACACCCGCGATCTCCTCGCCGCGGAGCCGAAGCCCGATCCGGCGCCGCCGCGCCCGGACCAGCCGGTGGTGATGTCGGCGGATAATCTGAAGGTCTGGTTCCCGATCAAGCGCGGATTGCTGCGCTCGACTGTCGGTCATATCAAGGCGGTCGACGGCGTCAGCATCGTCGTGCGCAAGGGCGAGACGCTCGGCGTGGTCGGCGAATCCGGCTCGGGCAAGACCACACTCGGTCTCGCGCTGCTGCGATTGATCTCCTCGGATGGGCCGATCGTATTCTTGGGAAGCAACATCCAGGGCCTGCGCTTCAAGCAGATGCGGCCGTTCCGCCGCGACATGCAGATCGTGTTCCAGGATCCGTTCGGCGCGCTGAGCCCGCGCATGTCGGTCGGCGACATCGTGGCCGAAGGGTTGACCGTTCATCAGCGCCAGTTGTCGGCCGAGGAGCGCGAGGCGCGGGTGATCAAGGCACTGACGGATGTCGGCCTCAAGCCGGAATGGCGCTTCCGCTATCCGCATGAATTTTCCGGCGGCCAGCGCCAGCGCATCTCGATCGCGCGCGCGGTGGTGCTGGAGCCGAATTTCGTGGTGCTCGACGAGCCGACCAGCGCGCTCGACATGCTGTTCCAGGCGCAGATGGTCGACCTCTTGCGCGAATTGCAGCGCAAGCGCGATCTCACCTACATGTTCATCTCGCACGATCTGCGCGTGGTGGCGTCGCTCGCCAGCCATCTGATCGTGATGAAATCCGGCAAGGTCGAGGAGGAGGGCCCGGCCTCCGAACTGTTCAAGAACCCGAAGAGCAACTACACCCGCGCCCTCTTCGCCGCCGCCTTCCGCCTGGAGACGGCAGGCAATGGTGCCGTGGCGACGTAACTCCATGCTGGCCTGTCTCGAGTCGCGTTGAGGGAGCCGCGGGCTCGGTTCACCTCTCCCCAGCGGGGCGAGGTCGATTTGCGCAAGCAAATCGGGTGAGGGGGCAGGTCCCTCGAGAGAGCGGAGCCCCTCACCCGGCGCTGCGCGCCGACCTCTCCCAATGGGAGAGGTGAAGGAGCGCCATCGTTAGTCCATAACCCGGGGTCCGCCGGTGGGACGTTGAAGCAGCTGTCCCGGGTTGCGCTGCGCTCCACCCGGGCTACGAGTTAAAGCCGCTTGATCGCGACCACGTCGCTGCCGGCGGCCTTGATGCGGGCGATGGCTTCCGTGGTGTGCTCGATCACGGTTGCCATGTGATGCGCATTGGCATGCACGATCGTGGTCGCATCGCGCACGATGGCGACATGGCCCTTCCAGAAGATCAGGTCGCCGCGTTGCAGTTTCTTTGCTTCCGCCGCGCTCAGCTCGCGCCCGAGGCCTTGCTGCTGCATGTCGCTGTCGCGCGGACAGCCGGTGCCGGCGGCGGTCAGCGCGACCTGCACCAGGCCGGAGCAATCGATACCGAGGCTGCTCTTACCGCCCCAGAGATAGGGCGTGCCGACGAAACGTTCGGCCACGGTGACGAAATCATCCTCGATCCCGTCGATGCTGTCGACATGGCGGCGCGGCAGATACCAGCCCTCGCGCGTCACCGCGAACGTGCTGTCCTCGCGCGCGACGTTCAGCCTGGCGCCGAGCGACAGCGTCTCGACCGGCGGTAGCTTGATCGAGGGACCGGGGAACGCAAAAGTCCGCAGCGCCGTCACCTTGTGGGTCGGCGCGGCGGAAGGTTTTGCCAGTGCGGCGTCGGGCAGCCAGCCGACATAGCCGTCGCTGCCAAGCTGGCCCCAGGCGAATCCCTCGCTGTTGCGGTCATAGATGGTGACGCGCTCGCCCTTCAGAGCCTGCGTCAGCAGCGTAGCGTCGGAGCGGGGGCCGTCGCGGAGCGGTGCGAGTGCGTGCGCGATCTCGAACTCCTCGCCCGCAACGAAGCGCTCAGCGCGCACCTTGCCTTCGAGATATTTGGCTGCGATGTCGCCGCGGGAAGGTGTCAGGCGCGGATCATCCATAGCGCTGGCTCAACAGTTTGTAGATCGCGCGCGCCGCCTGGCATTCGCCGCCCTCGGGCCGCGCCGGTTTCGCGCTGGGAGTCCAGCCGTAGATATCGACATGCAGCCAGCGTTTGGCGTGCTCGACGAAGCGCTGCAGGAACAGCGCGCACGTGATCGAACCGGCGAAGGTGCCCGACGGCGCGTTGGTGATGTCGGCGGTCTTCGAATCCAGCCAGGCATCGTAGGCAGGCCATAGCGGCATGCGCCATAATGGATCATGCTCCGCTCTCGCATGCGCCGCCACCTCCGCTGCCAGCGTATCGTCTTGCGTATAGAATGGCGGCAGGTCCGGCCCCAACGCCACGCGCGCGGCGCCGGTCAGCGTACCCAAATCGATCAGGAGATCCGGCTTCTCCTCATCGGCGAGCGCCAGCGCGTCGGCAAGCACCAGCCGTCCCTCGGCGTCGGTGTTGCCGATCTCGACGGTCAGCCCCTTGCGCGAGGTGAAGATGTCGAGCGGGCGGAAAGCGTTGCCCGCCACCGCATTCTCGACCGCGGGGATCAGCACGCGCAGCCGTATCTTGAGCTTCGCGTCCATCACCATCTGCGCCAGCGCCAGCACATTGGCGGCGCCGCCCATGTCCTTCTTCATGATGAGCATGCCGCTCGATGGTTTCAGATCGAGCCCGCCGGTGTCGAAGCAGACGCCCTTGCCGACCAGCGTCACCTTGGAGTGATCGGGCTTGCCCCAGGTGAAATCGATCAGCCGCGGCGCGCGGTTCGACGCCATGCCGACGGCGTGGATCAGCGGAAAATTCTGTCGCACCAGCTCGTCGCCAATGATGCAGTTGAAAGTGGCGCCGAACCGCGCCGCGACCTGCTCCGCCGCCTGCGCCAGCTCTTGCGGCCCCATATCGTTCGAGGGCGTGTTGATGAGGTCGCGCGCCAGGCATGCGGCCTCCACCATGCGCGCCAAGTCTGCCGCGTCGACGCCATCCGGCGGCACCAGCTGCACATCGGGCGCTTCCGCCTTGCGATAGCGGCCGAAACGGTAGTTGCCGAGCGCAAAGGCGAGTGCGGCGAGCCGCGTATCGTGCGGCGCATTGGCGAAGCGGTAGAGGCCTGATGGCAGCAATCCGGGCAGGCTGCCCGGCCGGAATGGATCGCGCGACCGGCTTGCCTCATCCTCAAGTCCGAACAGCACCTGTGCGAGCGAACCGTCGGGCGCCGGAAGCGCGAGATATTTGCCGGGCCTGGCCGCAAAGCCATTGGCCTGCGCGAACTGCCGCGCATGCGCGGGAAGCGTCTCGCGGATCTGCTCCCAGTTCGATTTGGTGACGAAGGTGATGGGAATGGCGTTCGACACGGATGCAGTTTCGAAGATGGATGGCATGCGACTCTCATCAATGGCAGGGGCGCAAACGGCAGGGGCGCTGCCTAATTAACCAGACGTTAGGGTTAACAGTCTATTGCTGGTGCATTCGGCTCGTTCTTTTCGCGCGAAATTGTGAGTTAAAGCGCCATGCGTCGACAGTCCAGTCTTGCCCGCGCGCTCGCGTCGGCTGCCCTTTCGGCGCTGCTGGCGGCAAGTCTTGGCGGCTGCCAGACGCTCTCCGACGTCGCGGGCTCCCTGACCACACGGACGAGGACTGCCGCAGCCGCGCCGGATGACCCGCGCCGCGCCGTCGAATTCTATGGCGAGCGCTATCGCGCCAATCCGAAGGATGTCGAAGCCGCGATCGGTTACAGTCAGGCGCTGCGTACTACCGGACAGCGGGCGCAGGCGGTCGCGATGCTGGAACAGGCCACCATCGCCAATCCCGGCAACCGGCCACTGCTCGCAGCCTACGGCCGGGCGCTTGCCGACAACGGCAATGCGCAGGCGGCGTTCGACGTGCTGAGCCGCGCGCACTCACCCGACAATCCCGATTGGCGCATCCTGTCGGTGCAGGGAACCACGCTCGACAGGCTTGGCCGGCATGACGAGGCGCGCCGCTATTATGCGAGCGCGCTGCGCCTCGCGCCGGACGAGCCATCCGTGCTGTCCAATCTCGGCCTGTCATACATGCTGAGCCGCGACCTGCCCAAGGCGGAAGAGAATCTGCGCCGTGCCTATGCCAGCAGCCGGGCCGACAGCCGGGTGCGGCAGAACTTTGCCCTGGTGGTCGGCTTGCAGGGCCGGTTCGCGGAAGCCGAGAATATCGTCAAGGCCGACCTGCCGGCGGACGAAGCCGCCGCCAATGTCGCCTACCTCCGCGACATGCTGAAGGGCCGGGACAATCCGCGAACCGCAGCGGCGAAACCGGTGCCGATCGTCGCGCGCGACGACTGATCCGTCTCCGGCGTTCCAGCTCCAGTTCTCTCGAGCATTTTCGGTTCTGATTGAATCAGAACCGAAGCTCTAGATTCTTTTTTTGACGCGTTTTCTTCACGCGAACCGGTATCCACTTCTTCGCTCGAAAATGCTCTCGCGGGGACGCGCGCAACCGGTTCAGTGCAGCTCGGTGATCCTGATGTAGCTCGGTCCGAGAATGACGATGAAGAGGCAGGGCAGGAAGAACAGGATCATCGGTACCGTCAGTTTCGGCGGCAGCGCGGCAGCTTTCTTCTCGGCCTCCGACATGCGCATATCGCGATTTTCCTGCGCCATCACGCGCAGGCTCTGGCCGAGCGGCGTGCCGTAGCGCTCGGACTGCTGCAGCGCCAGGCAGACCGACTTCACGCTCTCGAGCCCGGTGCGGGCGGCGAGGTTTTCATAGGCCGTCTTGCGGTCCTGCAGGTAGGAGAGCTCCGCCGTGGTGAGCGTGAACTCTTCGGACAGCGCGACCGATTGCCCGACGATCTCGGTTGCGACTCTCCTGAAAGCGACCTCGACCGACATGCCGGACTCGACGCAGATCAAGAGCAGGTCGAGAGCATCGGGGAAAGCGCGCCTGATCGAAAGCTGACGCTTGGTGATGGCGTTCTTCAGGAACAGCATGGGCGCCTGCAATCCGAGATACGCCGCGCCGAGGCAGATGCCGATATTCATCAGCATCGAGCCCTCCAGTTTCGCAATCACGAAAACATACAGTACGGCGCCGACCAGCATGGCGATCGGCGTCAGGGCACGGAAGAACAGAAAGGTGATGTAGGGTGCGTTGCCGCGATAGCCGGCCATGATGAGCTTGTCGCGAGCGCTCTCCTGCGCCACCCATTTGCTCAGGTTGAGGTCTTCCACGACCTTGGAGACGAATTGCCTCGGCGCCTGCCGCAGCGACGCTTTCTCCGATTTGGCCATCCGTTCGCGTTCGCGCTGGCGGATGCGCTCGCGTTCGCTCGCCACCGCCTTCATCCGCTTCTGCAGATTCTCGCCGGCGAACAACGGCATGATCAGCGAGTAGCAGGTTGCGCTCACGGCGATCGCCGCAAGCAGCATGGTCATGAACCTGACGTCGTGGAGCTTGCTGGCCAGAAGATCAATCATGCTTCACCCATCAGAAATCGAAATTAATCATCTTCTTCATCACGAAGACGCCGATGCTCATCCAGAGCACGCAGGCGACCAGCATCAGTTGACCGGTCGGATGGGTCCACAGCAGGGAGATGTAATCGGGTGCTGTGATATAGACGAGCGTCATGACGGTCGGGGGCAGTGCGCCGATGATGCTTGCGGAAGCCTTGGCTTCCATCGACATCGCCTTGATCTTCTCTTTCATCTTCTTGCGGTCGCGCAGCACGCGGGAGAGGTTGCCAAGCGCTTCCGAGAGATTGCCGCCGGATTTTTGCTGGATCGAGACCACGATACCGAAGAAGTTCGCTTCCGGCAGCGGCATGCTCTCGTAGAGGCGGGCGCAGGCATCGCCGAGCGGCATGCCGATGGTCTGTGTCTCGATGATCGCCTTGAACTCGCTCTTGAGCGGTTCAGGCGAGTCGCTGGCGACCACCTTGAGCGATTCAAACAACGGCAGGCCGGCCTTGATGCCGCGCACGATCACGTCGACGGCGTCGGGGAGCGCCTTGAGGAACGCTGCCTCACGGCGCTTTTTCAGGTAACCGAGCAGCCAGCGCGGCAGTCCGAAGCCGGCGGCGAAGGCAATGCCTACTGCGCCGAGCAGTCCGCCGCCGATCACGTAGGAGAGCGCAAAGCCGATCGCTGCAAGGACGGCGGAAATGATCCAGTACTTCTGAGGCGTCCAGTCGAGGCCGGCCTGGGTCAGGCGCTTGCTCAGCGGAAGCTTCGCCTCCTTCTGCCGTCGCGCGTCGAGCTCGCGCAAGGTCCCTTCGACCTGCTCGCGGCGCGAACGCTGGGTTCGTTCGGCCTGCCGAACGGTTGCGGGTTCGGAGCGGCCAATGGAGGCGCGGCGCGCTTCCGCCTGCTTCTCCCCCGACAGCAAAGGATAGAGGAAGACCCAGCCGAGGCCGCCGACGGCGGTTGCCGCGAGGAAGGCGAGGGCAAGCGATTGCAGGTTCATCATCGGCTTCCTTATGCCGGCGGCGGCGCTTCGGCGGCGTCGAGCGCGGCGGCCAGGCGATTCTCCTCGTTGTAGTAGCGGGCGCGCTCCCAGAATTTTGGCCGGCCGATGCCGGTCGAACGATGCCGGCCGATGATCTTGCCGTTGGCGTCTTCGCCGACGATGTCATACAGGAAGACGTCCTGCGTGATGATGGTGTCGCCTTCCATGCCCATCACCTCGGTGATGTGGGTGATGCGGCGGGAGCCGTCGCGCAGGCGCGCCGCCTGGATGATGACGTCGATCGAAGCGCAGATCATCTCTCGGATGGTGCGCGAGGGCAGCGCGAAGCCACCCATCGTGATCATGGATTCGCAGCGCGACAGCGCCTCGCGCGGGTTGTTGGCGTGCAGCGTGCCCATCGAGCCGTCGTGGCCGGTGTTCATCGCCTGCAACAGGTCGAACGCCTCCGGTCCGCGGACCTCGCCGACGATGATGCGCTCGGGGCGCATACGCAGGCAGTTGCGGACCAGTTCGCGCATCGTGACCTGGCCTTCGCCTTCGATGTTGGGCGGCCGGGTCTCCAGCCGGACCACATGCGGCTGCTGCAGTTGCAGCTCGGCGGCGTCCTCGCAGGTGATGATGCGCTCGTCGTGCTCGATATAGTTGGTCAGGCAGTTCAGCAGGGTGGTCTTGCCCGAACCGGTGCCGCCGGAAATCAAGACGTTGCAGCGGACGCGGCCGATGATCTGCAGGATGCTTGCGCCTTCCGGCGTGATCGCGCCGAACTTGACGAGCTGCTCCAGCGTCAGCTTGTCCTTCTTGAACTTACGAATGGTGAGCGCGGGCCCGTCGATCGCGAGCGGCGGCACGATGGCGTTGACGCGCGAACCGTCGGCGAGACGCGCGTCGCAGATCGGCGAAGACTCGTCGACGCGGCGGCCGACCTGGCTGACGATGCGCTGGCAGATGTTGAGAAGCTGCTGGTTGTCGCGGAAGCGGATGCCGGTGCGCTGGATCTTGCCGCCGACCTCGATGTAAACCGTGCCGGCGCCGTTGACCATGATGTCGGCGATGTCGTCGCGCGACAACAGCGGCTCGAGCGGACCGTAGCCGAGCACGTCGTTGCAGATGTCGTCGAGCAGGTCCTCCTGCTCGGCGATCGACATCACGATGTTCTTGATCGCGATGATCTCGTTGACGATGTCGCGAATTTCCTCGCGCGCGGAATCGCCGTCGAGCTTGGCGAGCTGGGCGAGATCGATCGCCTCGATCAGCGCGCCGAAGATGGTGGCCTTGACCTGGTAGTACGTGTCGGACCGGCGCGTGTCGACGGTCGGCGCCGGCGGCGGCTTGGGCGGGGCGATCGGGGGCGAAGGCGTGGTCGGAGGCGCCATCTCGCGCGCCGGCGCGGCTGCGGCCGACGGTTCCGGCGCGTGAGCAGCGGGCCTCAGTGCCCGCACTTCACGGTCATTTGCGCTACGCTTACCAAACACGACTCTACTCCAGAGCGGCTATTTCGCCCGCAGCTTCCCCAGCAGGGGCGACAGGAACGACCCTTTGGTTTTCTTGGTCTCGCCGCGGCCCGTCAGCCGCTGCGCGATTTGAAGGAACATCTCGATGGTGCGATGATTGGCGGAGATCTCCGCGATCATCTGGCCGTTATTGGCGGCCGAGCCGAAGATCTGCGGATCGAACGGAATCGTCGCGATCGGCTCGGCCTCGATCGCCTTGGCGAATTCGGCGGCGTTGATCTCGGGGCGCTTCGGCACGCCGACCTGGTTGAGGCAGTAGAGCGGCGCGCGGTCGTTCGGCCGCGAGGCCTTCAAGAGGTCGACCAGGTTCTTGGTGTTGCGAAGGTTGGCAAGGTCGGGGACTGCGACCACCAGGATGTCGTCGGCGGCGATCAGTGCCCGCTTGGTCCAGCCCGACCATTGGTGGGGGACGTCGAGCACGGTGCAGGGCATGGTGGTGCGAAGCGTGTCGAAGATCGCATCGAAGGCCTCGGCGCCGAAATCGTAGACGCGGTCGAGCGTGGCCGGCGCCGCCAGCAGGCTCAAGTGATCGGTGCATTTCGACAGCAGCCGGTCGATGAAGGCGGTGTCGACGCGGTCGGGCGAGAACACGGCCTCGGCGATTCCCTGCGGCGGATCCTGGTTGTAGTCGAGGCCGGCGGTGCCGAAGGCGAGATCGAGATCGGCGACGACGGAATCCAGCGCCAGGTCGCGCGCGATCGCCCAGGCGACGTTATGCGCCACCGTGGACGCGCCGACGCCGCCCTTGGCGCCGACCACGGCAAGGATGCGCCCGACCGCCTTGGCCTCCGGCGCCGAGAACAGGTTGCAGACCGAGCGCACCACGTCGATGGCGACAACAGGCGCGATCATGTAGTCGCTGACGCCGCGGCGGACCAACTCGCGATAGAGCGCGACATCGTTGAGGCGTCCGATCACGATCACGCGCGTGCCGGCGTCGCAGACCGCGGCAAGTTGGTCGAGACCGCCGAGGATGTCGCCATTGGCCGCGGTTTCCAGGATGATGACGTTTGGCGTCGGCGCCGAGCGATAGGCCTCGATGGCGGCGGCCATGCCGCCCATCTGGATCTTCAGATGCGCCTTGGCGAGCCTGCGGTCCTCGCCGGCCGACTGCACCGCGGCGGCGGTCTCCACCGTGTCGCAGAATGCCTGCACCGACACCCGCGGCGCCGGCGCGATATGCTCCTCCGTCGGCGGCGGGACGTCAGGCTGGGCGTCGGAATTCTGGCGCGCGTAGCTGATCATTTGCCCACATCGCTCAGCTTGGCCTTGTCGGCCTCGGGATAGGTCGTCGTCGTCGAGGTGCCCTTCCGGTATTTCGCGAAGGCGATGTCACGCCGCTCGGTGTATGGCGGCGTCTCCGCGCGCGGTTGCACGAGGTCACTCGGATTGTCGACCATGGCGGCGAGGTTGCGCTGGTAGGCACAGCCGAAATTGTAATAGGGCTTGTTGTCGAAATAGCTCTTGTTGTTGATCGACGGTCCAAGGTCCTCCGGCCAGGTGCCGCACGGGCCGGCCACCGCCGAGATCCGCGCATAGTTGATCCTGATGGCCGCGAAATGGCGCGGATCCTCGGGATGATACTGGCGCACGGCGACCGCGCGCGGCGGCACGCCGGCGGCGGCGAAGGTCGCCTGGATCTCACGCAGGGAATCGGCGGCGGCGCGCGCATTCGGCGTGCCGACCGGTGTGTCGATGCTGATCGCGCCCGTGCCTTCGCGCAGCCAGGTCTGCGCCAGCCCCATCACGTCGGCGCGCTGTTCGGCGGTGAGGCCGCCGCGGCCGCTGCCGGCGAACACCACGATGGAGCGGTCGGCTTCCTGGACTGCGATCGGATGGCGCAGGCGATAATCGTCGGGATAGCTCGCGAGCGGCGAATCATCCGTGTGCCGACAGGCACCGAGCGCCACGGCAATGCCGATCAGTGCCCCGAGACGGGCGAGGGCGCGGCTGCGATCGGCGGAACGTTTGGATGTCAGCTTGGGTGTCATCGTCCCGCCTCAGTCGGTAATGAAGCCGTAGGTGCCGCGGTAATTTCGCCCCGGCTCGGTACGGCCCGGCACGCCATAGATGCGGTTGATGCTGCCGAGGAAGTCGGCCTGCGGGTCCGAGGCGTTGGCAAAGCCGTCATCCGGTCGCGACAGGTCCTTCTGCGCCACCGCGCGCACGACATAGGGGGTCACCAGCACCATCAACTCGGTCTGGTTGTTGACGAAGTCGCGGCTGCGGAACAGCGTGCCGAGGATCGGCAGTTGGGCAAGACCCGGAAAGCCGTTGATGGCCTGCTTGGTCTGCTCCTGGATCAGGCCGGCCATCGCCATCGCGCCGCCGGAGGGGATTTCCAGGGTCGTTTCCGCGCGGCGGGTCTTGATTGAGGGAATGGTCAGCGTGTTCACCTGATTGGCGGTGACGGATTGCGAGAGCGTGATCGAATTGTCGTTCGACAGTTCGGACACTTCGGTCATCACCCGCAGGCTGATGCGGCCTTCGGTCAGCACGACCGGAGTGAAGTTCAAGGAGATGCCGAATTTCTTGAACTGGATCTGCGTGATACAGACATGGGTGACGGGGTCGCAGGAGTAGCCTGCGGGGATCGGGAATTCGCCGCCGGCGATGAAGGTGGCCGACTCGCCGGAAATGGCCGTCAGGTTCGGCTCGGCCAGCGTTCGCACCACGCCCGCGCTTTCCATCGCGCGCAGCGTTGCCGATACCGAGGGGCTGGCGCCGAACGCGGTTGTCGCCGTGTTGTTGGGCAGCAGCGGGCGACCAAAGGCGGTGAAGGGGTTGTCGTTCCTGAAACTCACCACCGCGGTGCCGTAGTTCAGGTTGGCGGTGAGGTCGATGCCGAGCTGCTTGATGATGTTGCGCGCGACCTCGGCGACGGTGACCTTGAGCATCACCTGGTCGCGGCCGCGGACCACGATCGAATTGACTACCTTTTCAGCGCCGCCGGCAAGCCGCGCGGCGAGATCGCCGGCCTGCTGCGCCTCGATCGGGCTCGAGGCCGTGCCGGTCAGCACCACGCCGTCGCCGACGCCGTCGATCTGGATGTCGGCATGCGGCAGCGCCTGGCGGAGCGCCGCGCGTACCCCATTGAGGTCGCGTTTAACGGCGATGTCATAGGCGGCGATCTGCGCGCCGGCAGAATCGAAGAACACGATGTTGGTCTGGCCGACCGCGGCGCCGATGATGTAGGCGCGCTGCGAGGAGCGGATCACGGCATTGGCGATCTTGGGATCGGCCACCAGCACGTCCTTGATGTCGCGCGGCAGGTCGATCACGACCGATTTGCCGACCCCGAGCGACAGGAAGCGCGCACTGGCTTGGCCGTCGGCCGCGGGCGGCGCCGCGACGCGGTAATCGCTCGCCACCACCGGCGTCAGGGCCGGGTTCAGTGTGAAGGCGACAGCGGCCGAAAACGACAGGGCGCGAACGACGAAAGCCCGCATCATCGATCGATTCCCCCAGCCCTTCATTCCCTGCGCCCTTTCGCTCACTTCTGTACCGTTTGCGGGCTGGCGATGCCGTACCGGATGACGTTGATGCTTTGGCCGCGCCGGCGTGTTTGATTGTCGGCGTTGGCCTCGACGATATTGACGTCGGCGATGCTGCGCAGCGCCAGCGTCAGCGTGCCGCTCTGGCGCGCACGCGCCAGCGTTTCCGCCTGTTCGGGCTTGAGCTCGAGCGTCACGGTCTTGCCGATCAGCGCGCTGGTACCGTCCTTCTCCTTCGGCGCCTGGTCGATCGCGAGCACGCGGACATTGCTCAGGATGATCTCCGAATTGACGATGTCTGCGCCCTGGCCGTCCGGGTTCTTCTCGCGCCGGGAGAGAATGACGTCGACCCGGTCGTTCGGCAGGATGAAGCCGCCGGCAGCGGTCTCCGGCGAGATTTCGGTCGAAATCGCGCGCATGCCGGACGGCAGGATCGCGGCCATGAAGCCGCTGCCATCGGCCTTCACCAGCTTCTGCTCGCGGATCGGCTCGCCGGCGATGAAGGGGGCGCGGGCAATCGAGCCGATGACGTCCTTCATGGCGTCGGCCTTGCCGTCGCGCCGCATATACGAGCCGCTCGCGCTCGAGGCTGGCCAGGTCTGCCACTGCAAATCGTCGGCCTTGACCGACTGGCCGAGGCCGATGTCAGACTTCGCGACGAGGATGTCGATGGTTGGCAGTTGCGCCGCGGGCTGGGATTTGGGAGCGGGCTGGTTATTGCTTCCGCTCGCCAGATACAGGGCCGCGAGGCCGGCAACGCCGGCGATAGCCAAGACCACAATGCGTGCGGTGTTCATTACGCTTCACTTTCCACAGGACGACGCGACGGTTCCGCCGCCGTGATCGGCAGTTGACCAGCTATTCGTCAAAGCATGGTTAATGAGGCGTATCTAAATCGCCTTAACGGGCAGTTACTTCCGCCCTTTCAACGCATTACGAAATGCGCGAAGTCGACCGCCTTCATCCACCCGGTCTCGGGATAGATCACGAGCGCGCCAAGCGCGAGCGCGATGCCGTAGGGAATGCCGGTCTCCTTGGCATGCAGCCGCAGCAGCCAGGCCTGGCCCAGCAGCGGGTAGGGCAGCGGCCATCGTCGGAACTGGAGCAGCAGCAGCGTCAGCGCGCCGCCGAACACGGACGCATAGAGCAGATAGGGCAGGAGATGATCGAAGCCGAACCAGAGCGCAGCGCCGGCTGCAACCTTGGCGTCCCCGCCGCCAATCCAGCCGAACGCAAAGCAGGCAAATCCAGCCGCGAGCACGGCGGCGCCGGCACCGGCATGCGAAAGCACCTCATAGAGCCCCATGCCGCTCGCAAACGCGAGCACGACGAAGCCCGCCACGAGCGCCAGCGACACACGGTTTGAAATCGTCATGCTGACAAGGTCGCTTGCAGCCGCGAACGCCATCAGTGCGGGAAACAGCAGCAGGCGAAGAATGTCGAGGATCATGTGATTACGCGAGCCCGAGCGGTCAGGATGAGTGGCGCCTCGAATCTAGCCGCGAGAGATGAATAATCGGCGAAGGCCGGCACGTCACCAGACTGCCGCAATGCGCCAGGCGAGCGTGACAACTGCCAGTGCCAGGGCGACGCAGACGATCTGTGCGGATGCGTCGTTCAGATGACCGGCGCGAAAGGAGGCCTTTGTCGCCGCAAGTCGTGGAACGGTTGATCTACGCATATTTTCGCGGTTCAACTCGACGAATAAGACAAAGGCCCCGGATCGCCGGGGCCTTTGTGCCGAAAAGAGCCGATTACTTCAGCCCGTTGTCCACTTGGACCAACTTGGCGTTGAGATCGGTGCCGATGACTCGAAGGGTGCCAATGATCACGACGGCAATGAGGGCGGCGATCAGGCCGTATTCGATGGCGGTCGCGCCGGATTCGTCCTTAATGAAACGCGAAACGAGGTTCTTCATAGATTGCTCCTGGTGTGCACGTGGCTGGTCGAACTTAGCGTTTTGGTCTCCCCGGCGTTCTCAGCACCGTGACCATGCACGCGAACCTAGGGGTGCGACAATTGCGCAGCAGTTAATTCGATTGCAGAAAGATCGTACCAAATTTGACAGTTCCGACGCAGAGTCAACGCGGGCTTAAGACAATCGATAAAATGCACATATCTTGGGTTCGATGAGAGACTCGATCGTGCTCCTCTATGGCGCGCCACGCCAAGAATGCAGCGATCGCGTCCGTGCCGCCTCGCGATTGATCCTCACCGGGCAGGCGTCTCTGGAAATGAATGCGGATGAAATTGCGGAAGCGCTTTTTGCACTTCGTTCATGAATTGTTGTCAGTTTAGCTCTGTCGGGTGTCGCTTCCGCTGCGTATCGCGGTTGCCGACTTGTCAATGCCCCGGGGTAGAGTATGTCGTTCAAGTCAGAGCGTGTCCGCACGTTGGCGGGTCTTGCCTTCAGCCTTCTCGCAGCCGCCGCCACGGCATGGCCTTCCGCAAGCTTTGCCGCGGCCGATCCTGATCGGATCGAGGTCAATGTCGACCAGGCCAAGCTCGTCAAGCTCCCGACCGGCATCGCCACCATCGTGGTCGGCAACCCCATGATCGCCGATGTGACGCTGCAGACCGGCGGCGTCGTGGTCGTCACGGGCAAGGGCTACGGCGCCACCAATTTCATCGCGATGGACCGCAACGGCGAGATCCTGGTCGACCGCCAGATCCAGGTCCAGGGCCCGAGCGACCAGCTCGTCACCGTCTATCGCGGCATCGAGCGGGAATCCTATAGCTGCATGCCGATCTGCCAGCGCCGCGTGACGCTCGGCGACGGCGAGAACTACTTCAAGTCCACGATCGATCAGGCCGGCTCGCTCAGCACCCAGGCAAGCGGGCAGGGCGGGACCGCCCCCAAACCGTCGTCCCCCAACTAACGAAACCTGCAGAGGCCGTCGGCGGCGGCCTTGCGCTGTCCGCCCATGCTTAACGCCGGCCTAACGGAACGGGTCGTGCTGTCGCGATCCGACGAAACATTTCGACAATCTGTTTCAGATAATCGTTGCGGCACCACCCCGCTACGAGACTCCTCCGATGCCACAGCCTCCAGGCTCTTTCCGGAAATTGTTGCGCCGGTTTCGCCGCGATCGTCGCGGCGTAACCGCCGTCGAATTCGCCCTCGTCGCTCCGGTGTTCTTCGTGTTGTTGTTTGCGATCATCGAGACGGCGCTGATATTCTTCGCCGGCCAGGTGCTCGAGACGATCACCCAGGATTCCGCGCGCTTGGTCCTGACCGGACAGGCGCAAAGCGGCTCGCTCAGTCCGCAGGACTTCAAGAATGCGGTCTGCGCCCACAAGCTCAGTTTCATGTTCGACTGCAAGGGCATCTATGTCGACGTTCGTAGTTACCCGCAGGTCAACGTGATCAAAATCCCTAACCAGATCGGTTCGGGCGGCGCCTTCATCGATGATATGAAATACTGTCCTGGCCAAGACGGCAATTTCGTCGTGGCCAGGTTGTTCTATCAGTGGCCCGTCATCGTCACCAAGATGCTCAACTTTGGAGACGTGCTCGGCTACGACCCCTCCAATCTGAATGGCAGCAAACGCCTGTTGTCGGCAATCGCGGTCTTCAGGAACGAGCCCTTCCTCAATGGCGGGACGACATGCTCATGAGCGAAACGATGAAAATGAGGTTTCTCTCATCGATCTGGCACGTGCGCCGCCAGGTCCGCAATCTCGTCAACGATTGCCGCGGCGTGGCAGCGACCGAGTTCGCGCTGATCGTGCCCATCATGCTGGTGCTGGTCTTCGGAACGGTCGAGGTCAGCTCCTTCGTCGCCATCCAGCGCAAGCTGGCGCTGGTGGCGCGCGCGGCATCCGACCTGACGTCGCAATCGCTGAACAGCGTCACCACCACGGACATGCAGAATGTCTTCGCCCTGAGCGGAGCAATCCTGTTGCCTTATTCCTTGACACCGCTGACCGCGACCGTCTCGGAAGTATTCATCGACAACAACGGCATCGCGAAGATCCAGTGGAGCCAGTCGGCCACCGTCACAATGAGCGGCTCGCCGACAGCCGCGCTTCAGAATTCGCCGCACAAGCCGAATGATACGGTACCGGTTCCGCCGGGGTTATTGATACCGAATACCTGGCTGATCTGGAGCGAGGTCAGTTACAAATACAAGTCGCTAACTGGTTACGTGCTCAAGACCGAGATTCCATGGCAAGACCAAGCCTACACCCGGCCGAGACAGTCGCCCTGCGTCGACTATCCGCCGCCCACCAAGCCAAGCAGTAGCTGCACGCCGGTTTCTTAAAGCGAAAAGCCGCGCGGTCGGCGCGGCTTCTCTTTGTTCAGTGTTCTTGATGCGTATGGGCGCTGCGGACGCAGGCCCGTCGTCGGTCAGCCCGCCGAACGCAGATTGTCGGCGGCGGATTTGCCGGACCGACGGTCAGACACGATCTCGTAGGAGATCTTCTGGCCTTCGCGCAGCGTGCCCAAGCCAGCGCGCTCGACAGCGCTGATGTGTACGAACACGTCGTTGCCGCCGTCATCGGGCTGAATGAAGCCGTAGCCCTTGGTTGCGTTAAACCACTTCACGGTTCCCATGCTCACGGGATAGTCCCTTCTCAGATAGACAAGTCAAAGCCCGCTTGTGGCAGGCTGGTGGATCGAATTTTGGAAGGGTCGTCAGCGCCGAACCGGGATACCGGTGGATGGCTAATGTCGTCCGGCCGAAAATCGATTAACCCGATATTATGCGAAAAACGGGCCTAAAACAATCCTGACGTGCGCGGATTTCGTTCGAACGTGGAAACCGCAGGGATCGCGCAAGACGTCGGGGCGTCGTGCGCGATTCCGGACGGCTTTGGGGCACGTCAGCGGCGGCGGAACTGGCCGCCCCGTGGCGGCTGGCCGCGTGGCGGGCCGCCGGGCGAACTCGGGCGTTCATCCTTGTGACGGAAAATCAGCCGCCCCTTCTCGAGGTCGTAGGGCGACATTTCAATCGTAACCCGGTCGCCGGCCAGCGTCTTGATGCGGTTCTTCTTCATCTTGCCGGCCGTGTAGGCGACAATCTCGTGTCCGGTATCGAGTTGCACGCGATAGCGTGCGTCGGGGAGGATTTCGGTCACCAACCCCTCGAACTGGATCAGCTCTTCCTTAGCCATGTGGTTCTCCAGAATCGATAGACGGCTAGTGCTGCGTTTGGTTGTTGCGGTTGGGCTGCGGTTTCGCCCGGCTTTCGCGGTGCAAGAAGGCGACGCCTTGAATGCCGCCCTGCTTACCCTCGCTCTTGCCGATCTGCGGCGGACGTGGCGACTCGCCCCGGTTCGCCTGTGGCGCGCCATTCTTACCACCTCGACGGCGGCGGCGGCGAGGGCCTTTTGCTGCCTGAGGTGATTCATTTCCTCTGGTCTGATGGGGGCGCTGCGCCGATCGTCCAGCCGCCCGATGTGGGGCGGCGGGAGCAGGCGCCTGCTCGCGACTGCCCGGTGTACGGCGATCTTCGCGCGGCAGCGCCACCCGGATCAGCCGTTCGATGTCGCGCAAGTATCCCATCTCCTCTGCGCCCGCGATCAGCGAGATTGCAACGCCGTCGGCGCCGGCGCGTGCGGTGCGGCCGATGCGGTGCACATAGGTCTCCGGCACGTTGGGCAGGTCGTAATTGACGACATGGCTGATGCCGTCGACGTCGATGCCGCGCGCGGCGATGTCGGTCGCGACCAAGGTGCGGATTTCGCCGGAACGAAATGCCGCCAGCGTGCGCTCGCGGTGATTCTGCGACTTGTTGCCGTGTATAGCGTTAGCCGCGATGCCGGCCTTCTCCAGCCCCTTCACCACCTTGTCGGCACCGTGCTTGGTGCGGGTGAACACCAGCGCGCGGTTGACCGGTTCCTGCTTCAGCAGTTGCGCCAGTATGGCGGGCTTGGCGGTGAAATCGACCTGGATGATGCGCTGCGTGACGCGCTCGGCGGTCGAGGACACCGGTGTTACCGCCACGCGGGCCGGATCACGCAGCATCGCTTCGGCGAGCGCGGCGATATCCTTCGGCATCGTCGCCGAGAAGAACAGCGTCTGTCGCTTCTGCGGCAGCTTGGCGACGATCTTCCTGATGTCGTTGATGAAGCCCATGTCGAGCATGCGGTCGGCTTCATCGAGCACCAGGAACTCGACCTGGTTGAGCTTCAGGCCGTTGCTCTGCACGAGGTCGAGCAGGCGGCCGGGGGTGGCCACCATGACTTCAACTCCCTGCATCACCGAGCGGACCTGCCGGCCCATCGGCACGCCGCCGATCGCGAGCGCGGAAGAGAGGCGGATGTGGCGGCCATAGGCATTGAAGCTGTCGAGGATCTGCCCCGACAATTCGCGAGTCGGCGAGAGCACCAGCACGCGGCACGACTTCGGTTGCACCTTGGTGCGGTTCTCCAGCAGCCGGTTGAGGATCGGCAGCGCAAAGGAAGCGGTCTTGCCAGTGCCGGTTTGCGCAATGCCGATCACATCGCGGCCTTCGAGCGCGAGCGGAATGGTCTGGGCCTGGATCGGAGTGGGGGTGACGTAGTTCTCTTCCCGAAGCGCGCGGGCGATGGGATCGGCAAGGCCGAAATCCTGAAAGGAGGTCAAAAGGGAGGTCTTTCCATCAAAACGTCATGCGCGCCGGCCATGTCGGCCGGGCGCGTGAGGGCATCAGTGATACCCGCGTGTTTGGGGCATCGGTGCTGTTGGCTGATCAAAGGCAAGCCAAAAGCCGCCGAGGCTGGTTGGAACCAAGGCGGCCTAGAACACGCAAGCTTGCGCCGACCCGGCGATTCGCGCGGGTCATGGCAGTCATATGGAACATGAACGCGGCACTTTCAAGGTAAACTCTCCTCGGATTGGGTCGGCCTCGGGAGCGAAGTTGCTATTGCAGGGGCGAGTCCGATGTCGCGACAGCGTCACAATTGGCTGCCGGAAATTTAGCCAGCTCGGTTTAATTGCTCAAAAAATGAACTGATTGCCGCTTTGGCATACATTTTTGTCGCCCAATAATTGGGCTGTCGTTCTCTGCATTCTTCCTGAAACGCCAAATTGCGGTGCGCCAGCAGTGGCTTAAGCGGTGCCTCGACCGTGGCATGGTTCTTGCGATTCCTTTTGTCGCAGGCGGCCGTGGGGCCGTTCGCATGCGTTCACGCCTGCGTCAGGGAGATGACATTTCATGATCACACAGCTTACTCACGATATAGCAAGGCTGAGCCGCCGCGGCTGGCTCGCTGCCGCCGCGGGCCTGGTTTTGGGCTTGGGGTCGTCGCCATTTTCTCCGGCCAAAGCGGCCGACGACACCATCAAGATCGGCATCCTGCATTCACTCTCCGGCACCATGGCCATCAGCGAGACCACGCTGAAGGATACGATTCTCTTCCTGATCGACGAGCAGAACAAGAAAGGCGGCGTGCTCGGCAAGAAGCTCGAAGCTGTCGTCGTCGATCCCGCATCGAACTGGCCGCTGTTCGCGGAAAAGGCGCGCGAGCTCATCACCAAGGACAAGGTCGCGGTCGTGTTCGGCTGCTGGACCTCGGTGTCGCGCAAATCCGTGCTCCCGGTGTTCAAGGAGCTGAACAACATCCTGTTCTACCCCGTGCAGTATGAGGGCGAAGAGTCCGAGCGCAACGTGTTCTACACCGGCGCCGCTCCGAACCAGCAGGCGATCCCCGCGGTCGACTACCTGATGAAGGACGAGAAGGTGAAGCGCTGGGTGCTGGCGGGCACCGACTACGTCTATCCGCGCACCACCAACAAGATCCTGGAAGCCTACTTGAAGTCGAAGGGCGTCAAGCAGGAAGACATCATGATCAATTACACGCCGTTCGGTCATAGCGACTGGCAGACGATCGTGGCCGACATCAAGAAGTTCGGCTCGGCCGGCAAGAAGACGGCGGTGGTCTCCACCATCAACGGCGACGCCAACGTTCCCTTCTACAAGGAGCTCGGCAACCAGGGCATCAAGGCGACCGACATCCCGGTGGTCGCGTTCTCGGTCGGTGAGGAAGAACTCGCCGGCATCGACACCAAGCCGCTGGTCGGCCATCTCGCCGCCTGGAACTACTTCGAGTCGATCAAGACGCCCGCCAACGAGAAGTTCATCAAGGACTGGCAGGCCTACACCAAGAATCCGAAGCGCGTGACCAACGACCCGATGGAAGCGCACTACATCGGCTTCAACATGTGGGTGAAGGCGGTCGAGAAGGTGAAGTCGACCGATCCGGACAAGGTGATCGACGCGCTGCCCGGCATCGAAGCGCCGAACCTGACTGGCGGCGTCTCCAAGATGCTGCCGAACCACCACATCACCAAGCCGGTGTTCATCGGCGAGATCAAGGGCAACGGCCAGTTCGACGTGGTGTGGAAGACTCCCGGCCTCGTCGCGGGCGATGCCTGGTCGAAGGAGCTCGAAGGCTCCAGGGACCTGATCGGCGACTGGGTCGGCAAGAAGTGCGGCAACTGGAACACCAAGACCAACAAGTGCGGCGGTCAGGGCTCCTGATCTGATCCGTTCATTCAACAACCTTCCAAGAGACTGGAGAAGGCGGCGGTGTTCGTCGCCTTCTCCTCACCACTCCTGCCGGGGTCGTCACGTGTTTGGCTATTTTCTTGAGCGTTTTCGCGCGCTCGTTCTTTCAGTCCTGCTGATTGCTTGCTTCGCGCTGCCCGCCTTCGCGGGCCCGTTCGAGGATGCGGTCGCCAAGTTCGCCAATGACGAATTTTCCGATACCGCGGAAGCGATCGAGGCGGTCGCAAGCTCGGGCAATCCGCTCGCCTTCCCGATCATCTCGGCGCTCCAGGAGGAGCGGCTGTCGGCCGATCCCGAGAGCAAGAAAGTCTTCATCACGCAGGCAGACGGCAAGATCATCGATGCCGCCACCGGCGCTGTGGTCGACAAGCTGCCGGACAATGCGGCGTCCGTCCGTCTCAACAACCGCCTGCGCCGCACGGTCGAGGCCGCGCTTGGCAGCCTGACGCTGCTCTCGCCCGACCCGGCGAAGCGCGTCGCTGCCGCGCAATCCGTCTTCAAGAGCCATGACGAGAACGCGCTTCCCGTGGTGGAGGGCGCGCTTGCGAAGGAGACCGACAAGGCGGCCAAGCAGGCGTTCACCGAGGCCCGTGCAGCGATCATCCTGTTCAAGTCTGACGCCTCCGATAACGACAAGCTCGATGCTGTCGCGGTCATCAAGGCCCGCGGCGACCAGGAAGCGCTGGCGCTACTCACCAGCGCCGGCTCCGACCAGCCGCCGCTGGTGGCGCAGGCCATCACCGGCGCGATCTCCTCGATCCAGAGCAATCTTGCGATGTGGTCGGCGGTGCAGAACGCCTGGTATGGTCTCTCGCTTGGCTCGGTGCTGCTGCTGGCCGCAATCGGGCTTGCCATCACCTTCGGCGTGATGGGCGTCATCAACATGGCGCATGGGGAGATGGTGATGATAGGCGCCTACACCACCTTCGTGGTGCAGGAGGTGATTCGCACGCGTTACCCCGGCCTGTTCGACTATTCACTCCTGATCGCCGTGCCGCTGGCCTTCCTGGTCGCGGGCGGGATTGGCGTTGCGATCGAGCGCAGCATCATCCGCTTCCTCTACGGCCGTCCGCTGGAAACGCTGCTGGCGACATGGGGCCTGTCGCTGGTGCTGCAGCAGGCGGTGCGCACAATGTTCGGTCCGACCAACCGCGAGGTCGGCAACCCCTCCTGGATGAGCGGCGCCTTCGAGCTCGGCCAGATCACCATCACCTATAACCGGCTCTGGATCCTCTGCTTCACGCTGGCGGTGTTCGTGATCCTGCTCGCGATGCTGCGCTACACCGCGCTCGGGCTCGAGATGCGCGCGGTGACCCAGAACCGCCGCATGGCCGCCTCGATGGGCATTGCCACCTCGCGCGTCGACGCGCTGACCTTCGGCCTCGGTTCGGGGATTGCCGGCATCGCCGGTGTCGCACTGTCGCAGATCGACAATGTCAGCCCCAATCTCGGCCAGAGCTACATCATCGACAGTTTCATGGTCGTCGTGTTCGGCGGCGTCGGCAATCTCTGGGGCACGCTGGTCGGCGCCTTCACGTTGGGGATCGCCAACAAGTTCCTGGAGCCGGTCGCCGGTGCCGTGCTCGGCAAGATCGCCATACTGGTTCTGATCATCCTGTTCATCCAGAAGCGGCCGCGCGGCCTGTTCGCGCTGAAAGGGCGGGCGGTGGAAGCATGAGCGCGCATATCCTCACCCGCTCGCTGGACCGCGCCGCGACCGCCTTCATCCTGATCGTCGCGGCCGTCGGCATCCTGGTCCCGTTGTCGAACCTGTTGCTGCCGCAGGGCTCGTTCCTGCAGGTGCCGACCTATCTGGTCGCGCTGTGGGGCAAATATGTTTGCTACGCCATCCTCGCGCTCTCCATCGATTTGATCTGGGGCTATTGCGGCATCCTCTCGCTCGGCCACGGCGCCTTCTTCGCGCTCGGCGGCTACGCCATGGGCATGTATCTGATGCGCCAGATCGGCAGCCGCGGTGTTTATGGCAACCCGATCCTGCCTGATTTCATGGTGTTCCTGAACTGGGACAAGCTGCCCTGGTACTGGTACGGCTTCGACATGTTCCCCTTCGCGGCGCTGATGGTGCTGCTGGTGCCGGGCCTGCTCGCCTTCTGCTTCGGCTGGCTCGCCTTCCGCTCCCGCGTCACCGGGGTCTATCTCTCGATCATCACCCAGGCGATGACCTATGCGCTGCTGCTTGCCTTCTTCCGCAACGATTTCGGCTTCGGCGGCAACAACGGCCTGACCGACTTCAAGGACATCCTGGGCTTCAACGTCCAGGCCGACGGCACCCGCGCCGCTTTGTTCGCGCTGAGCTGCCTGGCGCTGATCATCGGCTTTTTGATCTGCCGGGCGATCGTGACCTCGAAGCTCGGCAAGGTCTTGATCGCAGTGCGCGATGCCGAAAGCCGCACCCGCTTCCTCGGCTATCGCGTCGAATCCTACAAGCTGTTCGTGTTCACGCTGTCGGCCTGCATGGCCGGCGTTGCGGGCGCGCTTTATGTGCCGCAGGTCGGCATCATCAATCCGAGCGAATTCGCGCCGGGCAATTCAATTGAGGCGGTGATCTGGGTCGCGGTCGGCGGCCGCGGCACGCTGGTCGGCGCTGCGCTTGGCGCCGTCGTCGTCAACTATGCCAAGACGTTCTTCACCTCAGGGCCACTCGCGCCGTACTGGCTGTTCATGCTGGGCGCGCTGTTCATCCTGGTGACGCTGCTGCTGCCGAAGGGCATCGTCGGCACCTTCAATTCCTGGTGGGAGCCATGGAGGGCGCAGCGCGTCGCGGCCGTGGAAAGCGCCGCGCGCGAGGACGGCATCAGCGAACCCAATTCGGCGGAGCAGGCGCAATGAACGTGATGGATACCCGTGCCACGTCCGCGATGCTCTATCTCGATGGCGTGCACGTTTCCTTCGACGGTTTCCACGCCATCAACAACCTCTCGCTCGCGCTCGAGCCCGGCGAGATGCGCGCCATCATCGGCCCGAACGGCGCCGGCAAGACCACGATGATGGACATCATCACCGGCAAGACCAAGCCGGATGAAGGCACCGTGCTGTTCGACGGGGTCACCGACCTGACCCGGCTGGACGAGACCCGCATCGCCGAGCTCGGTATCGGCCGCAAATTCCAGAAGCCGACGGTGTTCGAAAGCCAGACCGTGCAGGACAATCTCCTGCTCGCGCTCAATGTCGACCACAGCGTGCGCGGCACGCTGTTCTGGCGCGAGAGCAGGGCCGAGACCGAGCGCATCCAGAAAGTGCTGGAGACCATCCGTCTGACCGACGCGCGCAACCGTCTCGCCGGCAGCCTGTCGCACGGCCAGAAACAGTGGCTGGAGATCGGCATGCTGCTGGCGCAGGATCCGAAGCTGCTATTGGTCGACGAGCCCGTTGCCGGAATGACCGATGTCGAGACTCACCAGACCGCGGAGCTGCTCAAGGAGATCAACAAGGACCATACCATCATGGTGGTCGAGCACGACATGACCTTCGTGCGCGAGCTCGGCGTCAAGGTGACCTGCCTGCATGAAGGCACGGTGCTGGCGGAGGGGAGCATCGACCAGGTGTCGTCGAACGAGCGGGTTGTCGAAGTGTATCTGGGTAGGTAAGCGATGTTGAAGGTCGAGAACATCAACCTTTTCTATGGCGCAGCGCAGGCGCTACGCGGCGTCTCGCTGTCGGCCGAACCCGGCAAGGTCACCTGCGTGCTCGGGCGCAACGGCGTCGGCAAGACCTCGCTGCTTCGCGCGATGGTCGGCCAATATCCGATCGCGTCGGGCTCTATCGAGTTCGACGGCAGCGACATCACCGGTTTGAGGCCGTATGAGCGCGCGCGGCGCGGCATCGGCTTCGTGCCGCAGGGCCGCGAGATCTTTCCGCTGCTGACGGTGGAGGAAAATCTCAAGACCGGCTTCGGTCCGCTCAAGCGCGAGAACCGCTTCATCCCGGACGACGTGTTCTCGCTGTTTCCGGTGCTGCAATCGATGCTCGGCCGCCGCGGCGGCGACCTCTCCGGCGGCCAGCAACAGCAACTGGCGATCGGCCGCGCGCTGGTGATGCGGCCGAAACTGTTGCTTTTGGACGAGCCGACCGAGGGCATCCAACCCTCGATCATCAAGGACATCGGCCGCGCCATCTCCTATTTGCGCAATCTCGGCAACATCGCGATCGTGCTGGTCGAGCAATATCTCGATTTCGCCTGCGAGCTCGGCGACTCCTTTGCGGTGATGGACCGTGGCGCGGTGAAATATGCCTGCGACCGCTCCAATCTCGATCCCGCTGAAATCTCCCGCCAAATGGCGCTATAAGGGACGCAACCGGCCAACGGGGGGACGGATGCACACCGAGAATGCACGCGCTGATGCAGCGACCTTTGCGGCCAACCGTGCTCGCGGCGCGGTGCGGTTCGGTGTGCATCTGCAGGATGGTGTTACCCGCCGCGGCGACTTGCACGAATCCGGCTCGCTGCGGGTGCGTTTTCCGTCGCCGGAGGGCGAGGGGCTGTCGGCGGTGTTCGTCAATACCGCTGGCGGGGTTGCCGGCGGTGATCGCTTTGACATCGATATCGCTGCTGGTGAGGGCGCGCGGCTGACGCTGACGACAGCCGCCGCCGAGAAAGTCTATCGTGCGGCCGGACCCGCCGCCCAGCTCAATATCGCGCTGAGAGCCGCAACCGGTTCGCATCTGTCCTGGCTGCCGCAGGAGACCATCCTGTTCGACCGCGCCCGGATTTCGCGGCGGATCGATATCGACCTCTCGGAGGGCGCGTCGCTGCTGCTGTGTGAAATCGTGGTGTTCGGCCGCTCGGCCATGGGCGAGACCATGCGCCATGGCGAATTCGTCGACCGCTGGCGGATGCGCCGCGGTGGCAGATTGGTGTTTGCCGAGACCATCCGGCTCGACGGCCATATCGGTGAAAAGCTCGCCCTATCAGCTGTCGCCAATGGCGGCGTCGCGATCGGCACTGCGCTGATCGTGCCCGGAGATGAGGCGGTCGTGGAGCGTATACGCGAGGCGCAGGATTCCTTCCGTGGTGAAGTCGGCGTCTCCTGCTGGAATGGGTTTGCAATGGCGCGCTTCTGTGCCCAAGATGCGATGAGGCTGCGCGCCGACATGATGACGGTGCTCGGCCGCGCCTCCGCCGTCCCGCTGCCGAGGCTGTGGCTCAACTAATCATTCGAAAACCATCAGAGTGCCCGCATGAATTTGTCTCCCCGCGAAAAGGACAAGCTCCTGGTCTCGATGGCCGCCATGGTGGCGCGCCGCAGGCTCGAGCGCGGCGTCAAGCTGAACCATCCCGAGGCCATCGCCCTGATCACCGACTTCATCGTCGAAGGGGCGCGCGACGGCCGCACCGTCGCCGACCTGATGCAGGCCGGCGCACAGGTCCTGACCCGGGCGCAGGTGATGGAGGGAATTGCCGAGATGATCCACGACATCCAGGTGGAGGCGACGTTCCCGGACGGGACGAAGCTCGTCACCGTGCACGAGCCGATCCGGTGAGGAGCGCAAGTCCATCAACGTTGTCATGCCCGGGCTCGACCCGGGCATCCACGCCTTTGGGCTGAGTGGTGAGACGTGGATGGCCGGGTTAAGCCCGGCCATGACGCAGCAGAGCGATACGAGGTAGCACACATGATTCCCGGCGAACTCTTCATCCAGGACGGCGAGATCGAGCTCAATGCCGGCCGCAAGACCGTGACGCTCACCGTCGCCAACACCGGTGACCGCCCGATCCAGGTCGGCTCGCACTACCATTTCTTCGAGACCAACCCGGCCCTCAAATTCGACCGCAAGAAAGCCCGCGGCATGCGCCTCGACATCGCCGCCGGCACCGCGGTCCGCTTTGAACCGGGCCAGACCCGCGACGTCCAGCTCGTCGCCCTCGCAGGCAAACGCGTCATCCACGGCTTCCGCGGCGAGGTGAAGGGCAAGCTGTGATCCTTGGCGCCATGTTCGCTGTCGCCCGGCCGTCCCCTCTTTCGCAAGGCAGGAACGGAGTGCGCGGTGGCGCGGTTGAGGCAAAAAGGAGTTTTTCGCCATGCCGCAGCCAATCCGCCTCATCTCCGAAGCCGCCGAGTTCGCCGCGCATCGCCACACGGGCATGGCCCGCAAGGGTCGTGGCAATGAACCCTATATCAATCACCTCGCCGAGGTCGCGAACCTGCTCGCAACAGCGACCGATGGCGCCGACGCCGAACTGGTGGCGGCCGGCTGGCTGCACGACACGGTCGAGGACACCGACGCCACGCGCGAGGAACTGGCGGCAAAATTTAGCGAGCGCGTCGCCGCGCTCGTGGTCGAGGTGACCGACGACATGACGTTGTCGAAGACCCAGCGCCGGCAAAAGCAGATTGAGGACGCCCCGCACAAATCGCCCGGCGCCAAGATGATCAAGATCGCGGACAAGATCAGCAACACGCGCGCCCGAATCGGGCCGAACCTGAGCGAAGACGAGCGCGAAGATCTCGCCGCCTATGTCATATGGGCCGAGAAAGTCGTCGCCGGATGTCGGGGCGTCAACCCGATGCTCGATGCCAAATTTGATGAAGCCGCCAAAACCGCGAAAAGCGCGTTTTGAAGGCAAGTGAAGTAGGGGGGCTTACAGTGTCCGTGAAGATCAAACGTTCCGTCTATGCCGACATGTTCGGGCCCACCACCGGCGATCGTGTGCGACTCGCCGATACCGATCTCATCATCGAGGTAGAGAAGGACTTCACCACCTATGGCGAGGAGGTGAAGTTCGGCGGCGGCAAGGTGATCCGCGACGGCATGGGGCAGTCGCAGGTCACGAGCGCGCAAGGGGCGGCGGATACCGTCATCACCAATGCGCTGATCGTCGACCATTGGGGCATCGTCAAGGCCGACGTCGCGATCAAGGAAGGCATGATCTCCGCGATCGGCAAGGCCGGCAATCCCGATATCCAGCCCAATGTGGACATCATCATCGGCCCCGGCACCGACGTGATCGCGGGCGAGGGCAAGATCCTCACCGCAGGCGGTTTCGACAGCCACATCCATTTCATCTGTCCGCAGCAGATCGAGCACGCGCTGATGAGCGGCGTCACCTCGATGCTGGGCGGCGGCACCGGCCCTTCGCACGGCACCTTTGCGACGACCTGCACGCCGGGGCCATGGCACATGGGCCGGATGATCCAGTCTTTCGACGCCTTCCCGGTCAATCTCGGCATTTCCGGCAAGGGCAACGCATCGCGGCCGGCGGCGCTGGTCGAGATGATCAAGGGCGGCGCCTGCGCGCTGAAGCTGCATGAGGACTGGGGCACGACGCCGGCGGCGATCGACAACTGTCTTGCGGTCGCTGACGATCACGATATCCAGGTGATGATCCACACCGACACGCTCAACGAATCCGGCTTCGTCGAGGATACGGTGAAGGCGTTCAAGGGTCGCACCATCCACGCCTTCCACACCGAGGGCGCCGGCGGCGGTCACGCCCCTGACATCATCAAGATCGCCGGGCTGAAGAACGTGCTGCCGTCCTCGACCAACCCGACGCGCCCGTTTACGCGCAACACCATCGACGAGCATCTGGACATGCTGATGGTGTGCCACCACCTCGATCCCTCGATCGCCGAAGATCTCGCCTTTGCCGAAAGCCGCATCCGCAAGGAGACGATCGCGGCGGAAGATATCCTGCACGATCTCGGCGCGCTCTCGATGATGTCCTCGGATTCGCAGGCCATGGGCCGGCTCGGCGAGGTCATCATCCGCACCTGGCAGACCGCGGACAAGATGAAGAAGCAGCGCGGATCGCTGCCGCAGGAGAAGGGCAACAACGACAATTTCCGCGTCAAGCGCTACATCGCCAAATACACCATCAACCCCGCGATCGCGCACGGCGTCTCCAAGCTGATCGGCTCGGTCGAGAAAGGCAAGCTCGCCGACCTCGTGCTGTGGTCGCCGGCGTTCTTCGGCGCCAAGCCGGACCTGATCATCAAGGGCGGCTCGATCGTGGCGGCGCCGATGGGCGACCCCAACGCCTCGATCCCGACCCCGCAGCCGGTGCACTACCAGCCGATGTTTGCGGCGTACGGAAAATCGCTCACCGCATCCTCGGTGGTCTTCACGTCCAAGGCGGCGGTCGCCGGCGGGCTGGCGCGCAAGCTTGGTATCGGCAAGAAGCTCTATGCGGTCCAGAACACGCGCGGCAAGATCTCCAAGAAGAGCATGATCCACAATGACGCCACGCCCAGGATCGAGGTCGATCCGGAGACCTATGAGGTGCGCGCCGACGGCGAGCTTCTGACCTGCGCGCCCGCCGAGGTGCTGCCGCTGGCGCAGCGCTATTTCATGTTCTAAAACCTCTCCGGCAAATACGCCCAGAAACCAAAGCCGGGAGGAAATTCCGTGATCTACGTCGTCGCCACACTGACCATTAAGCCTGAAACGCGCGCCGAATTCATTGCGGCCGCCACCGCCTGCATCAAGGAGACGCGGAAGGAGCCCGGCAATATCGCCTATGATCTGCACGAGAGCGTCACCGATCCGACCAAGATGGTGTTCGTCGAGCAGTGGGAGAATGCCGAGGCGCTGGTGCCGCACCGCACCGCCGATCACATGAAGACCTTTGGCCGCGTCGCCGTGAAGTGCTTCTCGGCCCCGCCGAAGATCGAAGTGATCACGCCTGAGAAGGTCGAAGTCCGCTAAGAGAGTAGGCCAATATGATCCGCGCGACGTCCGTCAAGCCGCAACACCGCTGGAATGAGCCGGCGGCCGACACCGTGGTGCTCGATTTCGACGACCGCCACCGCCGTCGGATGGCGATGACGGGCACGCGCGGATTGGAATTCCTGCTCGATCTCGAGAACGCGATCGCGCTGCGCGGCGGCGACGCGCTGGTCCTGGAGGACGGCCGGCTGGTCGAGGTGGTCGCCGCGCCCGAGCCGCTTCTGGAGATCCGCGGCGCCGACCCGCACCATCTGATCCGCGTCGCCTGGCATCTCGGCAACCGCCATCTGCCGACGCAGATCATGAAGAAGGGCCTGCGCATCCGGCGCGATCACGTCATCGAGGCGATGGTGAAGGGGCTGGGTGCACGCGTGATCGAGATCGAGGCGCCGTTCGATCCCGAAGGCGGCGCATATGCCGGCCATGCGCATGAAGGCGACGCGGCCGCGCATCACCACACCGGCCATGACCATGCGCATGATCACGGCCACGATCATGATCATGATGATCACCACCACCATCACGGTGATCACGATCATCATCACCACGACGAGCATTGCGACCACGACCATCACCACCATCACGACCACTCCCATGCTCATGACCACAAATGAGCTGCCGCGCAGCGAGGCGTGGGGTGGGATGACGGAGAGCGAGGCCGCCTCGCTCTACCGTTTGATGACCTGGCTGTCGCCGTCGTTTCCGGTCGGGGCCTTCTCCTATTCCAGCGGCCTCGAATGGGCGGTCGAGGCCGGCGACATCAAGGATGCCGCCTCACTGCGCGGCTGGCTCGCCGCGATGCTGAGCGACGGCTCCGGCTTCTGCGATGGTGTGTTCCTCGCCCAGACCCATCGGGCGACCATGGCGCACGACCTTGGAAGGCTCCGCGAGATCGCCGAGCTGGCCGCCGCCTTCGTGCCCTCGCGCGAGCGCCAGCTCGAGACCACGACGCAGGGCCGCGCCTTCATCGACACGGCGCGCGCCGCCTGGTTCTCGCCCGGCTTCGACGAGTTCATCGCCGCCTGCGACGGCGCGATCGTCTATCCCGTCGCGGTCGGCCTGGTCAGCGCCACCCATGACATTCCGCTTGCGCCAGTGCTGCACGCGTTCTTCCATGCGGTGCTCTCGAACTGGATCTCCGCCGGCGCCCGCCTGATCCCGCTCGGCCAGACCGATAGCCAGCGCCTGCTCGCCGCTCTCGAACCCGTGGTCAGCGCGACCGCAACACGTGCGGGCGGGGCTTCGCTCGACGATCTCGGCAGCGCTACCTTCCGCGCCGATCTCGCCAGCCTGCGCCACGAGACGCAATATACGAGGCTGTTCCGGTCATGATGTCTCTCTTGTCTCCGCCCCCTCCGTCGTCCCCGCGAAGGCGGGGACCCATAACCACAAATGTTCGTGGCTATATCGGGCTGGGGCCACAGCCTTTCTCGACAATCAACTCCGGTGGTTATGGGTCCCTGCTTTCGCAGGGACGACGATAGAGGCGCTCCCATGACATCTTCTTCTCACGGCCCGCTTCGCGTCGGCGTCGGTGGTCCGGTTGGATCGGGCAAGACCGCGCTGATGGACCTGCTCTGCAAATCGATGCGCGAGCGTTATGACATCGCCGCCATCACCAACGACATCTACACCAAATGGGACGCCGAGTTCCTGGTGCGCTCGGGTTCGCTGACGCCGGACCGCATCGCCGGCGTCGAGACCGGCGGCTGTCCGCACACCGCGATCCGCGAGGACGCCTCGATGAATCTGGCGGCGGTCGCCGACATGCGCGCGAAATTTCCTGGCCTCGATCTGGTGCTGATCGAGTCCGGTGGCGACAACCTGGCCGCAACCTTTTCGCCGGAGCTTGCCGACCTCACGATCTATGTCATCGATGTCGCCGCCGGCGACAAGATCCCATCCAAGGGCGGCCCCGGCATCACCCGCTCGGACCTGCTGGTGATCAACAAGATCGACCTCGCTCCTCATGTCGGCGCGTCGCTTGAGAAGATGGAGACCGATGCGAAGCGGATGCGCGGTGAGCGTCCCTTCGTCATGACCAACCTGAAGAAGAGCGACGGGCTTGAGCGCATCATCGCCTTCATTGAGGCCAAGGGCGGCCTGAGCCCGAAAGCCTCTGCCAAAGGCAAGGCAAAGGCGGGTTGAATCGTGTGTTAATATGATATCCGATTTGTTAATATTTTTAACGCGGCGAGTTCGTAGTCCCGGGTGAAGCGACGCGCAACCCGGGACATCTGCGCCGACGTCCACGAGCGGTCCGGGTTACGCTCACTACTTTCACGCAAGCTGCAAACGGCGGGTGCGACGAAATATTCCTTGCCGCAATGGGAACAAAATCCAGCCACTCCCATTAGCCAACTCTGACGCTGCTTTCGCCAGCCGGCGCCGGCCGTCGCTCACGTTAATTGCCGCCTTCCGTTGCGTACCGATGCTCGCCACTCCATATTCCGCCGCGGTTGGCGTTCACCCCGTATCCGATCGTTGTCGCCCCCGCAGACGCCAGATGTCCGCTGTTGATCTCCGCCAACCCACAGTCTCCGAGTAACAGCGTGGTCCGGCTGGGCTTCATTATCGCCTTCATTGCGCTGATCGGGGTGCTGCTCTCCGGTCTCGCGGCCTATCGCGTGCACGAGCAGGAGCTGACGCTCGACGGCATCGCGCTGGCGCGGGCGATCGACGTCCACGCCAGCCTGGTGCAGGACCGGCTCACCGAGCGCGAATTGCTCGCCCGCGTCTCCTCGGGCCTGTTTCGCGCGCCGTCGGTGGTGAAGGCAGACATGCTGCAGCCGCTGCGCTCCTCGATCTATGCCTTCAAGACCGATTTCGTGATTGCCGCCTGGATTGCGCGGCTCAGGCCCGACGAGCTCCCGGCGGCGGAGCAGGAGCTGAAGAAGGCCGGCTTCCCCAATCCGACCATCCGCGACTTCGACGACCAGCCCCTCGACATCAAGGCGCTCGACAAGCCCGTCAACGTGATGATGGACCTGGAGCCGCGGACGCCGGAGACCATCATCCTGCCGGGCCGCAGCTTCGACCACCATTCCGTGATCGGGCCGATGCTGGCGCAGGCGATGGCGGACGGCAAGCCCGTGGCGTCGGATCCGATTCCGCTGTTGCGCCAGAATGGGCCGATCGGGGTCGCGCTCGCCGCGCCGGTGTTTCAGCAGGGCGCTTCGGAGCCCGCGGGATTCGTCACATTTTCGTATGAGCTCGGGCCGTTGATGCTGGCGAATGACGATATGTCGCTGTTCTCGGTGGTGCTGAAGGACCCGCGCGATTCCAACGACGAGCTGGTCGCCAACGACCAGGGCGTCATCACCTCGCGCGCGGTGCGGCCGGATGGGCCGGCGCCGTCGATGGTCCGGACGGTGACGTTCGGCGGCCGCGATTGGTCACTCGCTTATTACGCCAAGACCTCCGCCGCCGCGCGGGCGAACCAGACCGCAGCGATCGTGGCGGCGATCGGCCTCGCGCTGACCGGCATCGTCTGCGGCCTGTTCGGCTATGTCGCCTACAACAATCTTCGGCTCAGCCGCGAGATCGAGGTGAGGATCGGGTTCGAGCGGCGGCTGACCGCTGTGATCGACGAGCTCAACCACCGGGTCAAGAACATCCTGGCCGTGATCCAGTCGATCGTCACGCGCACATTGCGCCATGGCTCGGACATCGATGCCGCACGCGATCTCCTGATCGGCCGCATCCACGCCATGTCGAACGTGGTCACGCTGCTCAGCGAGAGCCAGTGGCAGGGCGTGAAGCTGAAGGGATTGTTCGAGGCCCGCGCGATCCCGCATGCCGAGCGCATCGCGATCTCCGGTCCCGATATCGCGGTCAGCGCGCGCGCCGCGCAGTCGCTGTCGCTGTTGTTCTTCGAGCTCGCTTCGCATTCCGACGAGGGCCTGTCCCTGGTCGGCAAGCACCCGCACATCGTCGCTAACTGGGAAGTCAACGGTAAGGATGCGGAGGCGATCTTTCATTTCCGCTGGGAGGAGTTCAACACCAGCGAAGCCACCCGCCGGCCCGATTCCGATTTCGGCCTGATCCTGCTCGACCGCGTCGCCCCCGAAGCGCTCGGCGGGACGGCGAAACGCTACTTCACCGACATCAGCTACGTCTACGAGCTCACCGCGCCGATGGAAACCGTCATCGACATGAACGAGCGCGACCGCACCGAGAAGTTTTCCGCACCGGTGAGGCCGGCGCACTGATTGCAGGCCGGTGGCGACCCTGCTTCCCTCATGGTGAGGAGGGGATAAGTAGGAGCGCGCCGTCGGATATAGATCCGTAGGTAAGTCGTGTAGGAGCGCAGCGTGCCCACCATTCACGGGCGGTGCAAGAGAAGGTGGGCGCGCGGAGCCGGTGATCGGGCGCGCGTTCGCGCGACCCGTTGGCTTTGCCCACCTTACACATTGCTCTCGCCGTCATTGCCGGGCTTGACCCGGCAATCCATCATCCCTCAGAAAAATCTCTTTTCCGAGATGGATGCGCGGGTCAAGCCCGCGCATGACGATCAAGAGTTGGCGAGCATCAGCCGCCGTTGCCGCCGATCACGGCGCGCACGGTGTCATCGGGGCCGAAATCTTCCGCGCCTTCGACATAGAGCAATGCGCTCAATTTCGATCGCGCGCGGTTGACGCGGCTCTTGATGGTGCCGACGGCGCAGCCGCAGATCGCAGCCGCGTCCTCGTAGGAGAAGCCGGACGCGCCGACCAGGATCAAAGCTTCACGCTGGTCTTGCGGCAGCTTGTCGAGTGCGGCGCGAAACTCCTCGAACTCCAGATGCGCATTCTGCGCAGGCTGGGTCTTCAGAGTCTTGGCATAGTTGCCCTCGGCGTCCTCCACCTCGCGCCGCCGCTTGCGATAGTCGGAGCGGAACAGGTTGCGCAGGATGGTGAACAGCCAGGCCGGCAGGTTCGAGCCGGGTTGGAACGAGTCGATGTTGGCGATTGCGCGCAACAAGGTCTCCTGCACCAGATCGTCGGCGCGGTCACCATTGCCGGAGAGCGAAATCGCGAACGCGCGTAGGCTTGGCACCGACGCCAAAATATCGTCGCGAAGTTGGTCGGTGAGAGGCATCAGTCCCTCCCGTCATTTTTTGCTGCTTGCTGCTCGTCAGTCTCTGCCAAATGCTTGGCGGCCTCCGCGGGATCATCGAGCTTGCGGATAAGCTCCGCAAAGCGGTCCGGCACGCCCTGTCGCACCACATCATCGTACATGGCGCGAAGCTGGTGGCCGATTCTCGATTGGATCTCAGCGTTGAGACCGCCCTGCTTCTTGGTTTCCTTCATGATCTGATCCACGTTTCCCCGAGAGGTTAAGTCCCTGTGTTCCAAGCAGTTTCCTCGAAATTCGGTCTTGGCCGCGTTTGCTGCCGGTCGTACCCTAATTCGAAGTTCGCCCGAAAGTTCCGAATGTCCGGAACTTTTTGTGGAACTTTATCGGCGCTCAAGCGTAGTCCGGGCGTAACGCTCAAGGGGAAGGCGGGTCGCCCCACCGGATGTGCCGGCCCGAGAGATATAAGGCGTTTCAGGCAATTGCCTCGAACACAAGGATGGAGTGGGAATGTCCCGATCGCAGCTCGTTGCCGAACACTTGCCATTGTTGCGGCGCTACGCCCGCGCGCTGACCGGAAACCAGGCGTCGGGCGACGCCTATGTCGCGGCCATGCTGGAGGCCCTGCTTCAGGACCCCGCGCTTCTGGATGAAACGCACGGTCCGCGCGCCGGGCTGTTCCGGCTGTTCACCCAGATCTGGAATTCGGTCTCGATCAACGACAACGCCGAGGTAGCGACGTTGGCGCTGCCGCCGGAGCGCCGGCTTTCCAACATCACGCCGCTGCCGCGGCAGGCCTTCCTCCTGCTGTCGCTGGAGGGCTTCTCGGAAGAGGAGGTGGCCTACATCCTCAACATCGACATCGGCGAGACGCGCAAGCTCACGGATGCCGCCGGCCGTGAGATGGCCGCCGAGATCGCGACCGATGTCCTGATCATCGAGGACGAGACCTTCATCGCGATGGATCTGGAAAGCCTCGTGCGAAATCTCGGCCACAATGTCATCGGCGTCGCCCGCACCCATTCGGATGCGGTGGCGCTCGCCAAGAACAAGAAGCCCGGCCTGATCCTCGCCGACATCCAGCTCGCCGACGGTTCGTCGGGGCTGGACGCGGTGAATGAGCTATTGCGCGTGTTCGAGGTGCCGGTGGTGTTCATCACCGCCTATCCCGAACGCTTCCTGACCGGCGAGCGCCCGGAGCCGGCGTTCCTGATCTCAAAGCCGTTCCAGCCCGCAATGGTCTCGGCCGTTGCGAGCCAGGCGCTGTTCTTCCAGCGCAATTCGCGCAACCGTGCGCCGCGCGCCGCCTCGGCGTGAACTGACTCTGGTTAGGTCGACTGATCCGGTGCACCACACGGTGCGCCGGATTTTTTGCACCGAGACATCCGCCTTTCATGTGACCTTTGTGCTGGGCGATGCTGTTCGCCTTGCCGGTTGCGCGTGACGAGTATTTGTTTCGAATGCAATCTCTTCAGGTTAACCCTGCTTAGGAGAGTTCGCGGCTTTCGATTCACCGACCTTTAGGCCGGTGCGCATATGGTTGCATGCGTTCAGCCACACAACCATCCAGGAGACCAGCCGTGCGTAACCTTGTTTCCCGTTTCATTAAGGACGAGTCTGGCGCGACCGCCATCGAGTACGGTCTGATTGCCGCTCTTATTGCCGTCGTGATCATCGGCACCCTTCGAGTCATCGGCACCGATCTCAATACCAAGTTGGTAGCGGTGGACGACGGCCTGAAGTAAGTCGCCGGCTCTTTCTCAGAGGGTGTGCACGTGGAAGGTCCGGCCAAAGGCAGCTTTGGTCGGCTTTCTATTAGGGAGTCATCAAATGCGTATTATGGTCTTGCTGGCGCTTGTCGTCTTTAGCGCCGGAGCCGCCCACGCTGATACAGAAATCGTTACCCGCACTCGCAGGGACAGCTTGGGATACACCACGACCACTTCGACTTCGAAGCATGGCACGTACACCATCACCACCGGCCGCAACAGCTTGGGTGAGACGGTCACCACTTCGCGTTGGCAATCGAATAGGCCCCGGAGCTTCCAGGAGCGGGCCATGGGGCACTGACCGCCGAAGGTAGGGAAGCCGGCCTGCCCCTCGAAAACTCCGACGAAAACCCCGACAAAAAAGTAGAGCGCGACCGGCATCACCACGGTCGCGCCCTACATCGCCGGTCAATGGGGCAGGGGGAATAACCGGCTGCCAGAACGACGCGGACCGCGAAAAAACGTTCCGAGATTCCGAAAATAATTTTGAACACGGTTAAGTGATCCGCAGACATACGAACGGGGGCGTTTCGTTCGAGTTGTGTTCGTGATCGCCATGGGGCGAGGGATGAATCGCCATGTCACAGATATTGAAGGGAATTTTAGGTGCGCTCGCCGTTTCTTTGACCTTCGGCGCCGTGCAATTTGCCTCCGGGCATGATCTCATCGGGGGCCAGAGCCTCATCACCTCCACCAAGGCGGAACATGACGTCAACCGTACGGCGAAGGCCGACCGGGCGACAGTTCCGGCAGCCACCGGCAAAACCGAAACCATTTCGCTGAAGCTCGACAGCCTGGCCGAGACCTCGGTCGTGATCCGCGTTCCCGTCGTCAGGGACGAGGCGCGCAGCCACCCCAAGCCGCCTGCGTTGATCAAATCCGGCGAGCGCAGGATGACGGTCGCCTGCGAGCCCGTCGTGAGCGTGCTGACCGAAGTAGCAAAGCGCCTGCAGCCCGGCCGCTGCGTCACCTAAGCTGATCGTTCTTCGTTCTCTCTCCACCCGTCATTCCGGGCTCCATGCTTCGCATCGCCCCGGAATGACGGCGGAGAAAAATTCACCAGCGATTCCAAGTTGATTTGCCTCGTCCAGCCCTCGCGCGAAAAACATTCCGCTTTCGTCGTCGGGCAAATCAGTGATTTAACTCCGCGCGTCTCACCCGAGAGAGGGGCGGCTCGCGATCGTCACGAACGTTGCGGTGAGATGCGGTGGACGTGATGCGTGCGACTGACGAGCACGCGCATCACGGACGGCGAAGTCGTGTGGTCCTGGCGCCCCGACGCTGGCGCTAAGTCCTTGCGGGATGGAAACATCCCTAAGGGCGACGGTGGCAAGAAAGCCCGGTCACCGGGGAGAGCGCGAAGGAAACCGTAACACCATCGCGCAGGGAAAGCCGGAATGCTTCGGTTGAACCTGTGGTCCTACCCCCGTGCTTTTTGTTGCACGGGACCCATGGGTGCAACCAGCACCCGGCTTTCCCTGCGCCCTCTGCGATTTGAGAGGGTGAAGAGATACGCAAACCTCGGACGCAACGCGCCGCGAGAACGCGGGCTCACATCCCCTCCGCTGTTTGAAATTTGAATCCGCTCTTTCCCCGTCGTCCCTGCGAACGCAGGGACCCATAACCACAGGAGCGTGTGGTGGCGCGAGCAAGCGGTTGCAGCGGAGCACACAACAAAGGCCTGTGGTTATGGGTCCCGGGTCAAGCCCGGGACGACAGCGTGGAGGGAGCGCACGCCGCGCCTACAACAGCTCCGGCTGCTCCGCTGCGATCGCGTCCCCGACCGCCACCGCGCCATCCGCGACCACCTCGGCATAGACGCCGCATTCGTTGTGGCCGAGGCGCTGCATCAGGGTGTGCGGGATGGTGAGGTCGCGCACGCCGGTGTCGGGATCGACATTGACCGCGGCGCAGCGGGTGATGCGCTTGACCACCTTGGCCCGTGCGCTGCCGATCGCGATCGTCTGGTCGAGCAGCTCGAATTCGTGCCAGGCCGGCCAGCCCTCGACATAGAGGTTGGCGCGGAAGCGCAGCGGATGCACGGATTGCCCGACCATCTCCTCGATCGCGCGCAGGCTGTTGAGGTTGATGATCGAGACCACCTTGCGGGCGACGTCGGAGAAGCTGTGGCCGGGACTGGTCAGGACCTTTGGCGGTCCCTTGATCTGGCCGGCATGGCGGAGTGCGAAATACTGCTCGATCGCGGCGCGCCCGGCGGCCGTTTCGAGGTCGCCCTGAGCCACTATCTCGCCGTTCCGGCGCAGGGTCAGAACATGGCTGCCGTCGTCGAATTCGGCACGGAGCGGCACCAGCCACTCGTCCCGCTGCAGCATCAGGAAATGCGGCTTCGGCAGCCATTTGGGCTGCTCGGGATCGAAGCCGCTCGGTCCGTTCTCGATGGCGTAGCGGCGATCGGACGAGAGCGTCTGGCCAGCCTTGAGCTCGGCCCGCGGCAGCGCCTCGGGCGTCAGGCCTTTGACGGGATAACGGTAGATGCCGGCGATCTCTGGAGATGAAGCGGAGGACATCAGGCCTTTTAGGAGATTTTCATCGATCGGGCCATACAACCTTACGAAATCATTGCAGAAAGCTCTTCCGTTTCGGAACCCAAATGCCCACATTCGCGTCAAGCCTGAAATGAGGGCGACGACCACCGGCGGGTTGACCGACGTCAACACCGCCGGGCGGAAACCCAATGAAGATGCCATCACGGTGCCTACGGGGCTGGGAAGGCAGGCCGAGGGAAAGCAAACGATGAATATTGAGAAATACACCGAGCGCGCGCGCGGCTTCATCCAGTCGGCGCAGTCGCTTGCGGTGCGCGAGGGACACCAGCAGTTCTCGCCGCTGCATCTGTTAAAAGTGCTGCTGGACGACAGCGAAGGTCTTGCCGGCGGTCTGATCGATCGCGCCGGCGGCAATTCCCGCGCCATCCTCAAGGCAACCGAGGATGCGCTTAACAAGCTGCCGAAAGTGTCGGGCAGCGGCGCGGGGCAGGTCTACCTTTCACCCGAACTGGCGCGGGCATTCGATGCGGCCGAAAAGGCGGCGGAGAAGGCCGGCGACAGTTTCGTCACCGTCGAGCGTCTCCTGCTCGGGCTTGCGCTCGAGAAGAACAGCGAGGCCGGCTCGATCCTGAGCAAGGGCGGCGTCACCCCGCAGAACCTGAATGCGGCGATCGAGTCGCTGCGCAAGGGCCGTACGGCCGATAGCGCCACCGCCGAGAACGCCTATGACGCGCTGAAGAAATATGCCCGCGACCTGACCCAGGCCGCGCGCGACGGCAAGCTCGATCCGGTGATCGGCCGTGACGAGGAGATCCGTCGCACCATCCAGGTGCTGTCCCGCCGCACCAAGAACAACCCCGTCCTGATCGGCGAGCCCGGCGTCGGCAAGACCGCGATCGTCGAGGGTCTGGCGCTGCGCATCGTCAACGGCGACGTGCCGGAGAGCCTGAAGGACAAGCGGCTCTTGTCGCTCGACCTCGGCGCGCTGATCGCGGGTGCAAAGTACCGCGGCGAGTTCGAGGAGCGGCTGAAGGCCGTGCTGCAGGAGGTCACCTCGGCCGAGGGAACCTTCATCCTGTTCATCGACGAGATGCACACGCTGATCGGCGCCGGCAAGGCAGACGGCGCGATGGACGCGTCCAACCTGTTGAAGCCGGCGCTGGCCCGCGGCGAGCTGCACTGCATCGGCGCGACCACGCTCGATGAGTACCAGAAGCATGTCGAGAAGGATGCCGCGCTCGCCCGCCGCTTCCAGCCGATCTTCGTCAGCGAGCCGACGGTCGAGGACACCATCTCGATCCTGCGCGGGTTGAAGGACAAGTACGAGCAGCACCACGGCGTGCGGATCGCCGATTCCGCGCTGGTGGCGGCCGCAACCCTGTCCAACCGCTATATCACCGACCGCTTCCTGCCCGACAAGGCCATCGACCTGATGGACGAGGCGGCGGCGCGGCTGAAGATGCAGGTCGATTCCAAACCGGAAGAGCTGGATACGCTGGACCGCGAGATCATCCGCCTCAAGATCGAGCAGGAGGCGCTGAAGAAGGAAACCGATCTCGGCTCGAAGAGCCGGCTGCAGGCGCTGGAGAAGGAACTCGCCGATCTCGAGGAGAAATCGAAGGCGCTGACGGCGCGCTGGAGCGCGGAGAAGAACAAGCTCTCCAACGCCCAGAAGCTGAAGGCCGAACTCGACGCGCTGCGCGTCGAATTGGCCAACGCCCAGCGCCGCGGTGAATTCCAGCGTGCAGGCGAGCTTGCCTATGGCAAGATCCCGGCGCTGGAGAAGCAGCTCGCCGATATCGAGGCCAGCGAGAACCAGGGCGCGACGATGGAGGAGGCAGTCACCGCCAACCACATCGCGCAGGTGGTCTCCCGCTGGACCGGCGTGCCGGTCGACCGGATGCTGGAAGGCGAGAAAGAGAAGCTCCTGAAGATGGAGGATGCGCTCGGCAAGCGCGTCGTCGGTCAGGCCGAGGCGGTGCGTGCGGTCGCGACCGCCGTGCGCCGTTCGCGCGCCGGCCTGCAGGACCCGAACCGGCCGATGGGCTCGTTCATGTTCCTGGGGCCCACCGGCGTCGGCAAGACCGAGCTGACCAAGGCGCTGGCTGAGTACCTGTTCAACGACGAGACCGCGATGGTCCGCCTCGATATGTCCGAATACATGGAGAAGCACTCGGTCTCGCGATTGATCGGTGCGCCTCCGGGCTATGTCGGCTATGACGAGGGCGGCGCGCTCACCGAAGCGGTGCGGCGGCGGCCCTACCAGGTGGTGCTGTTCGACGAGATCGAGAAGGCGCATCCTGACGTCTTCAACGTGCTGTTGCAGGTGCTCGACGACGGCCGCCTCACCGACGGTCAGGGCCGCACGGTCGACTTCCGCAATACGCTGATCATCATGACCTCGAACCTCGGTTCGGAATTTCTGGTGAACCAGCCGGAAGGCGAGGACACAGGCGCTGTGCGCGAGCAGGTGATGGCGACGGTGCGGGCGCATTTCCGCCCCGAATTCCTCAACCGCGTCGATGAGATCATCCTGTTCCATCGGCTGCAGAAGAGCGAGATGGGTCGGATCGTCGAGATCCAGTTCGCGCGGCTGCAGAAGCTCCTGGAGGATCGCAAGATCACGCTGACGCTGGACGCGGCGGCGCGCGACTGGCTGGCCGCCAAGGGCTGGGATCCGGCCTACGGCGCCCGCCCGCTGAAGCGGGTGATCCAGCGCAACCTGCAGGATCCGCTGGCCGAGATGATCCTGGCTGGCGACGTCAAGGACGGCGACCAGGTCAAGATCTCGACCGAGGGCAACGTGCTGACCTTCAACGGCAAGGCGCAGCAGACCGCAGAGGTCGCTCAGTTCGATGCGCCGGTAGCGAAGCGCAAGCTGAACTAAATCATGAAACGATCGAAGCCCTCTCCGCGGCCCGGCGGAGAGGGCTTCGAGTTTGGGGCAGGCTATTCCTGCGTCACTGCCGGGCCGACATCGTCCTCGTCGCTCGGCTCGAGTTCGGAAAGGATGTCCACGAGCTCGCGGGCGCGGCCGGTCGCAAGCGGTTTGCCGGCGTTCATCAGCGGCTCGTCATTGGCGAGCCAAGCCTGCGCCTCCACCAACTCGTCGACGGTGGCGCCCGTCGCGATGATCTTGGCGATGGTGACATCGTCGATCTGGCCGACCGCCTTGACGACGTCATCGCGTGTGATGTGCCTCATGTCCGGTACCCTCTACGCGAAACAAGGCCTCCCCCCGCCGTCATGGCGGGCAGGGACCAGAGTAAAACAGCCCTCGATCAGCGGCCTGTGGTCAGCCGTGGCGGGTGCTGCGACATCATCCAGAGCTCGATTGCAGCCAGGATCGCCACCGCCGCGCCGATCACCACATGGACCGTCATCGCGGTGGTGCCGTGGAAGCCCAATACCCAGGGCGACACCAGGGCCCACAATCCGACGATCAGGTTCAGCCACTCCTCCCACACCGCGAACGCCGCCAGCGCCGCGATTGCAAGGACCGCGATGACGATGCCGGTGATGTAGGCGTTGGTGGAGACGGTTCCGGCGGTGAAGCCGAACAGCCAGGGCGACAGCAACAGGATCGCGCCGAGGATCAGGTTTGCGACGTCGCACAATTTCGCGTTCGTCCAATTCTCCATGACACCCTCCGTTGGAGGTTTCGTGCATCCCTGAAACCGAGCTGATGCCCTCCTGGTTCCACGGCCGCCGTGGCAAATTTCCTTGATTTGACGGGGAGATCAGCGGTTGCTGACGGGGCGCGAACCGGTCGAGCCGGTGGCGTCGGAGACGATGCGGGAGCTGCCGCGGCTGCTCATCTGGGCATCGATCCGGTCGCGCTCCTTCTCGAAACCTGCCAGCATCGAGCCCTCGAGCGAGCGCCCGCGCGGCAGCTTCACGCGCATCGGGTCGACGAAACGGCCGTTGACCAGGATCTCGTAATGGACGTGGGCGCCGGTCGACATGCCGGTCGACCCGATAAAGCCGATTACCTGGCCCTGGCGGACGCGCTTGCCGGCTTCCATGCCCTTGGCGAAGGCGGACATGTGGCCGTAGGCGGTCTCATAGCCATTGTTGTGCTTGACGCGGACATACTTGCCGTAGCCGCCCTCCCAGCCGACCTTTTCGACCACGCCGTTGCCCGACGCGAAGATCGGGGTGCCGTAGGGGGCCGCCCAGTCGACGCCGGTGTGCATCTTGACGTAGCCGAGGATCGGATGGCGGCGGCCGCCGAAGCCGGAGCGCATGATCGCGTTGTTGACGGGCTTGCGCACCAGGAACTTCTTCGCGCTCTTGCCGGTCTCATCGTAGTAGTCGACCACCGAATCGTCCGGCGTCTGGAACCGGTAGTATTTCTTGGTCTCGCCGCCGACCGTGAGCGCGGCGTACAGCACCTCGGTCTTTTCGCTGCTCGTTACGCCTTCGTCCTCGCCGGCGTAGAAGACGTCGAAGCTATCGCCGGGCTGCACCTTGCGCTGGAAGTCGACGTCATAGGAATAGATGCGGACCATGTCCTCGATGACGTTCTGCGGCACCTTGTTGCGCAGCGCGGTCTCGTAGATGCTCTGATAGAGCCGTACGCCGCTGCCATCATCCTCGTCGTCATCGTCGCTGTTGTCGGCGGTGTCGGACACGGTGTTCAAGCTCTGCACGTCGACGGCGACATATTTGCCGATGTCCGAGAGTGCTGCGACCGCTTCGACCTGGGTGTCGTTGGCGACGATCACGCGATAGGGCTGCAGCCGTGCTCCCGGGGCCGGATTTGCCGGCGCCATCAGGATGCGCAGCTTCTGGCCTTCCTTCAGGCCGCCATCGCGGCCGCGGGCGCCGAGCATGGCCGCGATCGCCTTGGCCTCGTCGGCTGTCGCGCCCATGTCGCGCAGCACCGAAGTGACGGTGTCGCCCTTCTTGACGATATGCACCCGCTCCCCGGTCGGGTTGCCGCCGGTGACCTGCTCCTTGGTCTTCGGCAGCAGCGTGACGTTTTCCGGCACCACGCGGGTTTCAAAGCCGGCATAGGGATCGGAAACGTTGCCCTCTGTGGCATAGGCGAGCTTGAGGTCGGGCTGCGCGCCGCCGACATCGGCGGTGGCATTGGCCAGCGTATAGCGGACGCCGCCGTTATTGCCGCGCCAGTTGGCCGCGTCACGCACCCGCATCAGGATCTCGTCGAGCGCCACCACCGCGGCGATCTTCGCCTTCGGTAGCACCTGCCCCAGATCCTTGGTGACGAATGAGACCTCGGCGTCGGGCTCGACAGCCTCGGGGTTGTTCGGATCGTCCGCCGCCGCGGTCTGATTGGTGCCGACGTCGGTCAGCATGCGCTGGGCGTTGAACGGCGGGATCTTGGCCGAAAGATCGCTTGTCGTCATCGACAGGTTGCCGGAGATGCGAACATACGGCCGCACCCGCATCACGTCGCGGTTGCCGACGCGGGTCACCGTCGATACCCGCACCACGTTGCGCGAGGCGCTTGATTCCGACGGCGGCGGCAGGCGGTCGCTCTTGTGCAGGGTGGCGGCACGGTCATTGGCGCTGATGGCACCGCGCAGCGCGCCCTCGACCCGCTCGGGGAGCTTGGCAAAGGTCATCTCGCCGTCGAGGGACGCAAAAACGGCGCCGCCGATCAAGGCCGCGCCGCACAGGCCGGTCAGGATCGTGCCGCTGAACCACTGTACGGAAACACGGCGGCGGTCGATCACCGCAGCCTCCGAGCCGTCAACCGACAGCGGCGGCTCGTGACCGAGATCGATCATCCCGGTCTCGCGTCCAAAGCCGCTCCCGCGTGACGCCCGTTGGCTCAAACCCGTGTCCCCCCAAGTTCCATCAGCATACGACGAGACTTCCGCACTCCCTTGCGCCCGCATTCGCCCTAGCGGGGCAATCCGGCAGTACGGCGCGTCACATACAGCAACATTCGTGAATTATCGAAGGCCGATGGCCAACCACAATCTCGAATGCCAACGATGTGTAAATCTCTCGATGTTGCTCGGCCGCGTGGAACTGGCGACGGATTCATCGAAATCGTCAGTCCCTTGGTAGAGAAACCACCGGCAGCCCCCACTGGCATCCGGCGATTCATTTTGCATAACTAATCGTCAGAACGTCGCAGGATTGTGGCTCAAGTACGGCGTAAAGTCCCGAAAAATCGAGCAATTCTGCGCATCGGAAGAATCTGCACCTGATGCGACGATTTGTTGACAATGGTCGTTGACAAGCCGGATTGGGCCGGCCTATAAGGCGGCCACTGAGCGCGGCGCTGCATTGGCCCGGTGGCCAAGGCAAGCTTTCGCGCCCTTGATGCTCCTCACCTTGATGAGTGACTCAACAGCCGATGTAAATCGGTTGGGGATTCGCCGTCGGGTGAAGAGAGTCGGAACCCTCCTAAGGGTGTGAGGTCTTCGGATCTCGGGCTGTTTGACAAGTAAAGATGAAGAAAGAGAAACGTGGACGGCGGAGTCCTTGCGGGTCTCGATTTTGAAAACC
>NZ_JBVBEF010000024.1:0-87467 GCF_055456055.1 Bradyrhizobium sp. LeoB3
CTTTCCCTTAATCTTGTCGCTGAGGCGTCCCGGGCTTGGCGGGCCGGACGCCATGGAGCACATGCTTGTTCAGTGATCGGTCAAGCCGCGCGTGTCGCCTGTTGGCCCTAACGCGAAGTTCAGCATGGCTCTGGAATAGTCGGCTCCTCGGGGTAGACCAGAAGCGCCAAGTACCCCAAAATTGGGCGCCCGCCCTCACTGGCGACGGCCTCTCTATCGACTGGCGAACAGGCTTTGGAAACTGTGCCCCAGCAGGCCGTTGTCAGCTACGTTTGGGCACAAGGAGGTGCGATATGGCGGCAACAGCTAGCCAGCCCGTTCTTGATACGCCGGCGGCGGAGTTCCGGCTTACGGCCACCGACGGCAAGACTTACGCACTGGACGACGTGGCGGGCGAAAAAGGCATGGTCGTCGTCTTCATCTGCAACCATTGTCCCTATGTTAAAGCGGTGATCGACCGCATAGTTTCGGATGCCCGTGTGCTGATGTCGGAGAGCATCGGCTTTGCGGCGATTTGCTCGAACGATGCGGCGAGCTATCCCGAAGACTCATTTGAGAACATGAAGCGTTTCGCCAAGGCTCATGATTTTCCGTTTCCATACCTCCACGACGAGACGCAGACAGTCGCTCGGGCCTATGGGGCGGTCTGCACGCCGGACTTCTTCGGTTACGATGCCGACCGCAAGCTCAAGTATCGCGGCCGGCTCGACGAGGGCCGCACAACTCCGCCTCGCGCGGGGGCGCCCCGAGAGCTTGTCGAGGCTATGCGTGGGATTGCGAGCACCGGTGCGGCGCCGGCTGACCAAAAAGCGTCTATTGGCTGCTCGATCAAATGGAAGGACGATTAAAGCCGAGCCCTAAGCGCCCCACCAGCTACGCGTTGGACGACAAAGTGGAGTCATTTGAAGGATGCCGTCCGTTCTCTAGTCATTTGGAGCACAGGCAGACTTTATGGGGCGACTTTAGATCACGTTACTACATGCCTGCTGGGCACATGTGCACGCGGGAAATTTTCCCCCAACCTGCGGCCGCTAACCTTGGAGCGCCGCCGCGCTCGGAAATGCTACCAGTCACTTTTTTCGCATCCGCCCCCCGCCCGTGAAGGACCATCTCCCGTCGATCATGACAATGCAGGCAGCGCGCAACGGGTGTAGGTTAGTGACCTTACAAGCGGACGCGGCACTGACCGTTTGTTTACGGCCCCCGTTGTCGCGATGGGCTTTCTCTAGAAGTGCACCCATCGCGTATGGGCCTCCCGGCGGGGCCGGCAGGCCTTTTCAAGAGCTAGTGTTCAGCCAGCAGGCCTCTCCCAGCCAGACCTTAATCGACGACGTGATATCCTCCATCAATGTAAATCGTGTCACCAGTGATCAGTCGCGCTGCGTCATGAGCCAAGAACGCAGTCGCGGCGCCAACGTCCTCGATGCTCACGAGGCTGCGCGCCGGCGCCTTGGCTTTCGCTTTCTCCAGTAGCTTGTCGAACTCGGGAATGCCGGACGCAGCGCGTGTCGCAAGCGGCCCGGGTGAGATCGCGTGCACGCGAATGCCCTTTGGGCCAAGCTCGGCGGATGCGTACTTGACGGCGCTCTCGAGAGCCGCTTTCGCCACGCCCATGATGTTGTAGTTCTTCACCACCGTCTGGCTGCCATAATAGGTCATGGTGAACAGTGTGCCTCCCTTCTTCATCAAGGGTTCGGCCAGTCGCGCCATCTGAAGGAATGTCCAGCATGAGACCTGCATGGTGGTCAAAAAGCCTTCCAAAGACACGTCGACAACCCGTCCATGCAGCGCATCCCGTGGTGCGAACGCAATCGAATGCACGACGAAATCCAGCCTGCCCCATTGCTTTGAAATAGTATCGAACACGGCCTCCATCTGTCCGGGGACACGGACGTCGAGCGGCATGACTATCTTGCACTCAAGCTCGCGCGCCAGCGGATCGACATGTTTCTTGGCTTTGTCGTCCAGGTAGGTAATGGCCAAGTCAGCGCCAAATGCGCGGAACGCGGCGGCACATCCCCACGCGATCGATCGCTGGTTCGCGATGCCCACCACAAGGCCCTTTTTCCCCTGGAGCAGCTTGGCCTTGACGGCGGGGATCAATCGAATCTTTCCATTCCCGGTCAAATCGACCGGCTCCCCACGGATGTATCTTTCGGCGGCTTGCTTCAGGCTGGAAAATGCCTGGCGCCGATCCCTGGCCTCGGCGGTCCGAGCTATTTCCCTACCATTCACGGTCAACTGGCCTTCGCCCCAGGGAGCGACGCTAATCTCGAATTGATCCTTCCCGACCCTCGCAAAGAACTGCTGAACCGTTGCGCCCTTACCAACGGGCATATCCTTGTTTGGCTCCCAAGTAGCTGTGTCTAGCGGCATGGCGATATTTCCGTGTATGCGGCTTGCTTGACGGGGGTGAGATCCATGACGGAATTCTCCCACCCGTCGCTGCAAGCAACTTTTCTGATCGGTGCAGCGCCATGCTTGATCCAAATCAATCGATGTTCAGCTCGTCCCGACCGGAGCGCCGGTAAGGTAGATTGAAGCCGCGTGCGAATTGGGGCAGCCGTCACGGCGCTCGGTCATTTCTCGCCTAGATATGCCGCGCCAAACGCTGCGCGATAGATGACCCAGTAAACAGCACCGACCAGGCCGGCACCCCCCACGATATTGCCGAGTGTGACCGGAACGAGATTATGGAGAATTCCGGATATCGTAATGAGCGAGGCGTCGAAATCGGGTGGAACATTGCCCGTCTGCTTCAGCAGCCATGCCGTGGGGAGAAAATACATATTGGCGACGCAGTGTTCGAAGCCGGCTGCGATGAAGGCGGAGACCGGCAATATGGCCCCGACAATCTTGTCGGTCACCGACCGGCCCGCATACGCAAGCCAAACGGCCAGGCAAACGAGCAAGTTGCATAGGATGCCCTTGAAAAACAGCGTCACAAAATCAGGCTGAATTTTTCCGACCGCGGTATTCAATACGGATAACCCGATGCGACCACCATTCATGTCGAGATGATGTGAGAAAAACACCAGGACGACGAGTCCAAGGGATCCAACGAGGTTGCCGCAATACACGACCACCCAATTGCGCAGCATCTGCCTCATGGAGACTCTGCCGCTTGCCCAGGCCATCACGATAAGGTTGTTGCCCGTAAACAGCTCAGCGCCTGCGATCAGGACAAGTGCCAGTCCGAGAGAGAACGTCAGTCCGCCGACCACACGGATGGTGGCGAAGCTCAACTCCGCGTCGCTGGCGACAATGGTATAGTAAACTGCGCCGAGGCCGATGCTGCCGCCTGCGACCATCGCCAGCATGAAGGAGGCTTGAACTGGCAGGTTCGCCTTCTTGACTCCGACTTTTTCGACTGCCTCCTTGATCTCGGCCGGACTGTAAGCGCTTAAATTGAAGATAGGTTGCTGCGGCACAGGTAATCGGTCAGCCATGCTGTGTCTCCCACGCGGGCCGTTGCCATCACGACGGCTGCGTCGCTAGCCGGCAGAGCCGCCTAGAGCCAAAAGGCCCACAATCTGCGCCGCAATCACCTTCACAAGCGTCATCGATGGGAAGATCATGGCGTACCCGATGTCGGGACGCTCGGTGGGCGCCATCTTAGTGGAATAAACGAGAATGGCGGGATTTCCTGTTGCGCCAGACGCCACGCCAACCAGATCGTCGTACGGAATTTTCAGGAGATAATGGCCGGCCAGCAAGACGATGACCACAGTTGTCAGCAGAACTGCGACACCGATGAACAGCATCGTCAACCCGGACTCCGCGACGGTACGGACGAACGGCTGTCCTGCGTTGACGCCAACAGTAGCAAGAAACATCGCAAGTCCGAAATTTCGAAGCACGATGTTCGCGGGCAGTGGCATGGTCCAAAGCATGGGGCCGGTGCGGCGCAATTTGCCAAGGATGAGAGCGACGATCAGCGGTCCGCCGCCAATGCCGAGCGTGACGACGCCCACACCCGGAATGGGGATAGGAATAAGCCCCAGAAGAACGCCAAGGACCATTCCGATCCCGAGGGATACATAGCTGAACTCCGCGGCCGCCTTGACCGTGTCGCCGAAGTGGCGGCGAATCTCTTCCTTTCGGTCGGGTGGCGTCAGCACTCCGACCCGATCGCCGAATTCCAGCATCAGGTCGGGCGCAGGCACGAGGTCGGCATCGTACCGTCGAACGTGCAGCAGGTGGGTTGGGTAACCGGCAGGCATCGGAAGACGAGCGAGGGGCACACCTACCACATTGGCCTTTCCAACGAAAACGCGGATGTAGTCGAGGTCGGCGCGATCGCTGGCCAACCGACCGGGCTCTAGCCTTCCAAGCCGGGCGGCCGCCCTCGCGATCGCCTCTTCGCGCTCGGCAACGACCAGGACGCCGTCGCCGGCGGACAAGAGAGTATCGGGCGTCGGGACAATATTGCGTTCGCCCTTTCGAATCATGGTCACCTGCAGGTCGCCGAGCACTTCGTTCATCAACTCGCTTAGCCGCTTGCCCGCAAAGCCTTCGCCGACCGAAATCTCACCCATGTGGAAACGCTGCGCCTTTGCAGGGAATTTGGGTTTCACGACCCGCGTCATGAAGTAGATGCAGAGGATCGGTCCGATCACGCCGAAGGGGTATGCGATGGAATAGCCGATCGACGGATCCTTGTTCTTCATGACGTCGAGCGCCGCCTGGAGAGTAGCGGTACTCGTCATTGATCCGGCGTAGATTCCCAGCGTATGTCCGATCTTGATCCCGAAGATGTGTCCCAGGCCGAGCGCAACGAGCAGGCTCGCTAGACAAGCGACTAATGCCAGCAGATTGTACTTCTGTCCGACGCCCACCATGCCCTCGAAAAACTGACGGCCATAGAGGATGCCGATCCCGTAGAGGAACATGATCAGGCCCGTCAGGCCGATCGGTCCGATGATCTGGGCCTTTGGCGCGAATGCTCCGATGGCGAGGCCAACGAACAAAACGGCACCGACCCCAAGCGAAAATCCGCCAATGCTAATCTCACCAACCAGGTAGCCTAATCCGATGGCGAGGAAGGCCGTCAGTATAGGTTGGCTTCCGATGATCTCGCGGGCAAGGTCCAACATGGCTGATCTCCCCGGTAGATTGCTAGTCGCTTAGCGTGCCTGACAGCCGGCGGCTCGGAACTGTCCGATGACTCTGTTCACCAAGTCCCGGCTCGGCGGCGGAGTATTAAGGAGCTTGTATTCGAGCCCCATCGCCTTCCACTTGAATGAGCCCATCTGATGGAAAGGTTGAACCTCGACCCATTCGACGTTCTTCATCGGCGCGACGAACCGGGCAATGCCGTCGACATTCGCTGCATCGTCGGTTTCGCCGGGAACGAGCGTGAATCGGACCCAGACCGGCTTGGATAGCGAGGCGAGGCGCTCCGCGAAGCGCAGCGTCGGCGCGAGGTCGCGGCCGGTCACGCGACGATAGGTGTCAGGATCCGAGCTCTTGATGTCGAGCAGAACGAGATCGATCGCCGACAGGTACGTCTCATCCGCTCGATCGCCCAAGAATCCGGAAGTCTGGACAGCCGTATGCAGGCCCATTTCCTTGGCGCCGGCAAATATTCGTCGGGTGAAGGCAAGCTGCACCATCGGTTCGCCGCCCGATATCGTCAGGCCTCCACCAAGGCTGAGAAGTGCGGGCGCGAAATCGCCCAGCCGACGGAGCACATGATCGACCGACACGTAGGTGCCGTCCTTGAGGTGCCAGGTGTCCGGATTGTGGCAGTACGTACACCTCAGCAGGCATCCCGAGACGAATAGCACGACGCGCAGACCCGGTCCGTCGTAGCGTGACGACGTCTCATAGGAGTGGCAATACCCGAATGCACCTTCCTCGTCCTTGATCTGGTCTTCGTCAGGGGCGTCGGGCGAGATTCCAACCCGGAGCTCATGACGGCTTCCTGGTTCAATTGCCTGCACCCTCGACATCTCTGCCTCCTGGCTCAGATTTGCCCGTGGAAAGTGCGACTGATCACGTCCCTTTGTTGCTCTGGGGTCAGGCGAACGAAGTTCACGGCATAGCCGGACACGCGGATCGTGAGCTGCGGGTATTTGTCCGGATTCTTCATCGCGTCCTCGAGCGTGTCCCTGTCGATCACGTTCAGGTTCATGTGGAATCCGCCTCGCTCAAAGTAGACGTCGAACGCCTTGACGGCTTCATCGATCAGCTGGCTCCCCGACAAGTGCGCCTTCTGTGGAGCGACCGAAACTGTGTAGCTGATGCCGTCTTGCGCATCCCTGTAGGGAAGCTTCGCCACCGACAGGCATGAAGCCAGCCAGCCATGACTGTCCCGGCCGTGCATCGGATTCGCTCCCGGCCCGAATGGCTCGCCTTTCCGCCGTCCGTCCGGGGTATTACCCGTAGCCTTGCCGTACACGACGTTGGAGGTGATCGTCAGGACGCTCTGCGTATGTGTCGCGTTCCGATACGTGGGGTGCTTGCGGATCTTCTCCATGAAGCTGGTGACGATGCTCGACGCGATTTGATCGACACGATCGTCGTTGTTGCCGAATTGCGGTGTCGCATTGTTACCTTCGTTCTGATAGTCGACTATCAATCCATTCGGGTCACGCGCAACGTGGACCTTTCCGTACTTGATCGCGCTCAGACTATCAGCGACCACCGAAAGTCCGGCTATCCCGAACGCCATGGTTCGCAGAATGTCGCGATCATGAAGCGCCATCTCCAGGCGTTCGTAGAAATATTTGTCATGCATGTAATGGATACAGTTCATCGCATGCACGTAGGTGCGGGCGAGCCACTCCATTGTGGTGTCGAACTTGGCCATCACGTCGTCGAAGTCTAGGAAATCGCCGGTGACCGGCAGTGTCTCGGGCGCGACCTGTTCGCCGGATATCTCGTCGCGACCTCCGTTGATAGCGTAGAGCAGCGCTTTTGCCAGATTGACGCGGGCACCGAAGAACTGCATTTGCTTGCCAAGCCGCATTGCCGAAACACAGCAGGCGATGCCGTAGTCGTCTCCCCAGAATGGCCGCATGAGATCGTCGTTCTCATATTGCAGCGAAGACGTGTCACGGCTGACCTTGGCGCAGTAGCGCTTGAAGGCCTCCGGCATGTGCTTTGACCAAAGAACAGTTATGTTCGGTTCAGGTGCCGGGCCGAGATTGCCGAGGGTGTGCAGCATCCGATAGCTGCTCTTTGTCACTAGGGCGCGTCCATCTAGATCCATTCCGCCGACGCATTCGGTTGCCCAATAGGGATCGCCGCTGAACAGCGCGTCGTATTCAGGCGTGCGGAGGAACCGGACGATACGAAGCTTCTGCACCAGTTGGTCCCATAGCTCTTGAGCGCCAGCTTCGTCGAGGACACCGCCCCTCAGGTCGCGTTCGATGTAGATGTCGAGGAAGCTCGAGATGCGGCCGATAGACATTGCGGCGCCGTTCGCTTCCTTGATCGCGCCCAGATAGGCGAAATAGGTCCATTGGAATGCTTCGTTGGCATTAGTCGCCGGCCTCGATATGTCGTAGCCGTATAGCTTCGCCATCGAGGCAAGGTCCTCGAGCGCGCGCATTTGCTCGGCAAGTTCCTCGCGCTGTCGAATGATTTCATCAGTTGGCCACATGTCGTCGAGCTGCGCCCGCTCTGCACGCTTGGCCTCGAGGAGCCGATCGATCCCGTAAAGAGCCACCCGCCGGTAGTCGCCGATGATCCGACCGCGGCCATAGGCGTCCGGCAGGCCAGTGATGATCCCGGACCTCCGGCAATTCATGATTTCGGGCGTATAGGCGTCGAACACGCCGTCATTGTGCGATTTTCGATACTTCGTGAAGGCTTCGTGCACCCGTGAATCGGGTTCGAAGCCGGCGGCCTTGAGGCCTGCTTCGACCATCCGCAGCCCACCGAAGGGGAAAATGGCGCGCTTGAAAGGCTGGTCGGTCTGAAGTCCTACAATGATTTCATTGTCTCGATCGATGTAGCCAGCCGCATGAGCCAGCATCGTTGACGGTGTTTGGGCATCGACCGCAAGCACGCCTTTTTTCCGTTCGTCGGCAAAGTACGGCTGCAGTTTCGCCCAAACGGCCTTGGTGCGCTGCGATGCCTCCGTGAGGAAATCCTCATTTCCGGTGTAAGGCGTGACGTTCCGGACGATGAAATCGCGAATGTTGATGGAAGTAACCCAATCGCCAGGCTGAAAACCCTTCCAGCAATCTCCAGCATCGGCTTCTTTCCTCAGAGTTGCGCTTGCCTTCATGGTGCTCTCCCAGCGGTGGACGATCGCTTGATCTGGCGCGCGGGCTTGATCAGACGCGCGACTGGTGCGAGGCACGTCGATCATGGTAGTGCTGGCTGCCCCGCGCTTGATCTATGTCAAGCCAGAGAGACGCTCCGTGGTTCGCCCACGGCCGAGCCAACCCTTGCGCACAATCTTGGATGCCCCTCCCACGGCGCAGCTCTGAGGTATTGGCCCGCATTAGCGAAGAGAGGCCCAGCCATTGACCTAGATCAAAGACGCTCCAGCGATGGCGCTTCTGATCCAGGGAGGCGTCGTAACGCTGGTGCAACGACCTGGAGCAACACCATGAATTCCGTGGCAGCCGATGGCAGCGAAGCGCGATCCCATAGCAAATATGACCGTTTGATCGCGGCCACGAAAGCCTTGCAGCCGGTATCGACTATTGTCGTGCATCCCTGCGACGAAACATCGCTGCGTGGTGCGGTCGATAGCGCTGCGGCCGGCGTCATCCGGCCGGTTCTGGTCGGGCCTGAAACGAAGATCAGGAATACCGCAAGCCAACATGGTCTCGATATTTCCGGATTTGAGATCGTCGATACCCCCCATAGCGAGGCCGCGGCTGTCAAAGGCGTCGAACTGATCCACGCAGCCAAGGGCGAAATGCTGATGAAGGGCAGCCTGCACACTGACGAACTGATGCGCAGTGTCACGGCGAAAGCCACCGGCTTGCGGACCGATCGGCGCATCAGCCACGTGTTCGTGATGGATGTCCCGGCCTACGCCGACACCGTGTTTGTGACGGATGCCGCCATCAATATTTTCCCCGATCTCGATGGCAAGCGGGATATCATCCAGAATGCCATCGATCTCTTCACGCAGGCCGGGTTCGGGACGTGGCCGCGGGTGGCGATCCTGTCAGCGGTCGAAACTGTCACCTCCAAGATCCCATCTACCATCGAGGCAGCGGCGCTCTGCAAGATGGCGGATCGCGGGCAGATCACGGGCGGGCTGCTTGACGGACCGCTTGCCTTTGACAATGCGATCGACGTGGAAGCGGCCAGGATCAAGGGAATAAAGTCTGAGGTCGCGGGGCGCGCGCAGATCCTGGTCGTTCCTGACCTCGAAGCCGGCAATATGCTGGCAAAGAATCTTGCGTACTTCGCCAAGGCCGACGGCGCCGGCATCGTGCTCGGGGCGCGGGTGCCGATCGTTCTGACGTCCCGCGCCGATTCGCCGCGGGCGCGCATGGCCTCCTGTGCGGTCGCGGCGCTCTATGCCGATGCGCGGCGCCGACTTACCCCAATTGCCGCCGCGTGATCGCCATGGATACGATCCTTGTCGTCAATGCGGGTTCCTCCAGCGTCAAGTTCCAGATCTTTTCGATTGAGGGGCTGCGGCGGCAGATCAAGGGCCTCGCAGTCGGCCGCCACCGCGGCAAAAGACAGCCGGAAACATCCTCGAAAAGCTGAAGCCAAGCGTCTTGTCGAATCGAAGATCTGTGTTTGTCGTAGATGACGACCGATCCATGTTCAGGAGCCTTAAGCGCCCTGCTGAGGCAACACGGCTTTGATACGACGCTGTTCGATTCCGCCAGCGCTCTGCTCGGCCATGGCGATTTTGGTAGCGCTTTCTGCATCATCCTGGATATCAACTTGAATGGTCAATCCGGCATTGATCTGCGTCGCCAGCTCCTGGACAAGGGCGTCACGTTGCCGGTCATCTATATCACCGGCAACGACAGCCATGCGAACCGCACGGCAGCGACGGAGTCGGGATGTGTCGCTTACCTGACCAAGCCGTTTGCGGCGAAATCACTGATCGCGCCGATCGAAAAAATGGCGGCCGCTCTCGCCTAGCGGAACTTATCGGTCCTCAGTCATCGATATCCTGTTCGAAAACGCGGGCAGGTGCGCCTTTGCGTGTGGTCGCAAATTGATCGAGCGGGAGTGCCGTCCTCACTGCCAGCAAGTTAGTGTCGACCACTTGCAGAACGAGTTTGTGGCCGGCTTCCATGTCGCGCAGCAGGTTCGGGTTGGCGCGGTCGCCCGCGATGCAGGTGTTGGTGAGACACCACGTAAACGGAAGTCGATAGGTTGTGCCCTGGTCGACCGTCAGCGTGGCGCCGGCGGGCAGATAGAGGCCGACCGGCAAGAAAAGCTGTAGCCGCGCGCCGTCGTTATTCTCGCGCTCGGTCAGATAGACACGGACCGCAATCTGACCGGTATTGAAGGTGCCCATGAGCGTGGTGCGGCAGACCATCTTCGCGCCGCCGGGCTTGAAGCAGACCTTCTCCCAATCACCAAACTTGATGTCGCGCGCTTCACGCTGGCCGCGAGGCGCGATTTCGGCTCCCCCGGGTTGCGCGCCAACCGTCTGTTGTCCATACGCCGGCCCGCCCGCCGTTATGGTTGACAACATCAAAGTGATGCCGAGGAGCAGGATCGGAAACGGTCTAAGAGGCTGCATCGTCATCGCTATGCTCTTCGCGCCGGTCACCATCGCTACCTGTGCCTGTCCAGGAACGCGCCGACGAGCGGCGCCCAGATCGGGATGGCGTCAGCCGAGCCGACCAGGAAATGCCCTTCGTCACCGAACGGCGGCAGAAGGTGGTATTCGGCGTTGCCGCCTGCGGCGGTGAAGGTCTCGTGCATCCGTTTCGAGAGCGCCGGGCCGAAGAACGTGTCGTTTTCAATGTAGATCCAGAGCATCGGCACCCGCGAGGTGCGGCCGAATTCAGCGGTGGCATCCACCAGCCGGTCCGGCGCGCAATTGTTGTTCGGCTTGCCGCCGACGCGGCCGCCGCGTCCGGCCGCAAACGTGATGATGGCTCCGACTTGCGCCGGGTTTACGCTTGAAAGTGCAATCGACGCCCAGCCGCCCGCCGATTGACCGATCACGATGACATCCTTCGGCACAATCTTCTTCTCGGCAGCCATGTAGTCGATGATCCAGAGGTTGAGCTGCGCAACGGCCATGCCGGCATCGCGGAAGTTCGGGTTGGTGCAATTGCCGATCTTGGAGAAAAACGGTCCGTAAAGTCCGCGCTCGGGTATGTCGATGGCCGAGGCGCCGTAGCCCGACCCGACGGGGGCCGCCACGAGATAGCCGCGTCGTGCAAACCACATGGCGGCGTCGCGGAATTCGACCAGCGGAAAGAAGCTGCGCTGCACGGGATCGAGTGACACCCCGTGATTCATGATGGCGAGCGGGAAGGGGCCGTCGCCGACCGGGCGCGCGACGTAGACGATGGTCGGCAAGATGAGCGGCAGCGCCCAGACTTCCTCCTGAATGCGCACGGCAGCGCGCTGATCGTCAGGGCGCGCCGGCGCGATCTGGCTGAGGAGAACGAACAGCACTATCACCAGAAATCGTGAGCAAGCCTGACCCATATCAGAGTTCCGCTGCTACGAGGCGATTTGACGGATCGAATCCGAAGCGATGCTTGATCCAGATCAATCTCGATCGGCTCCAGGCCGCCGTCGGCGCTTGCGGGGCGCCGCCGCATGTCGGACTCTACGATGGGGATACATCTCCGTTAACCTTCAGCTACCGGGGGGCTCTCTTTTTATGGACGAGGCCATCACACGGCATCGCAGCGCGCCGCGCATCCCGGAGCATTCGCGATGCGGAATCGAATCTGAGCCGTTCCGGTGCAGAAGTGCACAGACTTCCTGTCCACGCCGCTTGGCTTGGCGTGCAACCTCCTCGCCGATCATCTCGATTCCTCCAACCAATGGTCGGCCGAAGAGGAAGCGCAGCCCCGGCGCGCTCCCCAAGAAAGTCGCGTCGGGGCAGCACTCTCGCCTATCGACGGAAACGGATGAGCAAGCGCTGGTTCGGGTTAAGACAACGAGAGGAAGTGATCATGACGCCGCGCGAGAAACGCGACATGCCCTTTATTGTCGGGCTCGCCTGTGTGGCGGCGGTCATGATGGCCGCGTTTGCTGTGTTCTGGCGATAGCGCGTCACGACTGCTTTCACGAGGATGAATTGAGCAGCACGCGACTGATAATGGTCGCAAAATTCTTGCCCTGGAGGAGATCGACGCAACGCCCTGCGTCAAGCAGCTTGACTAAGATATTGTGCGTTCGTCGCCTGATGACCGAAGGTGCTTCAACGCCAAACGCGCGTGGTGCTCGGCCTTTTTGTTGCCGGTCTTCGCAATTTCCTCAATGGCCCAAACCAACATCTGAATGGCACCTTCCGAATTTTTCGAATTCATCTGGTCCATTTGCAAGTTAACGCGCCTAGCGGACTGTCTCCACCAGCCGCGTAAGGGTGCCATTGCCAACCGGCACGATCTACCACCTAGGTTAAGAGCCGCCCCGCCGGGGCACTACCCGCCACAACATGGCGAAGGCGATCACCAGCCCCACAACCCAGGTTATTGATCTCACGCCTCGGCATGGCACACTTCCCACGCTCAATGTGGAGATGCCCCTTTTCACATTTGGCGCCTACTTGAAGACGACACCCTGCGGAGCCCCCAATGGAAGTTGGGGGCTCTCTTTTTTTGGTCGACCAGCAGCAGCACCATTGACCGAGGCGTTGGGCTTGACCGACCGACCGACGCTAGTGCTGGCGGATTGAATCGCAGGCCGTGATTCGCTGTAATTGTCGGCATGGGTACGAAGTCACGCGAGGTCATTTGGGGCGACCAACCTGCGAGACGCCACTGTCGGCCATGCTTCATCCGTAACTTTGCGAATTCGATGTTCAAATCGGCGAAAACAAACGCCTCCTCTGTGACTCTCCTGTTGCTTCAAGCCCCTCCCGCAAGCGCATGAGTCCGGAATTGGCCCATTTCGGGAGCGGCTAGGGAGACGCGGGACGCGATCAACGCGCTGCCACATCCGCAACCCGACGCCGGGCAAGCAGCAGATGCCGGTGTAAATCCTTAGGGTTTACGAATTAAACTCGGCCAGAGCCTTTTCTCACTCCGGATCATCATACCGACGAAACCGCCGCACTGCCGCCCGCGCTGGCCCTGTTGACGCTCATGGCGCTGGCCTGTGCGCCATCTATTGATAGCCACTTCCTTTTGCTTCGTGAATCTCGTTATATGACCGGCCGCATTGGTCTCGGCTTCTACATTCGCGAAGCAGATACTTGAGCTAAGATCGACGCCAAGCCAGCACGGCTCGCCGGCTGGTGGAGATGGGATTGAACGTAAAGCCGCCTAAAGCCTAGTTGCCTGAGCGGTCCCCGGCGCGCTATGGTTGCGCGACGCTTATGGGGGCAAACATGCAACTGGTCCAAACCATCTCAACGAAGACGCTTGACCAAACCGCTGCCGGTGAGTTGGTCAAACTCAGGGTGCCAAACGGCAATCATTTTGCAATCGTCTTGGGCAACGAACCCGAGGGTCGGCTAGTCGGCTTTCTGGAGCCCACTGGGGCGGCCTCATACCCCGTCTTTAGACGAGTCAGCAGTACTCTTAATGGCATCTCATACGGTCACGACTGGTTCGTTGATTTGGTTGGCGGCGACGAAAGCTGGGCTGGCAATAGAAGCCACCTAACTGCCGCTGGCGCGCTGCTAGTAGATGCTGATGGCGTCTGGCTGTCGCTTCAACCAAATCCCGATGACCATAGAAGCACAGAATCATATTTCGATCTCAGGACAAACAAGTTTACCGATAGGTTTCCCGAGAACTTTACTCCGTTCATGAACTGGCGAATCTGGCAGAGCAAAGAAGATTATCTTCGGGTCGGTGCCGAGCCTCTTATTGAGGTGCGTGCAGTGTCGGGGCGTTGAGAGCAATACAAGGGCGTCCCCAATAAACGCTAGAATTCCGTCGGTCTGCGGGGCTCGATGATCTGGAAACCGGAAGTCTGGGTCGCGGTCTACGCCGCCTGCGTTTCGACCGGCGCGTTGCTCATCCAATTTCGAAATTGGCTTACCAGTGGACCGCGCTTGCGGATGTCTGTCATATCCGATGGCCTGGTGATCGGGGGCGGTCCGGAATTTGATGAGCGAGATCTTGTCATTGTGAACGCCACAAACGTTGGCACGGCAGCCACAATGATCACCAGCCTTGCGATCGAAGAGCGTCTTCCATTTTACTACTTTTGGAGACGGCGACCGATTAAAAGTTACGTCGTGACAAATCCTCAATTGAGGGGCTATCCGCAAAACGTTCCTCACCTTCTAGAGCCAGCGCATCAATGGACTGGCGTCATTAGGCAAAGGCCGGATGTCATACCTAATCTTCGGGATGGAGACTATTACGCCTTGGTGCAAACGAGCTTCAGAGTTCGACCGTATAGAAAACGAATTACACCGACAGGGCCAGAAGCCTAATTGTTGAGGAAATGACCGGCGCACAATCTAGAGCTTGGGATCACAGGTGGAAATGATGGCGGACGATTTTGAGTACGACGTTGCATTTTCGTTTAACGCCTTAGACGAGGGCCTGGCGACCCAGCTAAACGACCTCCTGTCCGATCGAATGAGGACGTTCATTTACCCGGAGCGGCAACGCGAAATAGCCGGTACCGATGGGCAGCAGAAATTTAGCGAGATATACGGTAAGACGGCCCGCGTTGTTGCTGTTTTCTATAGACCGGAGTGGGGGGAAACTCCTTGGACTCGCGTCGAGCAGGACGCAATTCGAAATCGGGCTTTTGTGGATGGTTGGGATTTTACCGTGTTCATCCCGACTGTTCCTAGCCCCCAGATGCCACCATGGCTGCCCAAAACCCGCCTTTACGTTGGATTAGAGCGCTTCGGAATTGAAGGCGCCGCAGGTGTAATCGAGAGTCGCGTCACCGAACGCGGCGGTGAAGCCAACCAAGAGACGGTGACCGACCGGGCCGCTCGGTTTGCGAGAGCCGCAAAGTTAAAAGATTTGAAACGAGATTTTCACAAATCCCAAGCTGGAGTGAATGCCTCCAAAAAAGCGTATGAGAAATTCTCCGTGGCGCTCGAAAAGTTGGCATCTTCCACCAATTTGAAATCACAGCGCTCGCAGCAGTACCGCATCGTCAGCGGAATACCGCCAGTCAATCTAATCGCTGACTTTCATCCAATTTATGCAAATGTCCTCGATGATTCTGAATTAAGACTAGACTATTTTAAAGGATTTCCCCAGCTTCCCGGTTTTTTCTCTTACGAGCGGGGGACAAGATTACGTGGCCTCAACTTCACATATGAATTGCTGTCCGCGGAGCGAAGCGGCTGGGTCGCCAAAGACGAAAAACGCAGAGAACTCACACCAGTAAAATTGGCTGATCACGCAATTAAAACTTACTTCGATATCGCTGAGAAGAATCCGCTGCCGTACTAAGCGATTGGTCGGGGATTTCGTTCTCAGCGCGTATTCGCTTGGAATTTCTGAGATCGAGGTGTTTACCTATAAGTCCGCTAAAGCTGAGCACACAGGGCCTCCATAGGGTCAGCCGAGAGGAAGCGACGCCCCGGCGCAGAATCCGGTGACACCTTCGGCGCCAGGGTGGTCAAACACCGCGAGGATATTGGACCGAGTATAGCACTAATGGAATTCACCAGGGAGGCGGTCCAATCCGCCGCGCGGCGCGATTTTGGCGCCGTGGGCCTCGTCTGCATCGATTCGATCATTGCGGGCGGTCTCTAGGTCATGAGAGAATTTGCCGCCCACGCGTTTTTCGAAGTTGCTCTGTCCACTGAGGGCCCGCGCACCAATCTGCGCGGGTCTTTTGTTACGGCGGGTGAGGCGAGCTCACAAGGGCCTGCGAGTCAGCGCCGGACGCTTTGAGCTCAGTTTGTATGAACATGATGATGCCCCCCGGCCAGCCCGTTCACCTCACGATGGACAGGTGAACGTCCTCCGCCGATCTAGCAGGTCCCGGCTCGGGCTCGGCGGCAGGTCGTGGAACCATGCTCAACAAAGCGAAGGCGGGGATCACCGTGTCGAGTTCTCGACGGTAGGAGTCATAGTCGGGCGAGTCCGGCCGGAGAAAGCCAAGTCGAGGTATCTCGCTCGGGACACGTCTTAGCACGATTGGAGCGCTCGCCGGTGTGAAATGCATCCCACGTGGGTTCGATAACGTCATAATAAGCCCACGAGCAGGCTCTTCTTTATTCGGGCGGGATACCGTTATCAGGCGTATCGCGCCTTTTTCAATTGTCATGAGGTTGATGAACGGAGAGCCATCAGGGATATAGATACGCCCCTTTTGGGTGTGCGAAGCGTCAGCACGGCCTTGCTCCTCGAACATAAGGCAAGACTCGGCTTCGTCCCAGCGAATGACCACAAGGTACGCGGTAATGAGGTTGGCCACAGTGAAGCCTGGACGGAAGCAGACATAACTTCCCTCCAACTCCTCCACATTCAGGCGTGCGTATGCGCCGAGATTTTTGGCAGCGGTATCTGATGACGATGGGATAGGAGGTTCCAGCCTCCCCACTGGTAATGACGTTTCCGAAAGGGCATGCGCCGCGTCATCTTTGCGCGCATGCTCCGATTTTCTGAACGCCGTGAGCACCATGACGCCGATCACCGCTCCGGTTATTCCGCTGTTGGCGATGATAATGAGCCTTGCTTGATCTGGATTCAGGTCGAAGAACTGAGCCAGCACGCTGGGGTCAAGCATCGTTCCTACAAAAAAGCCTGCCAACGAAAATGCGAGCCCATTTCCAATTGCACCAACCGTCGCAACTCGAAGTGAGGTTCCGCCCCAAAGGTCCACATAGGAGCAAAGGAGGCCCAGGGAAATCGTACACATGAATGGTGTGATGATCCCTGGTAGCCTTTCCCGAAACTGACTAACGACGTCCTGCAGTGCTGCTCCAGCACTGTTACCTTCGATAAAAGCGGGGACGAGTGGAATTGCGATTCTTATAGCGATCGATAGTCCAATGACGATAAGGGCTGCGACCAACAACTCGCCGAATGGCGGATATGCTGGTTTTTCTCCTTCGTGATGTTCTATGAAGCGTTGGGCGACAACGACCGCGGCCATGACGGCAAATCCGATCGAGACCGCATAGGTGATCGCAATTGTCAGAATCTTAGGGGCTCCCAGATGCTTGGATCCGGGCATCAAAACCATCGTAACGATGCTCAGTATTACCACAGCGACTATTGTTGCAGCCCATTGGTCCGGACCAAAGGTCGGTGTAGGGTGCGTGGCGTCAAAACCCACGCTCGAGAGTCGCTGTCGTCGAGCCCCCCGAGTCACGTCGCAATAAAGGACATAGCGCGCGATGAGGCTGCAAACGAGGTTCGATAATTCCGTAATAGTCTTGCTGAGAGCCTCTTCGAGTTCCTTCGCTGGATGGGGAGAAGTGAAATAGGCGAGGCCCTCACGTATCATTTCTTCGTACCGAGCATTTGCGCGATTCGCCATCGTCTCGTGGACGTTCATGATTGCAGAATAGGCGGATTTGCCGTGGGCGCTCGTGGAAAATGCCAGTGGGGTAAGATCGTCCTTTGGCCGAATAAAAAGCCGATGCAAAACTACAGCCCTTGTGAAGCGGGCGGAAAGCGTGCCGTCTCTGTTAAAATTCACGGCCAGAGAATTGATGTTCTCAGAGATAAACTTTGTGACTTGTCGGCGAAGCTGCTCCGTCGGTGGCTCAAAGTCGGCGCTTGCTAGTTCGACTGATAGCCGATCGGCTTCGCGCGGAATAGCTGCGAGGCTAAAGCAGAACGTTCGCGCCGTGGTATCAATTCGATCCACTCGGGGAAATTGCGACGCTACAACAATGATGAGCGCTGCGAAAATGGGAGCGTACTCAGCAATTTGCGCTTGCGACGCTGAATTTGCGAGCGATACAAGCCTGCCGAAACCAATGCCACTCACTGAGACCAAGAGCCAAAGTGCTAGTATCAATGCGTAATAGAATATGGCTCCGAAGGAGAACAGCGCGAAAGTTGTTCCCGAGCGATTCGTCGGCGGGGTGTTGAACTTATTCCAGGCGACGACTAGGAGCAGCAGAGCAGGAACGACCCAATAACTGGAAGACAGTACAATGCCCATCGCAGCCTCCAACGCGGCCTAAGATACTACTCCAATTACTCAATCACACGTTGAACCTAGGCCAAAAGGAGAAGGGTAATAGTGATATAATTCACATTTGCCCGCGCTCGGCGCGGTTTTTTTGAGCGCGACATCGAACGCTGTAGTTTTAGCGCCAGGTCAAAGAGGCGAAGGGCGCTTGCGGCGCCACGCATGATGACATCACGACTTCTCTCGCGGGTGTGATCGCTGGGACACTCGGCAAGCTGATCGTTTCGATACACCGTCGCCGCGCAAGAGCGCGCAGGAGGCGACTCCGTAGCCACCAAGGGGACCTATCTGCGCGGCGGCAGGCACTAATTCACGAGGCGGCTGGCGCCGCCTGATCGCGCCGCGCTCCTTCGCTCTGGCCGAGCCGCGAAAATGCGACCCCCAAATTCAGCACCGAACACCGTTGACACTTAGGCCTAATCCGGCCCGGCAAACTTGAGTGAAAATTCACCCTTGAAATAATTCAGGAGATTCTCTTGACGCCAGGACCACACGTCCTGCGCCGCCCAGAGGTCTTTCTTGCTAATCGCGGCAGTGGAAGACGAACCCGCCGTATGCGCACGCGGCCTCGGCAATCATTGTTTCGCCTTACTGATCTCTAGTAGAGCCCACGTTGTCGGGACACATGTCCCAGCGTGTCCCATGTGTCCCAGACCGGATTGTTTCACCTCGACCCTCGGTAGAAGCCACGAGCCACGTTGCTGGGACACGCGTCCCAGGGTGTCCCATGTGGACAGGTGGGACATGGTGGGACATGTGTCCCGACAACGTGGGCTCTACAACGCGTTAAACCTCATCCAACTCCTCATCCGTCGTCTTCAGCCGGATGCCGAGGTAATAATTCCTCCGAACCTCCTTATCCGACGGATCGCTCGGCAGATGGATGCGCCGGCGACTAAGCTTGAGCGACGGCTTCACGGCGCGCAGATCCCGGCCAAACATCTCCTTGGCCAACTGAGGATGTCCATGGTTCTCAGCCCAGACGAGGTAATCCCCATATAGCAAGTCGACCTCGACCTCAGGCATGGTGCCGTCCTTGTTGAGCTTGACCCAGCAGTTCTGGCGCACGTAGGCAGCAATCGGGCTCGCCACGTCGCGCATAACCGTGATGCCTTCCTCGGCGCTCTCAACGCGCGTGAAGACATTCCGGTTGGCAACGAGCCTGTCCAAGCCATCAAGGCTCCAATTCAGAATGCCGGCCAATTCTTCACGCAACGTTCCCTCAAGCGTGTGATCCTCCCGGTTCAACCAGCTCTCCGTCGTCGGCACCACAATGAGACGACCAATGATCGCCGTGCTGGCGTCACTGAATTCCGGCAACTCGTTGCTGACGATGTGCAGCCGGCACGGAAGCTTACCGTTCCACGTATCATGGTACTTGCGCTCAACGGGAAGAGGATCTTCGCCGGAAATGCTCAACAGCCGTTCGGTCACGACAGGACCGGTGTTGGTCCGGCCAGAACGAGCGTCAGAGATGACCGCAAGCGTCTTGCCTACCAACGGTTGGAGTCCATACTGACTGCCGAAACTGGACAACGTCGGCCCCGCGACATTCCTCTCGCCAACCAAAGCGCTCAAGATACGGGTAATGATGCCTTTGCCACCGCGCGTCGGACCCCACATCAAAAAAATTTTGTGCAGATCCAGGCGACCACTCAGCACATAACCCATCCATTCACCAAGCGCGAGCGGTTCGGATCTGTCCCTACCGTCGTGATCAGGATCGAGCGGCCACAGCATATCCATGAACTGCAGCCACTTAGCAGGCGTCGGCGCGTTGGAGTCGTAGTCGAACGGGACCGCCACCGAGTTAAAAAACAGCGGGGTATGCGCCAACAGCTCCCGCGTTTTGACGTCAAGCAGGCCATTCTTGGCGGCAACGATGGGACCGGAAGTACGGCCATCTAGCCAACAGGGTTGGTCAATGTCATCAGGTAGGATGCAGATCGCCGACAGAGCATCAGCGACGTCACCGATGCTATGGCGGTTTGGCGCCCATGGAATCAACTCACCGTCCCTGTTGAGATACCACGCGTATTCGCAGAACTTGTACAAGGTTGAGCGAATGGCTCGACTTGGCACTTCCCGCCAGAACGAACCGCGCCATATCCACCAGCCGTCGCGCCAGTAATGGATTTTCTGGTGCCCGTCCTGCGTCGCACATTCCGCCACGAACTGCCGAGCAACTTGCATCGGTGCTTTCGGTGAAGGCAGCACCAGCTTTGCAGGACCATTGCCCTGTTGCTGACCGCGCTGATCGTTGCGCGACTCCTCTTCCATCTGCCTCAGTTCACGAATGGTCATAGCTATGCCCCGCGTCGTTCTTTCTCGTATCGGAGAATGGAAGTTACGATCTCGACCACTTCGTTGTCGTCGAGCGGCGGATCACAACGCAGCGCGTTGAAGAAGCGCACCAGATCGAGCGCGACGAGCGCATGAACGTACCGGCGCAACAGCATGCCGCTCAGCCGTGCGATGGCCGAACCGCGATGACTGCCTTCGACGCGAGTATTGAGAAAACTGCACCACGCTTCCGGCGACGTAACGGTGATGGGCTTGCTGGCGTGGTTCCTGACAACGAGATCAATCAACCACGCGGGCGCATTGGCGAAGGTGTCGGAGCTATCGATTGACCATGCATATTCCCGTCCTGTATCGGGATGAACGCTCGGTGGCGCCAGGCAATAACCGTTGGTGCCCCGAACATGCAGGCTCGGAATGTCGGCTCGCTCTTGTCCGTTGCGAACTTCCATGCCGGTAGGCCAGCGCCAATAAAGGTGACGACCATTGTCGCCAGAGATAACTTCCACCGTCGCTGGAAGGCGACCGTGACGGCTCTCGAGCTGACGGAGGGTTTCCTCGCCGATATCGCCGTCAACATCCAAGGCCCAGACGCCGCTGGCCTTGCCGGTGGCTATCGCAATGTTGAAGGGCCTCGATGCCCACCAACCCAAAATGATACGCTGATCGGTCGTGGCTTTATGCTGCCACTTCTTGAACAGCGGTTCCTTGGTGCCAACCCGACATGGAATAACCCGCAGGCCGCGAGCGGCAAGCTCCAGAGCGGCGTTGCGAATTGAGGTGACAGTCGGCGCGGGCATGGATAAAACCAGCGTGGTAAAATGATGTTGACGATAAGTTGCCGGGGGCAGCTGTGGTGGGCCGCCCTCGGTAGTCGTCGGACCTAGCGATCAAAAGGGATATCGTCGTCCAGATCGCTGGCGGGCTTCTTCGAGATCACTTCCAAACGCAGCCCCGGACCCACCGGGGTTTGCTCGGCAAACAAGCCAACCGTCGCGCCCTTCCAAGCCTTGGGCGATGCGCCAAGGACTCCCACAATGGCGGTCTTGTTCGTCTTGTTCAGAGGCAGGCCCTGGTTGGCGCCCTCGAAATAGAGGACAACCTTTTCCTCGTTCTGGCCGTCCTTGTTGCGCATCGTCTCAATGCGCACTTTGGCAATCTTCAGCTTCAGCTTGCGATCACCAAGAGACGTCGCCGTCAGGTACTTTCCACCGTAGATGCGTTCCAGGTCTTCTGCGGTCGGAACTCCATCGTCGTCGTCATCGTCAAAATGGGCCATGTAGCCCTCCCATAGTTTGGTTGCATTTACGGGCGCTGGTTCGTGGAAGGCCTGGCCGCTGGATGCGCCAATTCCGGCGACCAGTAGCGCTCGTGGTGTTTAGTCGCGGTGCAGCGGCAGGCCGGGTTCGAAGAACCGGGCAAAGAGCCAATCGGCTCCGAGGACGGCTACCGCATCGGCGACTTCAGCATCACTCGCACGAGCGATCCGCTTCGCCAGCATGAAGCTGGTTTGACGACGCTCAGGACGGCCACCGTTCCGCGCGCGGTTGATGGAGGCGACGGAGACCCCGAACGCCTGTGCGATCATTTGCTTACTGAGCTTGAGGAAGACCTTGCCCTCGCTGGCTTCGACAGCAAAGCGGACCCGGTGGTCTTTCGACACCTTGCAGCGGCTCAGACCGCGAGTGTCGATGACGGGCGCGGTTGAGAATGCCGCCCCATTAGGATATTGAAGGGTCATCGTCCTGACCTTTTTTCTTCCGGTCCGGAACCCTCGCCTCACGAGGGGCCGGGCCATTCCATGTCGCCTGTTGGGTTTGAACCTCCGCGCGGCCGGCGACACCCGCCGCACGACGGGAGCGCTTCAGGGTTTTGTTGGATTGAAGACAAGCTCGCGCAGGCGTCGGCGGCTGCCGACAAACGTGCGGTGTCCGATCTTGCGAACGGCGCCGTTGAGCGCGCCGATACTCCAGAGATAATAAAATTGCTGGGGAGTCCGGTTGATTTCGCGTCCGATGTTCTCGCCGCCCCAGATAAGGTCGTCCTCGTCAGGCAATGATGTTTGGATATTGTCGACCATTGCGGGGCCTCTCTGTGTTGAGGCCACCATGCTGCGCCGTGCTCAGGCGCCGATCATCAAGTGTGTTGTCCGAAATTGTCTGCGGACAACCGTCAGCGGCGAACGTGTTTAAGAGCTTTGAACAGCGTGTCGCGCGAACCGATCCGAATGCCCCGGGCCTTTAGCATCTTCGCGCAGATCGCTTTTTCCGACAACGGCCCCGGGTCTCCGTTCGGCGGGAAGGTCTCGATCAAGGCATCCACGGCACGCTGAACCGCCGGTGATAGCTGGGGGAGCGAATGCAGGAGATCGTCCATCTCCCGGCGTCGGCGCTCGCGCAGCAAGTCCTCTAGTTGGCGCTCAATCTCGCGTGGGCTTCGGAACGGCCGGTGCATTCCATGTCGCAGCCATGTTGCGTCGGGCTATTCGTGACATGAAATGCCATTTGAAAACACTGAAGAATTTCTTGCAACATACGCGACATGGAATGGACTTGCGGGATGTCGCTAAATGATTGATTTTTCTGGCGATCCCGGGATGACTCGAACATCCGACCTACGGTTTAGGAAACCGCCGCTCTATCCGGCTGAGCTACGGGACCGCGAACCCCTCTCTCGGAGTTTCGGCACCTCATAGCAGACTGAAAGGCCGATCGCCAGACTCCGCAGCGGTCGGCGCCGCTCGCGGATGATCCGCGTGAGACAGGGTTCCGGCGCGCGCTTTCCGCACCTGGCCGAAGGACTGCTTCCGCGAATACGCGCACGCCAGATGTGAACAACAAGTTAACCGGCCGACACACCTTGCTTGAGCAAGATCAAGGTCATCGGCCGCGAATCACGTGAAAATCCAGAGCGGCCGCTTTCAGCCGTCCCACCCCACTCCTTCCCCATCCGGAGCACTCTGTGAACAGCGCCGGCAGCCTTGCCACCCGTCTCGCCTTCCATCGCATCGACCAGAAGACCACTGCGCTGTTGCGCGAGGCGCGCAGCCTCGTCATCGATGCGCTGCCCGGGATCCTTGACCGCTTCTACGACCACGTCAGTCGCTTCGCAGAGACCGCGCGCTTCTTCCGCAGCCGCGAGCACATGATGCATGCCAAGCAGATGCAGATGAAGCACTGGTCCATCATCCTGGAGGGGCGCTTTGACGCCGACTATGAAGCATCCGTGACGCGGATTGGCGAGATTCACAACAAGCTCGGGCTCGAGCCGGGTTGGTACATCGGCGGCTACAATGCGCTGTTGTCAGATCTCGTGAGCGAGGTCGCGATCCGCATGCCGACGCGCATGCTGAGCCGCGGCTCGGCGGCGAGGCAGGCCGCGATGCAGCGCGCGATCGTCAACGCGGCACTGCTCGACATGGATATTGCGCTCGCCGTCTACACCGAGGCCGAACGCCGCGACCGGCGCCAGACGCTGGACCGGCTGGCGACGGATTTCGAGAGCGCGATCGGCGGTGTCGTCGACATCGTCGCCTCCGCATCCACCGAGTTGCAGGCGTCGGCGCAATCGCTGCGAGGCGCGACCGATCGCACCTCGGCGAAGTCCGGCCTGGTCACGGTCGCTTCGCGCGAGGCGACCACGAATGTCAACGCAGTCGCCGCCGCGGTCGAGCAACTCACCGGTTCGATCCGCGAGATCGGCGAACGCGTCACCGATTCGGCCCGGATCGCGACGGAGGCGACCGCGGCAATCAATGCCGCCGGCGACAAGATGCAGAAACTCTCGGCCGCCGCGCAGCAGATCGGCACCATCGTCGGTCTCATCACCGACATTGCCGGCCAGACCAACCTGCTCGCGCTCAACGCCACCATCGAGGCGGCGCGTGCCGGCGACGCCGGGCGCGGCTTTGCCGTGGTCGCGCAGGAGGTCAAGTCGCTTGCCGAGCAGACCACCAAGGCGACCGCCGACATCGCCGCGCAGATCGGCGACATGCAGCAATCGACCACGGAGTCGACCAGCGCCATCGGTGATATCGTCGGCGTGATCCGCTCGATGGGCGAAGTGTCGAGCGCAATCGCCTCCGCCGTCGAGCAGCAGGACGCCGCCACCAGCGAGATCTCGCGTAACATCCAGCAGGCGGCGGTCGGTACCAGGGACGTGTCTGAGAACATCGAGGATGTCATGCATGCCGCCAAGGAGAGCGGCGGCAGCGCATCGAACGTGCTTGATGCGGCGGGCGAATTGTCGCGGCAATCGGAGCTGCTGCGCAATGAAGTGTCAAAATTCCTCGCGACCGTGAAGGCCGCCTGAGAACGTTGCGAGCTGACGCCGCTGTGATTCCGCATCCTGGCCGGGCAAAGGCGGTGGCGGCCGGGCGAGGTAAGCGGCCTCCTCGTCGCGGTCGTGTGGGTTCCATCCGGAGCCAAGCCCGCTATGTAAATCGAGGCGGCAGCCTCGCCTGCGACGAACGCCACCAGCTTGCATGCTGTCCTTCGCCTTGAAATTCCTAGAAAATTTTAGTCGAAGCCAGACGTGACCAGATGCGCTATGAGACCTCGCCCACACCCTGTGGACGCACGGTTCCACCGTGACAAGCGCCATCAAAATGACGACAATCCGCCCAACTCTCTCGCCCGTCCGAATCTGGCTGGGAATGCCTCTGTGATCGCCTCGCGTTTGCTAATGCTCAGTGTTGCCGCCGCCGGTGCAGCCGTGCTTGCGCCCGCGCGCGTCGACGCGCAATGGTGGCGCGGCACGCCGAGGGATTTCGAGGAATGCGCCGACGTCGCCGAGAAGGCGAAGACCAAGGAAGACAAGACCTCGCAGCTTGGCGACTGCAACGCGAAATTCGCCGGCCGCCGCAAGCCCGGCGGCGGCTACACTTATTATGACTTCCTGCAGGACCGCTCATTCGACATCTCCGGCCCCAACCCGACGCCGGAGGAGCAGAAGAAGATCGACCAGGAATATGCCCGCTATCTGGAAAAGCAGCGCCGCGAGAGCATGACCGCGGCGCTCGCCTTGAAGCAGCAGCAGCAGGAAGCGCAAGTGCAATTGCCGCCAATGCAACCGCCCCCGCAGCCGGACGTCCAGAAGGTGACATTGCGGACCGACACGGTGCGGGTGCCGGTGCCGGTGGCAAGCCCGGTCAAGCGGGCCGAGCGCATCAGAGCCGCCAAATGCGCCAAGGACTCGTTTTCCTGCGACTGGCCGCGGGTCTCCGCGAGCTGGAACGAGTTCAAGAAGATTTTCGCCCCGCAGCCGCCGGCGCCGCCCGCCAAGGCGAAGCAGCGGAGCTGACCCTTTCGGAATCGCAGCCCGGGTGAAGCGCAGCGTAACCCGGGGCCGCCCCCTAAGGCAAAGATCCCGGTTGCGCTTCGCTTCACCCGGGCTACGAGGTGCCTTAAAGCGCGCTGAGATGAGGATGAATCATCATCGCGCTTTAGGTTATTGTTTGAGCATGATCTTTTCGGAAAACCGCTTCACACTTTTCCGGATCATGCTCTAGCGCAGATGCGTGCGCTTGGCGCGGTGCGGCACGACCCGCTTGGGCGCAGGCGCAATCGGATCCAAGGCCGGCGCTCGCGATGCCGCGCGGCTCTCCTGCAATCGTGCGTCATAGCCCGGCGAAGGGACGACCGTCGGCGGCGCGGCATGGGACGCCGCGACTGATCCTAGAGTCAGGGTCACAACCGACCACACTGCGGTGGCGATCCGTCTCATCGATCCTCCTCCATCATGTCCCCATTGGAATTCGTGCGGGGCCGGCGCCTTTTCAAGGCATCAGCCTCGGATTTGCCCGACCGTCAACCCGGGCGAACCCTTGCCCGCCGCCTCGGCCTGCTTGACCAGTTCGACGATACGCCGTGACAGCGGCGCCTTCAGGCCGCGCCGGTCGGCGATATCTGTGATGACGCCCTGCAGATAATCGATCTCGGTGCGTCGCCCGCGCTTGAGATCTTCCCACATTGAGGAGCGCGCCTGCGGATCGATCTTCATGGTACGCCCGAGCAGCGCCTCGAAGATCGCATCCGGCAGCCGCAACAGCGGCGGTATTAGCCCAGCCGGAATCGGCGTCGGCGACACCGGTCTAATGCCTTCCGCCTTGATCGCCGCGAGCCCCTCCGCCATCTGGTCGGCGAACAGCTTTCGCCAGTTGCGCTGTGCGAGCTGCCGGCGCAGCGGGATGTCGGACAGCGCATTCAGCGCGTTGTTGAGATTGACGATCAGCTTGCCCCACTGCACGCCGTCGATATTGTCCGTCGCGCGCATTGCAAGGCCCGGCACCGATAATTGCTGCGCCGTGCCCGCCGCATCCCGTTCGACGACGATTGCGCCCGATGTCGAGCGGTGAAACCTGCCCTCGCCGAGACCGACCACGTTGAACGGCACCATCCCGCCCAGCACCTTTCGACCGGGTAGGCGCTGGCGCAACAGGCCGACATTGCCGACGCCGTTCTGCAGGCTGACGATGACTGCATCGTCAGGCGCGTGCCTCGCGATGAGGTCAGCCATATCAGCGGTATCCGCGCTCTTGACCGTGACCAGCACCGTGCCGGCGTCGGCAAAAATGGAGGGATCGTCGGACAGCGTGATCTCGTTCGCAGCAAGCCTTTGCTCTGACCCGTCGAAGCCGATCAGGCGCAGCCCGTTACCCCTGATTTCATCGACCACGCGCGGCCGCGCCAACAGCGCCACCTTGCGGCCGCTGGCTGCCAGCATGCCGCCAACAAAACAGCCGATGCTGCCGGCACCGGCGATCCCGATCGGTCGATCCAAAGCATTCATCCGCCGTTCAACCCCACGACCATAATCGATAGCAGACTTGGTATTTTGTGCCTACCGAACCGGAGCCGCAGCCTGCGGCCGTACCTTGTAACCGTCATGGGCGGCCGTTATGTTTTCGGCGCGGGGCAGATACGCGGGAGAAGACGATGGGTTTACTCGACGTACTCAACGGCATGCAGAATGGCCCGCGCGGGCCCAGCACGCCGAGCGCCGAATCCGACAAGGGCGGCATGTCGCCAATGACCATGGCCATCCTGGCACTGCTGGCCTGGAAGGCGGTCAGGCATTTCACCAATCAGCCCGGCGAGGCCCCACGGCAGGCGCCGGCGCCGACGCCAACTCAGACACCCGCTCCTCCGCCCGGCAACGTCGTCGCAGCAAACGTGCCCGGCGGTGCGGCGGGCGGCGGATTGAGCGATCTGCTCAAGGGCGGCCTTGGCGGACTGCTCGCCGGTGGTGCTGCCGGCACGGTCCTGAGCGGCGGGCTCGGCGATCTCCTGAAACAACTGCAGGATAACGGCCTCGGCGACCAGGCCAATTCCTGGGTCAGCAACGGCCCAAACAAGCAGGTCGCGCCGGGCGATCTCGCCAACGCGCTGGGTGCCGACCAGATCGACCAGATCTCCGCGCAAAGCGGCCTATCGCGCGACGACCTGCTCAGTGGCTTGAGCCAGTTTTTGCCCGACGCGGTCAATCACCTGACGCCGGACGGGCGACTGCCGAGCGACGAGGAAATGTCGCGGCGGGTTTGATTGCGGCCGCGGACAAAGGCTGATTTCTCGTTTCAGGAAAGGACGACCGCCATGAGCGGCATTCTTTGGGTCATTATCGTCGGCTTCATCGCAGGCCTGATCGCGCGCTTCCTCTCGCCCGGACCGAACAACCCGAGCGGGTTCATCCTGACGACGGTGCTCGGGATCGCCGGCGCGTTTCTCGCGACCTGGGTCGGACAGGCCATCGGCCATTACAGCCCCGATCAAGGCGCCGGCTTCATCACCGCCACCATCGGCGCGGTGGTGGTGCTGTTCATCTGGAACCGGCTGGTGGCGAGCGGCGTCATTCCCGATCCCGGCAGGCGGTAGCGCGCTTTGCTCTCGCTCCGTCATGCCCGGGCTTGTCCCGGGCATCCACGTTCTTCGTATCCGCGGCCAAGATCGTGGATGGCCGGGACCCGGCTACGCCAAGGCTTCGCCGGGCACTCCAGCGTCGGTCCGGCGAAGCGATAGCGAAGACGGGCAAGCCTGGCCATGACATAGAGGATGCGCCTACGAAATCAGATGCATTCCCGCATCCATGCGCACGCATTCGCCGGTCATGTTGCTCGAGGCCGGCGTCGCCAGGAAGCAGACGAGCTGTGCAATATCTTCCGCCGTTGAGGCGACCTTCAGCGGCACCCTCGCCACGACAGCGTCGCGCACCTGCTTGGCGCCGGCTTCGCCGCGGCCCTTGGTGAACCAGGGCGTGTCGATATAGCCGGGGCATACCGTGTTGACGCGAATGAGCGGCGCGAGCGCACGCGAGAGCGACAGCGTCATGGTGTTGAGCGCGCCCTTGCTAGCGGCATAGGCGATCGAGGAGCCGACGCCGGAAATACCCGCAACCGACGAGACATTCACAACCGCCGAGGCGCGCCCCGACGCGTTGGCGCCGGCTTCAAGCAGCGGTCGGGTCGCGCGCACCATCTGGAACGGCCCGATGGTGTTCACCGCGTAGATGCGTTGGAAATCTTCCGCCGAGAGCCCGTCGAGATTGTCGTGCGCGACATGCTTGGTGGTGCCGGCATTGTTGATCAGTGCATCCAGCCTGCCCCAGGATGCCGCCGCTGCGGCGATCTTCCGACAATCCTCGTCGCGCGACACGTCGCCCTGCACCACCACGACCTCGGCGCCGGCGCTGCGGCAAAGATCGGCGGTCTCTTCGGCTTCGTTCTTGCTGTTGGAATAGTTGACGACGACGCGTCCACCGCTCTTTGCCAGGATCTGCGCGGTCGCGGCCCCGAGGCCGGACGCAGAGCCCGTTACGATCGCATACAAACCATCCTTCGACATTAGCACTCCACTCCCTCTTTAGCTTTTGCGCTCAAAACGTTCCCGCGCTGGCATACCATATCGCGCGGCCAAGGCGACAAGCCAGAACTCCGTTGCGTGGAATTTCTGCTTCCGCGCGATGGCTCGCATGCCGCGGCCGCAGGCGGCCCTGCGGACAGCGCTTGTCAGGGCTATGGCTTTTCCCCATCATAAAGCGCAAGAACGAAATGCACTTGGCGCGCCCGTTTGGCGCGTCCGAGACGTGCCAAATTCCATAGCTTGAGGAACGCCGTGGCGGAGAGTGAGAATATCGTCGTCGAGACCGCAGAGAAAATCTTTGCCGATCTCGCCGACGCCCAGACCATCAACAGTGACACGACGGGAAGCTGGAAAGCGCCGCTGTGGCAGGCGCTGAGCGAGGCCGGCCTGCCGCTCGCCTGGGTGCCGGACGATCTCGGCGGTTCCGGCGCGAGTCTGGCCGAAAGCTTTGGCGTGCTCAACGCCGCGGGCCGGTTTGCAATCGCGGTGCCGCTCGCCGAGACCATGCTGGCGGGCTGGCTGCTCGCGCAGGCGAAGATCACGTCCCCCGACGGCGAGATGACGGTGGTCCCCGCGAGCCCGAAGGACCGCATCACGCTCAATGCCGATGGCAGCCTGTCCGGCCGCGCCCGCGGCGTGCCCTTTGCCAAAGCGGCAAAGCATTTCGCAGTGCTGGCGCATGGCAACGGCGGCATCTCGATCGCATTGGTCGATGCCGCGAAAGGCCGGACCGAGGCCGGCATCAATGTCGGCTACGACAATTCGGACACCGTGACGCTGGACAAGGTCGAGCCAATCACGATCAAGCCGGCGCCGAAGGGCTTTGACCAGACCACGCTGATGCTGATGGGCGGCGTGGTCCGCAGCCTCCAGATCGCGGGCGCGCTGGAATCGATGCTCGACATTTCCGTGCGGTACTCCAACGAACGTGTCGCCTTCGAGAAGAAGATCTCGAAATTCCAAGCGGTGCAGCACAATCTCGCACGCCTCGCCGGCGAATCCGCCGCCGCGCTTGCGGCCGCGACCTCTGCCGCCGACGCCGTTGCGAATGCGACCTCTTTCGACGACGCAGTGTACCTCGAAGCAGCGTCCGCCAAGATCCGCTGCGCGGAGGCGGCCGAGAAAGGCGGCGCCATCGCACACCAGGTGCACGGCGCGATCGGCTTCACCATGGAGCATATCCTGCATCGCTATTCGCTGCGTGCGCTGGCCTGGCGCGACGATTTCGGCTCGGAAAGCCATTGGGCGGTTGAGCTCGGCAAGCGTGTCGCCGCCAGAGGCGCCGACGAATTGTGGCCGCTGGTGGCCTCGCGCTGATTTACGGAAAGAGCCATGACTGCAGCCCTACGTTTCGATCCGATCCGTCTGCCGCCCGAATGCGAGCAATTACGCAAAGAGGTGCGCGCCTTCCTTGCCGAGGAGATCGCCGCCGGCACCTTTGATCCGAACAAGCCCAACCGCGAAGATACCGACGCGCCGGAATTCTCGCGCCGGGTCGGCGCCAAGGGCTGGCTCGGCATGACTTGGCCGAAGAAATATGGCGGCCAGGAGCGCTCGTTCCTTGAACGTTATGTGGTCACCGAGGAGATGCGGGTCGCCAACGCGCCGACGCGACGCTTCTTCGTCGCCGACCGCCAGAGCGGGCCGGTCCTCTTGAAGTACGCGCCCGAGCATATCAAGATGGACATCCTGCCCCGCATCTGCCGCGGCGAACTCTGTTTTGCGATCGGCATGAGCGAGCCGAATTCCGGCTCGGATTTGTTCGCGGCGAAGACGCGCGCGACCAAGACCGACGGCGGCTACCTCATCAACGGCAGCAAGATCTGGACCTCCTCGGCGCATATCGCCGACTACATGATCGCGATCTTCCGCACTTCGCCGCCGACGAAAGAAAACCGTCGCCATGGCCTGACCCAGTTCCTGGTCAAGATGAAACAGCCGGGCATTAAGGTGAATCCGATTGGCCAGATCACGGGGCAATTCGAGTTCAACGAAGTCGTCTTCACCGACTATTTCGTGCCCGACGATCACGTGCTGGGTGAGATCGATGGCGCCTGGAAGCAGGCGACGTCAGAGCTCGCCTATGAGCGCAGTGGCCCCGAGCGCTTCCTTGAGACCTATTACGTGCTGACCGAGCTGGTGCGCGCCGTCGGCGACAAGCCTGATACGCGCAGCGCCGAAGGCATCGGCCGTCTGGTGGCGCAGCTTCACACCATGCGCCGCATGTCGGTCTCGGTCGCCGGCATGCTGCAAGCTGGCAAGGAGCCGGTCGTGGAGGCCTCCATCGTCAAGGACATCGGCACGGTATGGGAGCAGCAATTGCCGCATCGCGTGCGCGACCTCGCCGCCTTCGTCGAGGAGACCGCCTCCAACCGCGAGACGCTGGAGAAGCAGCTCGAATTCGCGCTTCGGACGGCGCCGAAACTGACGATCCAGGGGGGCACCACGGAAGTGCTCCGCGGCATCATCGCCCGCGGGCTTGGGTTACGCTAATTTTTGTAGGGAACGCTCATGAGCAAATATACCGATATCGGCGTCGAGAAGCAGGGCCACGTCGGCCTGATCGAAATCCGCAGACCGCCGTTGAACTTCTTCGACGTCGCGCTGATCAACCAGATCGCGGACGCGCTGGAGGAATTCGACCGCGACATCGAGATCCGCGCAAGCGTGCTGGCTGCGCAAGGCAAGGCGTTCTGCGCCGGCGCCAATTTCAACGATCCGGCGCGGCAGGAGCAGGAAGAGCGCGCAGCCTCTGATCCGGCTGCCAATCTGCCGATCAACCATCTCTATGTGCAGGCGGTGCGCATCTTCCGCAACAAGAAGCCGATCGTCGCCGCTGTCCATGGCGCCGCCATCGGCGGCGGACTTGGCCTTGCCGTCTCCGCGGATTTCCGAGTTACCTGCCCCGAGGCGCGCTTCTCGGCAAACTTCACCAAGCTCGGCTTCCATCCCGGCTTCGGATTGACATTCACGCTGCCCGAACTGATCGGCAAGAACAACGCGGAATTGATGTTCTACACCAGCCGCCGCGTCACCGGCGAGGAGGCCTATCGCTGGGGACTCGCCAACGTGCTGGTGCCGCAAGATCAAGTGCGCGCCGAGGCGCTGAAGCTCGCGCAGGAGATCGCCGAGTGCTCCCCGCTCGGCCTCATCTCCACCCGCGCCACCATGCGCAGCGACTTCGCCGACCGCGTGCTCGCCGCCACCAATCATGAGCTGATCGAGCAGACCAGGCTGCGCGCCACCGAAGATTTCAAGGAAGGCGTGAAAGCCTCCGCCGAGCGCCGCGTTGCGAATTTCAAGGGGCGATAACGCCGCTCTCGATCGTCATGGCCGGGCTTGTCCCGGCCATGACGACAGAGTGTGTGGCTCAGGCGGCGAGCCGGAACGTGACGCCACCCAACGAGAACTCGTCGCCGGTCACCGCAAGTCCCTTTTTCTTTGCAGCATCGCGCACCCTCGCCGCGTCCGCCACCTTGAACGTCAGCGCGCTCATGATCTCGCTTTCGCCGTTGACGAAGCGGAAGGTGCAATTCGGCAATCGTAGCTCGGTCCCGCTGACCGGCACCTCGAGGATCCGCCCCCAATGCGCCGCGAGCACTTGCGGCTCCGGGCTCTGCATCTCGACTTCGGTCAGCGCCTGCGTCACATCCTTTCGGATGTGCTTCTGCCACTCCGGCCCGGCCGGCGGATAAGGCCCCAGGACATCGTCGCTGCCATCGGTGTGGTTGAACTCGATGAAGGCGGCGCGGCAGTCGCGCGGGTGGAGTTGCACGCCGTGATAGGGCGCGTGCGTGATCACGTTGGCGGTGCGCACGCCGATGGCGTTGGCATGCGCGCCGCGCGCGTCGGGATCATCACAGCAGAAGATCGCCATATAGCCGCCGCGGCCGCTGGTCTTCTCAATGAAGCGGCCTGCCGCCGTGCCCGGCTTAAACGGTGCCACCACTTCGAGCAGGATGGTGTCAACCGGCAGCAGCGCGTTCTCCAGGCCATATTTCGCGACATTGCCGTCGCGATAGCAGACGCTCAGGCCCATGATGTCGGCGATAGCTGAAATCACGGGCTCGAGTTCTGGCGCCACCAGACAAATCTGGCGCAGCCTGAGGTAGCCAGCCATCCCTACTCGCCCTTGAAGACGGGCTTGCGCTTCTCGACGAACGCCCTGGCCGCTTCCTTGTGGTCGGCTGTCTCACCGCAGCGGGTGTGATGGATGGCTTCGCCGTCGAAGCAATCCTCGAGCGACAGATGCTCGGCATTGTTGATGTTGCGCTTGATGAAGCCGAGCGCGATCGACGGTCCCTGTGCCAGCGACATCGCAAGCTCGCGCGCGGCGGCGTCAATCTGCGCATCCGGCACCACCTTGGTCACGACGCCAAGCGCATGCGCCTCCTGCGCGGTGAGGACCGGCGAGGTCAGATACAGCTCGCGCGCCTTCGCGCTGCCGAGGAGTTGGGTCAGGAAATAGGTCCCGCCATAGTCGCCGGAGAAGCCGACCTTGGCGAAGGCGGTCGTGATCTTGCAGGACTCGCTCGCCACCCGCAGGTCGCAGGACAGCGCGATCGAGAGCCCGGCGCCGGCTGCAGCGCCGTCGAGCTGCGCCACCACCGGCTTTGCCATCTGGTGCAGGATCCGCGAGACCTCCATGCCGCGACGTAAGTTGGTAAGTTTGGCCTCGAACGGCAGCGGCGCCCGCCCTTCCGCCATCGACTTCACGTCGCCGCCGACGCAGAAGGTGCCGCCGGCGCCCTTGATCAGCACCGCCCGCACCTCGTGATCCTCGGCTGCCCGCCGCGCCGCCTCGACCAGGCCGCGCGTCATGTCCGGGTTCAGCGCATTGCGCCGCTCCGGACGGTTCATGGTGATGGTGAGCAGGCCGTTGTCGAGGCTTTGCAGGACGATGCTGTTTTCAGTCATGGGTTTGGCTTTCTTGGTTGTTGTTAGTTAGATCCATCCACCGTCATTGCGAGCGGAGCGAAGCAATCCATCTCGCCGCTTGCGGAGCCATGGATTGCTTCGTCGCTATCGCTCCTCGCAATGACGGCCACGCTTCGCGTCACTTCTTCACCAGCGGGCAGCGCGAATTTTCCAGCGGCTGGAACGCCTCGTTGCCGGAAACGGTCGCGAGCAGCTTGTAGTCGTCCCAGCGTCCCCTGGACTCGGACGGCTTCTTCACCTCGAACAGATACATGTCGTGCACCATGCGGCCGTCCTCGCGGATCCTGCCGTTCTTGGCGAACATGTCGTTGATCGGGGTCTCCTTCATCACCTTCATCACAGCCGCGGCATCCGTGGTGCCCGCGGCCTTCACCGCCTTCAGGTAATGCGTGACGGACGAATAGACGCCGGCCTGCGCCGAGGTCGGCACGCGCTTGGTGCGCTCCATGAAGCGCTTGGTGAATGCGCGGGTGTCGTCGTTCAGGTCCCAGTAGAAGGCTTCGGCGAGCAACAGCCCCTGCGCGGTGTCGAGGCCGACGCTGTCGATGTCGGTGACGAAGGCGAGCAACGGGGAGAGTTTCTGGCCGCTCTTGGTCAGACCGAATTCGGCCGCCTGCTTGATCGCGTTGATGGTGTCGCCGCCGGCATTGGCAAGCCCGATCACCTTCGCCTTTGAGGCCTGCGCCTGCAGCAGGAAGGACGAGAAGTCCGACGTATTCAGCGGATGGCGGACACTGCCCAGCACCTTGCCGCCAGTCTTGACCACGACATTGGTGGTGTCCTTCTCGAGATCCTGCCCGAAGGCGTAGTCGGCGGTCAGGAAGAACCAGGTGTCGAGGCCGGATTTGACCGCCGCGAGACCCGTCACATTGGCCTGCGCGAAGGTGTCGAACACATAGTGCACGGTATAGGGGCCGCAGGCCTCGTTGGAGAGGCGGATCGAGCCGGGGCCGTTGAAGATGATGATCTTGCCCCGCGCCTTGGCGATCTCGCCCGCGGCGAGCGCGGTGGCGGAAGCCGCGACGTCGAAGATCATCTCGACGCCCTGGTTGTCGAGCATATCGCGCGCGATGTTCGCGGCGAGGTCGGCCTTGTTGAGATGATCGCCGACCACGACCTCGACCTTGCGGCCCAAGACCTCACCGCCGAAATCCTCCACCGCCATCTTGGCGGCGGTTTCGCTGCCGGGGCCGGTGATGTCGGCGTAAAGGCTCGACATGTCGAGGATGCCGCCGATCTTGAGCGGCGGCGGTTTGCCCTGCGCCAGCGCCGCGGTGGCCGAGACCGCCAGCATGCAGGCGAATGCGCCCGACAGAATCCGTTTCATGAAGTCCTCCCGGTTCGTCAGCCACATTGACTGCGGTCTACCATTTTGCGGCGCGATCATGCCGCATGAGATTGGTGGCAGCAAGCCGCGGCAATACATGAATCTGCCCGTGGTTTTCCGTTAAACGGAATGGTCTTCGGGGGCGTCAGCTCGATACAATATCTCGGCGTCGATCGAAGTTTGCGGTCGAACGAAACAGCGCTTTGATCACGGGTCTCGCCCCGAGCAGCGACTTGCAATTGAGCCCGCAGGCGCAGGCGCGTCCGGACACGCGGCAATCAAAAGCGCGTGCCTCGCTGCTGATTTCGATTGCCTCCCGGTGGCCGCCACTTTCTCGCCTAGTTCCCACGCCCCTAGCTCACGACAGAGATTAACGAATCCCTGACTCCGTGTTGCTCGCGAGACACGCCGCCTCAGTAAAGCCACGCCGCGCGTACCGCTTTTGTTGCGGTTGCGAGGGGGCTGGGGGTACGGTCGTCGCAAATATTCGGTAGCCCTTCGAGGAGGAGCCATGAACGCATATCGCGGCCACACCGGACTGGTCGGCCGGCACTTGTTTCCGCGGCTGCGCGCCGTCGCGACCGCGCTGTTGCTGCTGCTTCCGGTCGTCGCAAGCCCGGCACAGGCTGCGCCGGAATCGGCCGCCGCTCGCGCCTCCACCGCCCACGTCTTTCTGCTCCGCGGGGTCCTGAACATCTTCTCGCTGGGACTGGACGAGATTGCCGCGAAACTAGAGGCGCAGGGCATGCGCGTGACGATCAGCAATTACGTGTTCTGGTCATCGCTCGCCAACGAGGCCGCGGCCGAATACCGCAGCGGCAAGATCAAGACCGTCATCCTGGTCGGTCACTCCTCGGGCGCGACCTCCCTGCCGGATATGGTCGCGAGGCTGGACCAGCTCGGCGTTCCCGTGAAGCTTGCCATCGGGCTCGACTCGGTGTTCCACACCAGCCTTTCGGGACGGGTCGGACGATACATCAATTTCTACGTCGCCAACGGCGCCGGCACGCCGGTCGAAAGGGCCAGGGGATTCCAGGGCACGCTTGACAACGTCAATGTCCAGAGCGTGCCGGGCGTCGGGCACCTGACGATCGAAAAGAGCCAGATCATGCAGCAGAAGGTGATCAGCGAGATCGACGCCGTCGTCTTCGGCCGGCCAAGCCCGGCATCGCCGACGAAGCGGCGGCAGCCGAGTGAGGCAAGCGCCGCCGTACCACCACGGGCGGCCGCCAGCGCGGCCGCGGTCCGTAACTGATCCCGGGCCTATCGAATTGCGGCGCGCAGGTTGCGCCGCAATTCTTGCCAATTCCTGCGCGATAGTTCATCTCAAACGCGGGCAAGTGGCCAGCCGGCAATCGGGCGCCGGCGTATCTGCGCGCCGAAACCACAGGCGGAAGGCGCATGATCAATCCGAAACCGCTAATGGCCATTGTGTTTCGGGCAATGCTTGTCGCCTGCATCTGGCCGGCCGGTTGCCATTTCGCGCTCGCGGCTCCGGCCGCAAAGCAGGCCAATACCGCTGCCACGGTGGCCGCATTACCGCCCCCTGCCGCCGAACAACCCGCTCCGACGCCACGGGTGCGCGCCTATCTGTTTCGTGGCGCCATGGGCCCGATTTTTTCGCGCGGGATGGATCAACTGACCAGCCGCCTCCAGGAGGTCGGCGTCGAGGCCGACGTTAACGAGTTTACCATCTGCCGGCTCATCGCCGCCAAGGCGATCCGCGAATACAAAAAGGATCCTCTTCCGATCGTCCTGATCGGGCACTCGATGGGCGGACTTTGCTCCGTGATATTCGCCGAAGTCCTTCAGGAGGAGAACATCCCGGTCAGCCTGATCGTCGCCATCGATCCGGCGCACGCAACGGGGAAAGTGCCGCTCAATGTCGAGCGCTTCATCAATATCTTCATGTCCGACAGCGTGTTGGGGGGCGGCGATGTCGTCGCCGAGTCGGGCTATCAAGGCCACTATGCAAGCTTCGACCTGAAGGACCATAAGGAAGTCACCCACATCAACATCGACAAGATGGATACCATCCACGACCAGTTGGTGAACGCGGTCGTGCAACTCGGGACGACACCGATGCAGATCAAAGGCGAGACTGCACCGCTGCGCTACGTCGTTCCGCAAGATGCGCCGCTCGAGCTGTGGGACAGCGGCATTCCGCAATACGCCCGCGCAGGCGACACCTTGCAGGGTCTGGCCACAGTGAACCACGTCCCGCTGTGGTCACTCATCCAGGCCAATCAGCTGTCCGATAATGCCCCACTGACCGCCGGCCAGCGCGTCGTCATCCCGCGCCACCTGATGCCAGTCTCGCAGCAGCCCGCAACAACGGCGACGGCCGCGGAGCCGGCAAAGCGACCGGCAAGTCCCACTCCCCGCCCTTCGCGGGGCCAGGCTTCGGGCGAGAAGTCGTCTCCGCGACCACGGTGATAGATGTCTGCACGTAGCCCAGGTTGGAGCGGAACGCGCAGCAACCCGGGACATCTGCGTCAGCGTTTAGGAGCGGCCGCTGGCGCTTCACTCGGGCTACGGCGCCATTCTGATTTAAGCAGAAACCGTGCTGCGGCTAACCGGCCGGCATGAACGGGATCAGCATCGGAACGCGCCGGCGATACGCTCCATATTCCTCCGCGCCGAGTTCGGCGCTGAGGAATACCTCCTCCATGCGGGCCTTCTGCGCCATACCGAGCGAGATCAGCACTGCCCCGAGGATCGCCGTCACCGTCCCGACGGCAATGCCGGTGACCAACATTCCCGCGATCAGGCCGGTGTAGATCGGATGGCGCACGAGGCCATACGGCCCTGTGTCAATGACGTGGTGCCCTTCCTTGTGCGTGATCGCGTTCGACCAGAACCGTCCGAGATGGATTCGCGCCCACCAGGTGAAGGAGATTCCGGCCAGCGTCAGGACCGCCATTACGTAGATGCCGAAGCTGCCGAACTGCCACAACGGCTTTTCCCCCAGCACCTGTCCGGTCCATGGCAGGAACAGGATCGCGCCGACGAGGATCGGGATGCGGTACCTCAGCGAGTCCGAGGTCATGACGTGCTTCTTGGTCTGGCCGGACCAGACCGATGCCGCCACCCAGCTCATGACCCATAGAATCCAGATGATGGCGAGCAACTGGGTGGGCCAGGTGGCGGTCCACCCGCTCCAGACAAACGCGAACCATTGACCAGGGTCTTGCGACATATTGCAACCGTATCAGGCGATTGGATCAGACGCCAAACCGGCGCGTGGTATTGAACGACTGGGCGCCCGGGCTCGATGCCGGTTCCCATTCCGCCTGATTGTGACCGGAGCCAAGCAGATGCGCAATGGTTTCGCGAAGCACCGGCTCGACCGGCCCGGGCGCGTAGCCGAGTTCGCGCTGCGCCTTTTCGATCGACAGCGCCTCTGCCCGCCGCGCGATCCGCACCCCTTCGGCCGTGCCCGACGGCGGCCGGTGGGTCACGCGATCGGCAACGAACTCCAGGATGCCCGCGGTGATCTCGGCAAGGCGGCCATTGATCGCAAGGCGCGGCGTGCGCCGGCCCCTGACATGCGCCATGATCCGCAGCACCTGCTTCAGCGCGATGCCTTCGCCGCCGAGAATGTAGCGATGTCCGAACTGCCCGCGTTGCATGGCGAGGATCAGCCCTGCCGCGACATCGCGCACGTCGACCAGGTTCACGACGAAATCTAGATAGAGCTGCACGCGCTGGCTCAGGAATAGCCGGAGCATTTCCGTCGGCGGCGTGAAATTGTGGTCGTGGGTCCCGATCGGCATCGTGGGGCAGCCGATGACGACAGGATATCCCGCTGCCGCCTGCTGCATCGCATAGCGTTCGGCGAGCATTTTCGAGCGCGTATAGGGCCCCGGCATGTCGTCGGGCAATAGCGCGTCGTCGGCGAGGCGATCGTCCGATCGCGAGGCGCGGAACAGGATTGATTCGGTGGAGCAGTGCAGGAGCCGCTTCACGCCGCGCTTGCACGCGGTCCCGATCACGACCTCGGTGCCGCCACAGTTGACATCGTGGAAATCGGCTTTCCGCGGCAGCCACATCCCGGGCAACCCGGCAAGGTGATACACCTCGTCGACGCCATCGATGGCGCTGTCTACGAGGTCGCGGTCAAGCACCGATCCCTTGACATACTCGACCTTCGGCAACGCCCGCGACGGCGGCTGCAGATCAAGCACACGTACGTCGCTGCCCTGCGCGACAAGCGCCGAGACCAGGTGCTTGCCAATGAAGCCGTTACCGCCTGTAACTAGGATTCGTGTCATGCGGTGGGGTGCAGTACGGCTGGAGCTACTGGGAATACGACAGGGAATCTTGCGGAGGCTGGATAATACGCGCGAGATCGTGCCGAAAGCCCAGCGCGATGAATAATTTCGCCATCACGAACATCGGTCCGAGCAGCAGATGGGCGGGGTTGTCGGCCATCGAGGGTTTCCTGCGTTCGAACACCTGGTGCCCGATGATCTGCGAGGCGACTCCCACGACAAGGAGGACCGCCGTAAGCGACCACAAGCCGGTGATGGTCACATGACTGACAATCCAGGCGGCCAGTGACAGTAGAGCGACAGCCCCGCAAAAGATTCCGGCACCAAGCGCAAGATCGAGCAAGAACCAGTAGAACAGGACCGGCAGCACGGCGAGCACGGCCGCGCTGACCTCAACTCCGAACAGAGTGAAGGACAACAGGCTGAGGGGGAGAATGGCCGCCAGGAACAGGAACACGATGCCGAACACATGCATCACGCAATTCCAGGGGTCACGATGATATTCAACGTAATCGGTCAACTGCCGCCGAAAAAACGAGTTCATGCAGCACTTATCTTTCCTGTTGTGCCCGGACGCGCGGCAAGACTGGCTTGCGCGAAATCCAGCGCTCCGGCTTCATTGCTGGTCCCCGCCGATAGGGTGCTACTTATGCTCGCAATCGGCCTCAAGTCAAAATGCCCCGGGGATAGTGTCGGACGGAGACCGACGTCGTTACGGAAAATCATGTCCTAATTCAGTCGGCTAGCAGCGGCGTCATGACACGGGGCCACAAAGTGACAGCGCATCACGCGAAATTTTGTGCACAAATGTTGCTGTTGTGCCTCATGCCTCCGGTGATAGCCGATTCGGCCCGCGCGGCGGGATGCGCTTTCGAAGTCCAGGGCGAGGGCCGGGTCGTGTCCGTGACCGGCGGGCGCAGCTTTCGTCTCGAGGACGGCCGCGAGATCCGCCTCGCCGGCATCGAGATTGCGGACCGGCAGAAAGGGACCGCAGCCCTGTCGGCGCTGGTGATGGGACGCGACATCTCGCTGCAGGGCGAGGACGACGCGCCGGACCGCTATGGACGCCAGGCGGCGTTCGTCTTTGTCTCGGGCTCCGACGCGGCCGTGCAAAGCGAGCTATTGAAGCAGGGCCAGGCGATGGTATCACCTGATGTCTCGAACCGGGATTGCGCCACCCTGTTGCTTGCCGCCGAGGCCGAGGCGAGGCAGGCCAAAAGGGGAACGTGGGCCGACGCCTCGGCCATAAAAAACGCGGAAAGTCCGGGCGATATTTTGGCGGGGATCGGGCGTTTTGCGGTGGTCGAGGGGAAGGTCTTGTCCGTCCGTCAGGCGGGAGCAACCACCTACCTCAACTTTGGCCGGAACTGGACACGGGACTTTGCTGTGACTATTCCAAGGCGCATGATCCCCGCGCTCGAGGCGGCTGGGTTTGCGCCTAAGTCACTGGAAAATCGACGGATTCGCATCCGCGGCTGGATCGAAGCGCGCAACGGGCCACGGATCGAACTGCTCCGGGTGGGGCAATTGGAAGTGCTCGGCGGGAACTAAGGGCATGAAAAGGGGAAGCGGCTCTCCGAAAAGGTCGTGCTCAAGCAAACAGATGAGAGCATGATCCGGGAAGCTCGTTCTTCCGAGAGATCATGCGTAAACAGGGCGCAAACAGGGATGGGGTCATGATCCGGCGGGTCGGACCATGATATCTTCCGGCAGCTTGAGAGTAGCTGGCGTGATTGAGGGTGTGGGACGGCGGGACAGGACGGGCCGCGGCCTTTCGGCTGCGCTGGCGCTTTTGTGCGCGGCGACCCTGCTGTCCGCCTGCGGCAATCTCGGCGCCGGCCGGTTCGAAACCGCAGCACCGGTCGCGGCGCCCCAACCGGCAAAACCGAAGCCCACGGTCGCGCAGACGCCGGCGAGCGAGCGCGAGCACGAGCGGATCCTTGCCACCTATGGCGGCGCCTATGACGACCCGAAGCTGGAAGGCCTGATCAGCAAGACAGTCGATCGGCTGGTCGCCGCGTCCGACCGTCCCGACCAGGGGTACAAGGTGACGATCCTCAATTCCGGCGCGGTGAACGCTTTCGCACTGCCGACTGGCCAGCTCTATGTCACGCGCGGCCTGATCGCGCTCGCCAGCGACACCTCGGAGTTGTCGTCCGTGCTGAGCCACGAGATGGCGCACGTACTCGCAAAGCACGCCTCCATCCGCGAAGATCAGGCACGGCAGGCGGCGGTGGTGACGCGCGTCGTCACGGACATGAGCAATGATCCCGATCTCACTGCGCTCGCTTTGGCCAAGACCAAGCTCACGATGGCGAGCTTCTCGCGCCAGCAGGAATTCGAGGCCGACGGCATCGGCGTCGGCATCGCCGCGCGCGCGCATTTCGACCCCTATGGTGCCTCGCGCTTCCTCACGGCGATGGAGCGCAATGCAGCGCTGAAGGTCGGCAAGACCTCGTTCGATCCGCGCGCGCAGGACTTCCTGTCCTCGCATCCGGCAACGCCCGAACGCATTTCCAATGCGCAGGCCGCAGCGCGGCAATATGCGGCGCCCGAAGGTGCCGAGCGCGACCGCGAGACCTATCTCGCCGCGATCGACAACATCGTCTATGGCGAAGACCCGAGCGAAGGTTTCGTCCGCGGCCGCCGCTTTCTGCACCCCAAGCTCGGGTTCACCTTCCAGGCCCCGGAGAACTTCACGCTCGACAACACCGCGCAGGCGGTGATCGGCGTTCGCGAAGGCGGCGCGCAGGCGATGCGGTTCGATGTGGTGCGGGTGCCGGCGGAACAGTCGCTCGGCGACTATCTCAACTCCGGCTGGATGGAAGGCGTCGACAAGGCTTCCATAGAGGATATCACCGTCAACGGCTTCCCGGCGGCGTCCGCCACCGCGCGGGGCGACCAATGGCAGTTCAAGGTCTACGCACTGCGCTTCGGCAGCGACGTCTATCGCTTCATCTTCGCGGCCAAGCAGAAGACCACCGAGAGCGAGCGTAATGCGCGCGAGACCGTCAATTCGTTCCGCCGCCTGACGCTTGAGGAAATCCAGGCCGCGCGCCCGCTGCGCATCAAGGTCATCAATGTGCAGCCCGGCGACACCGTGGAATCGCTCTCGCACCGCATGGGCGGCGTCGACCACCCGACCGAGCGCTTCCGCGTCCTCAACGGGTTGGACGCCCACGCCCAGGTCAAACCCCGCGATCGCGTGAAGATCGTGATGGAGTAACGTAAGCGTTTTCGAGCGAAGTGGATTACCGGTTCCCGCGAGGAAAACGCGTCAAAACAAGAATCTAGAGCGTTTTCGAGCGAAGTGGACACCGGTTCGCGTGAAGAAAACGCGTCAAAACAACAATCTGGAGCTTCGGTTCTGATTCAATCAGAACCGAAGCTCTGGTCTTTCCCCGTTCGCCCCTACTCGATGATGTTTTCGCGCAGCCCGCTCAGCCAGAGGGCCAGCAGCGTCCACACCGCGCCGGACAAGAGATAGGCGCCGGCGGAGATCAGGCCGAAATGGGTCGCCAGCAAGAGCGCGGCCAGCGGCGCAAACCCGGCGCCGAACAACCAGGCGAGGTCCGAGGTCAGCGCCGAGGCGGTGTAGCGGTACATCGGCGCGAAGCTGGAGGCGATCGCTCCCGAAGACTGGCCAAACGACAGGCCCAGCAGAATGAAGCCCAGCACCATATAGATGGTTTCACCGACGGCGCCGGCATCGAGCAGTTGCGGAGCGAAGCCGCTATAGACGGCGATCGCGATCGCCGAACCGGTCAACAGCAATTTTCGGCCGACGCGATCGGCGATCACTCCCGAAGCCACGATCGCCACGACGCCGAACGCGGCGCCGATCATCTCGATGATGAGAAACCGCACCGGGCTTTCTCGGGTGAACAGGAACACCCAGGAGAGCGGAAACACCGTGACCATGTGGAACAGCGCAAAGCTCGCCAGCGGCGCGAAGGCGCCGAGCAGGATATTACGGCCCTCGTCACGAACCGTATCGACGATGCGGGCCGGCTGCAGCTCGCGGCTTTCGAATGCCGAATCATATTCCGGAGTCGCCACCATGCGCAGCCGTGCGAACAGGGCGACCACGTTGATCGCGAACGCGACGAAGAACGGGTAGCGCCAGCCCCAGTCGAAGAAATCCTCCGCGGACAGGTTGCCGGCAAAGAAAGCGAACAGGGCGCTCGCCACGATCAGTCCGAGCGGCGCGCCGAGCTGCGGCACCATGGCGTACCAGCCGCGGTGATGCCGCGGCGCGTTGATCGCCAGCAGCGAGGCAAGGCCGTCCCAGGCCCCGCCCCAGGCCAGGCCCTGGGCAGCGCGCGCCAGCGCCAGCAGCCAGATCGCAAACACGCCGATCGTGTCGTAGCCGGGCAGGAAGGCGAGCGCGACGGTCGCAGTCCCTAAGAGGAACAGCGCGATGATCAGCTTCGCGCTCTTACCGTAATGGCGGTCGATCGTCATGAAGATGACGGTCCCGAGCGGACGCGCCACGAAGGCCAGCGCGAAGATGCCGAAAGAATAAAGTGTCCCGGTCAGCTCGTTCGCGAATGGGAACACCAGGCGCGGAAACACGATCACGGATGCGATCGCATAGACGAAGAAATCGAAGAATTCGGACGTGCGGCCGATGATGACGCCGATGGCGATCTCTCCCGGGCGCGCCGGTTCGTGACCTGCCGTCATCGGGTGGCCGTGAGCCATTGCTGGGGCCTGTGTCATCGCCATCGCGCCTTATGCCTTATTCCGTTCTTGATTGAGGCGGCCGCCATCCGGTCTTGCCGCTAGCGGCCTCAAAGGCGCTGTTTGGGCCGCTATTGCGCACTGCAACATTGGACAAATTGTCCAATGTCCTCTTTGTTGCATCGCAGCTACCCCCTGTTTCACATAGGAAATTTCCAACAAGGTTCCACCGTGCGTGTCTTGAGGATTCTGGCGTTGCTGCCGCTCGCAGCCGCTCTTTCAGGTTGCGATTTTGTCGTACTCGCCCCGGCCGGCGACGTGGCCGTGCAGCAGCGCGACCTCGTCGTGATCTCCACCGTTCTGATGCTCTTGATCGTCCTGCCGGTGATGGCGCTGACCGCGCTGTTCGCCTGGCGCTACCGGGCGTCGAACACATCAGCCCGCTATGAGCCCGAATGGGACCATTCCACCCAGCTCGAGCTTGTCATCTGGTCGGCACCGCTCCTGATCATCGTCTGCCTGGGCGCCTTGACCTGGATGGCCACCCACCTGCTCGACCCCTACCGCGCGCTTGGCCGCATTGACGCCGACCGCCCGATCGAGGCCCAGGACAAGCCGCTCAATGTCGAGGTGGTCGCGCTCGACTGGAAATGGCTCTTCATCTATCCGGAGTACGGCGTCGCGACCGTCAACGAGCTTGCAGCTCCCGTCGATCGCCCGATTCGTTTCCGAATCACGGCCTCCTCCGTGATGAACTCCTTCTACATTCCGGCGCTGGCCGGCCAAGTCTACGCCATGCCGGGCATGGAGACGAAGCTGCACGCGGTGACCAACAAGCCCGGCGTCTACAAGGGCTTCTCCGCCAATTACAGCGGCGCCGGCTTCTCCGGGATGTACTTCGCATTCCACAGCCTGACGACGGCCGATTTCGACAAATGGATCGCGAAGGTGAAGGCAAGCGGCGACATGCTTGGCCGCAACGAATACCTCGTGCTCGAACGTCCGAGCACCAACGAGCCGGTCCGCCGCTACGGCTCCGTCGATGGCGACCTGTTCAAGGCGATCGTCAACATGTGCGTCGAGCCCGGCAAGATGTGCGCCAGCGAGATGATGGCGATCGATGCCAAGGGTGGGCTTGGTCGCGAAGGCCTGAACAACACGCTGCCGCTGACCTACGACAAATATGCCCGGCGCGGCGCGGTGTTCGGGCCCGAACCGACCTACGTGGCGGGCATCTGCTCGGTCGACGAACTCAAGGGGCAATCCGAGCCGGAGAGCACCGTCCCGTTCGACACGACGCCGCTGCGCGGGGCCGGCCTCAAGCGGCCGCTGTTCTCCCCCGCCAATCCATCCTCGAGTTCCCTTCTTCTCGGACCGCGTCCGAAATCAGACTCCTGAAGAGCGCCGCATGTTCGATACTTCCTTCCTCACCAAAGCGATTTTCGGCCGCCTGACTCTGGAATCGCTGCCGCTGCATGAGCCGATCGTCGTCGGCACCTTCGTTGTCGTGGCGCTGGGTGGCGTCGCCCTGCTCGGCGCCGTCACCTATTTCCGGCTCTGGGGCTATCTGTGGCGCGAGTGGTTCACCACCGTCGATCACAAGCGCATCGGCATCATGTACATGATCCTCGGCATCGTGATGCTGCTGCGCGGCTTTGCCGACGCCATCATGATGCGCCTACAGCAGGCGATCGCCTTTGGCGGCTCCGAAGGTTATCTCAACGCCCACCACTACGATCAGATCTTCACCGCGCATGGCGTGATCATGATCTTCTTCGTCGCCATGCCGCTGGTCACCGGGCTGATGAACTACGTCGTCCCGCTGCAGATCGGCGCGCGCGACGTGTCGTTCCCCTTCCTCAACAATTTCAGCTTCTGGATGACCGTCGGCGGCGCGGTGCTGGTGATGATTTCGCTGTTCGTCGGTGAATTCGCGCGCACCGGCTGGCTCGCTTATCCGCCGCTGTCGAATATCGGCTACAGTCCTGACGTCGGTGTCGATTACTACATCTGGGGGCTGCAGGTGGCCGGCGTCGGCACGACGCTATCAGGCATCAACCTGATCTGTACCATCGTCAAGCTGCGCGCGCCCGGCATGACGATGATGAGGATGCCGGTCTTCACCTGGACCTCGCTGTGCACCAACGTCCTCATCGTCGCCTCCTTCCCGGTGCTGACGGCGGTTTTGGCGCTGCTGTCGCTCGATCGCTACATCGGCACCAACTTCTTCACGAACGACTTCGGCGGCAGCCCGATGATGTACGTGAACCTGATCTGGATCTGGGGCCACCCCGAGGTCTACATCCTGGTGCTGCCGGCGTTCGGCATCTTCTCCGAGGTGACCTCGACCTTCTCGGGCAAGCGCCTGTTCGGCTACACCTCGATGGTGTACGCCACCGTCGTCATCACGATCCTGTCCTATCTGGTCTGGCTGCATCACTTCTTCACGATGGGCTCGGGCGCCAGCGTGAATTCCTTCTTCGGCATCACCACCATGATCATCTCGATCCCGACGGGAGCGAAGATGTTCAACTGGCTGTTCACGATGTATCGCGGCCGCATCCGCTTCGAATTGCCGATGATGTGGACGGTCGCGTTCATGTTCACCTTTGTGATCGGCGGCATGACGGGCGTGCTGCTGGCGGTGCCGCCGGCCGACTTCGTCCTGCACAACAGCCTGTTCCTGATCGCCCATTTCCACAACGTGATCATCGGCGGCGTGGTGTTCGGCGCGTTTGCCGGCATCGCCTACTGGTTTCCGAAGGCCTTCGGCTTCAGGCTCGATCCATTCTGGGGCAAGCTGTCGTTCTGGTTCTGGGTGGTGGGCTTCTACTTCGCCTTCATGCCGCTCTACGTGCTCGGCCTGATGGGCGTCACACGCCGCCTGCGGGTGTTCGACGACCCAAGCCTGCAGATCTGGTTCATCATCGCCGGAATTGGTGCATTCCTGATCTTCCTGGGCATCATCTCCTTCCTGGTTCAGATCGCAGTCAGCGTGCTCAAGCGCGAAGCGCTGAAGGACGTGACCGGCGACCCCTGGAATGCACGTACGCTGGAATGGGCGACCTCGTCGCCGCCGCCGGCCTACAACTTCGCCTTCACCCCCGTCGTTCACGACAACGACGCCTGGTGGGACATGAAGCGCCGCGGTTATCGGCGTCCGCTCACCGGGTTCAAGCCGATCCACATGCCGAGCAACACCGGCACGGGTGTCATCCTCGCCGCGCTGGCCACGGCGATGGGGTTCGGCCTGATCTGGTACATGTGGTGGCTGGCGGCCGTGAGTTTCATCGGCCTGCTCGCGGTCGCGATCGGCCACACCTTCAACTATCACCGCGACTATCACATCCCGGCCGATGAGGTCGTCCGGGTGGAAGATGCGCGCACGCACCTGCTTGCCGCTGGAGCCAAGTCATGACACTCGCCGTCGTTCCTCCACAAAATTCCGAACCGGTCTTCTACGTCGTCGACGAGCACGAGCATCCGGAAGGCGCGAGCACCATGCTTGGCTTCTGGATCTACCTGATGAGCGACTGTCTCATCTTCGCGATGCTGTTCGCGACCTTTGGCGTGCTCGGCGGCAACTACGCGGCAGGCCCGGCGCCCAAGGATCTGTTCGACCTGCCGCTGGTGGCGGTCAACACCTCGATGCTGCTGCTGTCGTCGATCACCTATGGTTTCGCGATGCTGGCGATGGAGAAGTCGCGCGTCGGCGCGATGCAGGCCTGGCTCGTGATAACCGGGCTGTTCGGCCTGGCATTCATCAGCATCGAACTGTTCGAATTCGCCCACATGATCCACGAGGGCGCGACGCCACAGCGCAGCGCCTTCCTGTCGTCCTTCTTCACGCTGGTCGGCACCCACGGCCTGCACGTCACCTTCGGCCTGGTATGGCTGGTGACGCTGATGGTGCAGGTCGCGCGCTACGGCCTGATCGAGGCCAACCGCAGGCGTCTGATGTGCCTCAGCATGTTCTGGCACTTCCTCGACGTGGTCTGGATCGGCGTGTTCACTTTTGTCTACCTGATGGGAATGCTCCGATGAAAGCCGATACTCACTCCCTGCAACCCGCGCACGACGCACATCCTGCAGACGGACATGGCGAGCACCATGCCGGCGGCTCGCGCGAAAGCTACCTGATCGGCTTCGGCCTCTCCGTCATCCTCACCGCGATCCCGTTCTGGCTGGTGATGAGCGGCGTGCTTGGAGACAAGCAGCTCACCGGGCTTGCGATCACGGCGCTGGCGGCGATCCAGATCGTGGTCCACATGGTCTATTTCCTGCACATGAACACCCGCTCCGAGGGCGGCTGGACCATGATGGCGCTGATCTTCACCATCATCATGGTAGTGATCGGACTGACCGGAACGCTCTGGGTCATGCATCACCTCAACGTCAACATGATGCCCGGGCATGACATGAGCACCATGCAGTGACGGCGCGCCCATCTGCCCTCTCGCTGCTGCTGGTCGCCCTTGCGGCGCTGGGCGTGGTCGCGCTGACCGCGCTCGGCGTGTGGCAGCTTGAGCGCAGGACATGGAAGCTGGCACTGATCGATCGGGTCGAGCAGCGCCAGCATGCAGCCCCTCAGCCGATCCCCGCGCCCTCGTCGTGGCACGCGATTACCGCGTCGAGCGACGAATACCGGCGGATGACCGTCGGCGGCCACTTCCTGCATGAGCGCGAGACGCTGGTGGCGGCCGTGACCGACTATGGCCGCGGCTTCTGGGTCCTGACGCCGCTGCAGACGACGGACGGCGCCACGGTCCTGGTCAATCGCGGCTTTGTTCCCCCGGAGCGGCGGGAGCCCTCAACACGGCGCGAGGGAAACCCGCCCGGAATAGTGAGCGTTACCGGCCTGCTGCGGATCACCGAGCCAAAGGGCGGCTTCCTGCGCAGCAACGACCCGGCGGCAAACCGCTGGTATTCCCGCGACGTCGCAGCGATCGCCGCGGCGCGCGGACTGTCGCAGGTCGCACCGTTCTTCGTCGATGCGGACGCGACCCCGAACGGCGGCGGCTATCCGATCGGCGGGCTGACCGTCGTCCGGTTCCCAAACAACCATCTGATTTACGCGCTGACATGGTTCGCCATGGCCATTATGCTGGCGGCCGCACTCCTGCGCGCTTTGCGCGTCAGGGACCATGTCCGCGACTTCGATGCGCGGCGCGATGCCGTGCGGAGCCTGGTGGCCGCCGCACGCAATTTATCTCGCAAGACGGGCCCAGATGCTCGAGCGCATATCGGATCAGCATGACAACGGGAAAACGGCGGGCGAGGCCATGACGGAGCCGGCGAAGGCCGGCGCCGGCACAGCCCCGGTCGCGCTGGATGCGCCAAAATCGACCGACGACACCACCAACCGCAAGAACATGGCGCTGCTGATCCAGCTCCGCTGGACCGCGGTGATCGGCCAGATCGTGACGATCGCGTTCGTCGATCAATGGTTCGGCATCGCGCTGCCGATCCTGCCGATGGCCGGCGTGATCGCAGCCCTCGTGGTGCTCAACCTGTTGAGCCTGGTCTGGGTGCGCTACCGGACGGAGATCAACAATCGCGAACTCCTGCTCGCGCTGATGCTCGACGTCGCTGCATTGACCTGCCAGCTCTATCTGAGCGGCGGGGCGACCAATCCGTTCACATCGCTCTACCTTCTGCAGGTGACCCTCGGCGCGGTCCTGCTCGATGCGCGCTCGACCTGGTCGCTGTTCGGGCTGGCTTGTTTGAGCTTCGCCGGGCTGACCGTCGCCTATCGCCCGCTCGGGCTGCCGCAGTACGGCTTCAGCGATCCGTTCAGCCTTCATGTTGCCGGCATGTTCATCGGCTTTGCGCTCAATGCCGTCCTGCTCGTCGTGTTCGTGACGCGCATCAACCGCAACCTGCGGAAACGCGATGCGAATTTGGCGGCGCTGCGCCAGCATGCCGCCGAGCAGGATCACATCGTCCGCATGGGCCTGCTCGCGTCCGGGGCGGCCCATGAGCTCGGCACTCCGCTGGCGTCGCTGTCGGTGATCCTGAGCGACTGGCGCCGCATGCCGGCCCTCACGTCGAATCCGGAGCTCTCCGACGATCTGTTCGAGATGGAGACGTCGCTGCAGCGGTGCAAGTCGATCGTCACGGGCATTCTCGTCTCGGCCGGCGAGGCGCGCGGCGAAGAATCGTCGCCGACGACTGTAACTGCATTTCTCGCGGCGCTGGTCCAGGAGTGGCGCACCACGCGCCCGTCGGCTACGCTGTACTTCCGGAACGAGTTCGGCACCGACCTGCCTGTTGTCTCCGAGGTCGCGCTCAAACAGGCGATCTTCAACGTGCTCGACAATTCCGCCGAAGTGTCGCGCGACTGGATCGAACTTGCGGCCGAGCGCGCCGACGACCGGCTTATGCTGTCGGTCACCGATCGCGGACCGGGCTTTGCGCCGGAAATGCTGGCGCAGTTGGGCAAGCCCTATCAGTCGAGCAAGGGCCGCCCGGGAAGCGGCCTCGGCCTGTTCCTGGTCGTCAATGTCGTGCGCAAGCTCGGCGGGGTCGTGACGGCGCGAAACAATGCAGAGGGAGGCGCAACCATCAGCCTCGCACTGCCCCTGGCAACGCTTGCGATCGGAGGCAGCCTTGACGGATGAACGGCTGCTTTTGATCGTGGAAGACGAAGAAGGCTTTGCCCGCACCCTCAAACGTTCGTTCGAGCGGCGCGACTATCAGGTCGTCGTGGCGGCCTCGCTCGACGAGGCCCGGAAAGTGCTTGAAGAGAAAACCCCCCGCTATGCCGTGGTGGATCTCAAGCTGGGCGGCGCCTCGGGGCTGGCCTGCGTGGAAGCGCTGCATGCGCACGATCCCGAGATGCTGATCGTCGTGCTGACCGGATTTGCCAGCATCGCCACCGCGGTGGAAGCCATCAAGCTCGGCGCCTGCCATTATCTCGCCAAGCCGTCGAACACAGACGATATCGAAGCCGCCTTCCGCAAGGCGGAGGGCAACGCCGATATCGAGGTGGCCGCGCGTCCCACCTCGATCAAGACCCTGGAATGGGAACGCATTCACCAGACCCTGATCGAAGCCGATTTCAACATCTCCGAAGCCGCAAGGCGGCTCGGCATGCACCGCCGGACCCTGGCCCGAAAGCTGGAAAAACGCCAGGTGAAGTGACCGGAGCGTTTTCGAACGCAGATGCCGGCAGCTTGCGGGCACTGGCCCCCGGCCGGGCGGAATGTGATAATGCGGCAAATAGGCAGGCCGGCCTCCGTCGGCCGCGCAGTGCGCCTGCTCGCGCAGCGACGCCGAACCGGATCACGAATGACCGCGCTTTCCCAGGATATCGCCGCCGAGCTGAGGCGCAGGATCGACGAGCTCGAGCAGCAATTGCGATCCGGTGCCGTGGAGAATGCACGCCTGCAAAGCGAGCTTGCGGTTGCGCGTGATCGCCAGAACGCCGGCGCGGCGATCCTGCGCACCATCGCAGCCTCCCCGTCCGATGCCCGGCCGGTGTTCGAGGCCATCGCGTCCAGCTCCAAGCGCCTGCTCGGCGCCTTCTCCGCGACTGTGCTCCAATTCATCGGCGATGAACTTCATCTGGTGGCGTTCACGCCGACCAGCCCCGAGGCGGACGAGGGACTGAAGTCATCCTTCCCGCGACAGATCGCAGACTTTCCGACCTTTGCCCTGGTTCGCGATGGCAAGACGGTTCAGTTTCCGGACAGCGAGGCCGACGACGTCCCGCAACTGAACAAGGAGCTGGCAAGGCTGCGCGGTTTCCGCAGCGTCCTGTTCATGCCGCTGATGAACAGGGGAACGCCCGTCGGCATGATCAGCGTCACACGTGCCGAGCCTGGCGCGTTTGCCGCTGACCACGTGCAGTTGCTGCAGACCTTCGCCGATCAGGCCGCGATCGCGATCGAGAACGCGCGTCTGTTCAACGAGACGCGGGAAGCGCTGGAGCGGCAGACCGCCACCGCCGATATCCTGAATGTGATGGCAGGTTCGCCGTCCGACGTGCAGCCGGTGTTCGAGGCCATCGCGGCCAACGCCAACCGGCTGATCGGCGGCTTTTCCACCGCGGTGCTTCGCTATGCGGGCGGCGCGGCCCATCTGGCGGCCTTCACCCCGACCGATCCTGGCGGTGACCTTGCGCTGCAGGCGGCGTTTCCAATGCCCTTCGCTCAATTCCCGCCCTACCAGCTCGTGGCTGATGGTACGGCCGCGCAACTGCCCGACACCGAGCTCGAGCCGGCCGCACGGGATATCGCGCGTGCGCGCGGCTATCGCAGCATGTTGTTCGCCCCGCTGGTCAGCGAGGGCGAGGTCATCGGCATCATCATCACCACGCGCCGGGCGACCGGCGCGTTCGGCGAGCACCAGGTCCGGCTGTTGCAGACCTTCGCCGACCAGGCGGTGATCGCGATCAAGAACGTCGGCCTGTTCAACGCGACAAGAGAAGCGCTGGAGCGACAGACGGCGACCGCCGACATTCTCAACGTCATCGCGAGCTCGCCAACCGACGTGCAGCCGGTATTCGACGCCATCGCCGAAAGTGCGAAGCGGCTGCTCGGCGGCCAGACGGCGCTCGTCACGCGCGTTGTGGATGACATGCTTCATCTGGCAGCCCACACGGCGGGAAGCGAAGCCGGGGACAGGGAGATAGAGAATTCGTTCCCTACCCCGCTGACGTCCCCGGGGATTCACAGCCGGGTCGCACAGAGTTCAACCATCGCATTTCGCAACGATATCGAAACCGAACCCGATGTCTCCCAGGCGGTCAAGGAGATGGCGCGCGCCAGAGGATATCGAAGCATCATCGTCGTGCCGATGCTGCGCGAAGGCGTTGCGATCGGCACGATCGGTGTTTCGCGCGCCGAAGCGGGCACGTTCGCCGACAACCAGATCGCCCTGCTCAGGACGTTTGCCGATCAGGCCGTGATCGCCATCGAAAACACGCGGCTGTTCAACGAAGTGCAGGCCAAGACCCGCGATCTGCAGGAAGCCCTCACCTATCAGACCGGCAGCGCCAACATCCTGAAAGTGATTGCGTCCTCGCCGACAGATGTCGGACCGGCATTGAAGGCAATCGTCGACAGCGCCTGCGAGCTTTGCGATGCCTACGACGCCGCCGTGGCGCTAAAGGACGGCAACGATCTGCGATTCAGCGCTCATCACGGGCCGATTCCCATTCCCCTTGAGAAATGGCCGATCAATCGCAACTGGACTGCGGGCCGCGCCTTTGTCGACCAGACCCCTGTGCATGTCGCCGATCTCCGTGACGAGCAAACTGACTTTCCGGAAGGCCGCGAGCTTGCGCTTCAAATGGGACACCGCACCATCTTGAGCGTGCCGCTGCTGCGGGAAAACGAGAGCATCGGCGCGATCGTGCTTCGCCGCAACGAGGTGCACCCGTTTACCGACAAGCAGATTGCACTTTTGCAGACTTTCGCCGATCAGGCCGTGATCGCAATCGGCAATGTGCGGCTGTTCGAGCAGGTGCAGGCCCGCACCAGGGAACTTGCAAAGTCCCTCGACGATCTGCGCGCCGCGCAGGATCGCCTGATCCAGACCGAAAAGCTCGCCTCCCTTGGTCAGCTCACGGCCGGCATCGCGCACGAGATCAAGAATCCGCTCAACTTCGTCAACAATTTTGCCGCACTTTCCGCGGAACTGACTGGCGAGCTGAGCGATTTGCTGGCATCAGCGTCACTCGCCGACAGCGTCCGCGACGAGGTCGATGAACTGAGCGGGCTCCTGAAGGGCAATCTGCAAAAAATCGTGCAGCACGGCAAACGCGCCGATTCCATCGTCAAGAACATGCTCCTACATTCGCGGGAGGGCGGCGGTGAGCACCGGCCGACCGACCTGAACGCGCTTGTGGAGGAGAGTCTCAACCTCGCTTATCACGGCGCGCGCGCCGAGAAGCCGCGGTTCAACGTGACCCTCAGGTGCGACCTCGACCCGGATGCCGGCACGGCCGAGGTGTTCCCGCAGGAGATCACGCGTGTGCTGCTGAACCTGATTTCGAACGGCTTTTATGCGGTCGCCAAGCGGGGCAGCGAAAATGGTCCAGGATTTGAACCGGAAGTCAGCGCCAGCACACTCAGCCGTGGCGAATACGTCGAAATCCGGATCCGCGACAACGGCGTCGGCATTCCGCCCGAGGTAAAGGAGAAGATGTTCAACCCGTTCTTCACGACCAAGCCCGCAGGGGAAGGCACCGGCCTTGGACTTTCCATGAGCCATGACATCATCGTCAAGCAGCATGGCGGCACGATCAATGTCGAGACCGAACCCGGCGCGTTTACCGAGTTCACCATCCTGCTGCCGCGCAGAAGTAATTTTTCGGATAGTAACAGAGGTTAGCCGTGAGTGTGATGGTCCTGGTGGTGGATGACGAGCCCGATGTGGAGGCCTTGTTCCGCCAGCAATTTCGCCGCGATCTTCGCGCCCAGCGCTTTGTGATGGATTTTGCCGGGACGGCGTCGGAGGCCCTGACCCGCATATCCGACGTCGGCGAGCACTCGCTGATCCTGATCTTCTCCGACATCAACATGCCCGGGATGAGCGGGCTCGAGATGCTGCCGGAGGTCCGCGCCCGGCGGCCTGACGTTCCCGTGATCATGATTACGGCCTACGGAGATGCCGCGACGCGCAAGAAGGCGCTGGAGCGAGGCGCGGACGACCTCTTGACCAAGCCGATCGACTTCAGCCAGGTCCGCCAGGAGATCGACGCGAGGCTGGAACGATCTGCATGACCGCCACCATTCTCGTAGTCGACGACGAGCCGGATCTGGAGGCGCTCGTGCTCCAGAAATTCCGCCGGCAGATCCGCGACGGACTGGTGAGCTTCGTCTTCGCGCGTGACGGCCTTGAAGCCCTTCAGTCGATCGAGCAGCATCCCCATGTCGATCTTGTCGTCTCCGACATCAACATGCCGCGCATGGATGGCCTGTCACTGCTGGCAAAACTGCAGGAGGCAGAGGACAAGAAGTCGACCATCATCGTCTCGGCCTATGGCGACATGAGCAACATCCGCACCGCGATGAATCGCGGCGCATTCGACTTCATCACCAAGCCCATCGATTTCGCCGACCTGGAGATGACGATCGAAAAGACGATGCGTCACATCGAAGTCCTGCGCGAGGCACGCCGCCGCCAGATGGAAGCGGAGCGCGCCCACGCCTCGCTGTCGCGCTATTTCTCGCCCGAGCTCGCCAAGCGCCTTGCCGCCGGGGACGACGGCAACGACATGGAGGTGCGCTGGCGCGAGGTCGCCGTGATCTTCACCGATATCACGGGCTTTACCTCGCTGGTCGAGACGGCCGTGCCCGAGGTGCTGGCGGAACTGCTCAACGAGTATGTCGGCGGCCTGACGGATGTCGTCTTCGCTCACGAGGGAACGGTGGCGAAAGTGATCGGTGATGCCATCCAGGTGCTGTTCAATGCTCCCGGCGACCAGCCCGACTATGCGACCCGCGCCATCGCCTGCGCGCAGGCGCTCGATGAATGGGCGGAGGCGTTTCGCGGGCGTTGGAAAGAGAGAGGCGTGAATTTCGGCACCACGAGGATCGGCGTGCACGCCGGCCCGGCGCTGGTCGGCAATTTCGGCGGCAACCGCTTCTTCGATTACACCGCCTACGGCGACACGATCAACACCGCGGCCAGGCTGGAAGCCGCAAACAAGGCGCTGGGCACGCGGATTTGCGTCAGTGACGCGGTCGCAAGCGCGGCACAGGAGTTCAAGGGACGCCCCATCGGTGATCTTGTCCTGCGCGGACGCAGCGAGCCGCTCCGCGCCCACGAGCCTTTGTCGGCGGCGGAATTCGATGCGCCGGCCACAACGCAATATGCGACCGCCTTTGCCAAGCTCGAGTCGGGTGACGCCGCGGCCATGCCGGCTTTCGCCGCACTGGTCGGAACGCATGCCGACGATCCGCTCGCCAGCTATCATTTGCGGCGGCTGCTCAACGGCGCCAAAGGCATCCGCATCGAGCTCGCCTGACCGGGCGCACGTTTCCGTTACAGCTGAAACATACTAATGGTCGGAGATCGAACGCTGCGGTGTCGGGCTTGTTGGCTCTTCTTGATTGATTACTTCTAACGCCAGGGCCATTGCGCTGCTTGGTGCAGGCATCGCCCTCTGAGCGCAGTCCTGGAGCGTCGAAAAATTGAAACGACGATCGTACGATTATATCGTTGTTGGAGCAGGCTCCGCGGGCTGTGTCCTGGCGAGCCGTCTCTCCGAGGATGCCAATTCAACTGTTCTCTTGCTCGAGGCAGGTGGATACGACCGAAATCCGCTGGTCCGCATTCCGATCGGACTAGGAAAGCTTCATGAGTATGGGATCTACGATTGGGGCCTGATGGCCGAGCCTGATGCCGGGCTCAATGGCCGCGTGATTCCCGCAAAGCGCGGGAAAGTGTTGGGCGGATCTCACTCGATCAACGTGATGGCATTCACGCGCGGCGATCGTGCCGACTATGACGGCTGGGCTCGCGCGGGCGCCCGAGGATGGTCCTACAGCGATGTTCTCCCTTACTTCAAACGTTGTGAAACGTGGCAGGAAGGAGGAAGCGTATTGCGCGGCGGATCGGGGCCGATACACGTCGAGTTCTCGCGCTCAGTCGATCCGCTGTTCGACGCCTGGCTCGCCGCTGCGCGCGACCTCGGCTTCACATTCACGAACGACTTCAATGGAGAAACGCACGAGGGATTCGGGATAATTCAAAATACCACCTGGAAAGGCCGTCGAGAGACGACAGCCTCAGCCTACCTTCGATCCGCGCTGAAGCGCGCAAATCTGGTACTTCATACCAGAGCGCAAGCGACTCAAATCGTTTTTGAGGGTACCCGAGCGGTGGGAGTACGGTACGTCAGCGGTGGGCGAAGCGCCTACGTGATGGCGAATCGAGAGGTCATACTGTGTGCGGGCGCGTATCACACGCCACATTTGCTCATGTTGTCGGGTATCGGGCCGACGAAGCATCTCGCCTCTCTTGGGATCGAAACGCTTATCGATCTGCCGGTAGGCCAGAATTTGCAAGATCACCTTGCTGCATGGTTCAACTGGAGCCGCCCCACGCCGGGTGCCTTCCACAGGACGATGCGCCTTGACCGAATTTCGTTAGCCCTGGTCCGAGCTTATCTGTTTGGGACCGGACCTGGGACAATGCTTCCCAGGTATCTCTTCGGGTTCGTCAAGACCGATCCTTCGCTCGAGGCGCCGGACATCGAATTCATGTTTCGGGGAACGGCCGCTCAGCCCTACGTCTGGTTCCCAGGGATTCGTCCGGCTTTTGAAGACGGCTTTGCGATCCGTCCAACATTGCTGCATCCAAAAAGTCGCGGGGAGGTCTCGTTGAGATCGACAAACCCGCTTGATGCACCGAGAATCCGCAACGGATTCCTCGAGCACCCGGATGACCTTGCGACGTTGCTGCGTGGAGCAAAAATCGGTCTCGAATTGGCCGCTCATCCGGCGGTTGCCTCGCTGGCAGGAAAATCAGCCGGACCTTCGCGCGTCCAATCGGACGGCGATATTGAACAGTGGATTCGAAGCACGGCGATCACCGCAAACCATCCGTGCGGCACTTGCGGAATCGGGAGTGTCGTGGACAGCCAGCTTTCCGTCCTTGGCGCGACCTCGCTTCGGATCGTCGACGCGTCAGTCATGCCAACAATCGTATCTGGGCACATAAATGCATGTGTTCTCATGATCGCCGAGAAGGCCTCTGATCTGATCCGCGGCCAACAGGGACAGGTCCTGGAAAGGCATGGCTTGACCCCGGCACAATAGTGGCCCGGGCGCCGCCGCCATGGCAAGGCGCCCTCATTATCTCGACTGGCCGGCGAGCGACCGTTCCTCCATCGCGACCAGGCAGACCGCGGCGCAGCCCAATCGGAGCTGTAAGTCTTTCGCTTCTTGGTTTTGAAGCGATCCGATGACGGAAAGAAACGTTGGGACAGGGTGGCTGTCGGATTATACAGCTTGCTCCAATACAACTTTAGGAATTGAATTCCGCAATAATGCGCTGCTGCCGCGAGTCGTTTAGCGATGCAGTGTTTCGATCAATCAATTCTACTCAATCTCATGCGAAGCAAGTCACCATAGGCTTGCGCGCTTGCTTTTCCGCGCACTGCGCCGAAGCCCACGAAAAACAAAACACCAATTGGCCATCATGGAGGGAACAATGTCACGAAAGCTTTCGCGACGACAATTTGTAAGCGCGACTGCCATGTCGTCCGCGGCGCTGATCACGGCGCCATATGTGCGCGGCGCTTACGCCGCCGGCAAATTGTCGATGGGTTTTTGGGACCACTGGGTGCCGGGCGCCAACAAGACCTTGACCGATCTCGTCAATGAATGGGCTGCGAAGGAAAAGGTCGAGGCTCAGATCGACTACATCACCAGCCAGGGCAACAAGATCCTCCTGACCGTCTCCGCCGAAGCGCAAGCCAAATCCGGCCACGATATCCTGGTCATGGCCACGTGGTTGCCGCATGCGAATGCCGAACTGCTCGAGCCCGTCAACGACATCATGGCGCCGATCATCCAGCAGAACGGCGCGGTCAACTACACAGTCGAATATCTCGGCCAGGCAGGCGGCAAGTGGCTCGCCGTTCCCTCGTGCGTCGGCAGCCAGATCAAGGGTCCCTGCTCGCGTATCGATCTGATGAAGAAATACGCTGATATCGATGTGCAGGAGATGTATCCGGCCGGCAGCCCGCCGAAAGCGGACAACTGGACCATGGATACGTTCCTTAGGGCTGCCGAGGCCTGCCAGAAAGGCGGCTTCCCCTTCGGCATCGGTGTCGGCGAGACCGCTGACAGCACTGATACCGCCGGCGCGATCTTCCAGTCGTTCGGCGCAGAACTCGTCGACGCCAAAGGCAATCTGACTGTCAGGACCGACGCCGTCCGGCAGGCGCTGGATTTCTACAAGAAGCTGATCGCCTTCCTGCCATCAGACGTCGCGGCATGGGACGACGCCTCCAACAACAAATGGCTGATTTCCGGCAGGGGCGCGCTGATCATGAACCCGCCGAGCGCCTGGGCAGTCGCCAAGCGCGACGCTCCGCAAGTTGCCCAGCAATGCTGGACCCACGGCTTTCCGGCCGGCCCAAGAGGTCGCTTCGCGCCCTACGTGCCCTTCTTCTGGGCCATCTGGCAATTCTCCAGGAACAAGGCGGCGGCCAAGAGCCTGCTTGCGCATCTCTCGCAGCCGTCATCGATTGAGAAGCTGGTGGTCGCCAGCGGCGGCTATGATCTGCCGGCCTACCAGAACCTCACGACACTGGAGGTTTGGGCGGAAGCGGAGCCGCCAAAGGGCACGCTCTATCACTATCCGAACCCCTATAACCATCAGAAGCTGTCAGTTGCGGCCTCGCCAGCACCGCCCAAAGTCGCGCAGCAGATCTACTCGCAAGCGACGCTGACCAAGATGTGCCTGCGCCACTCGCAGGGTGAAGCAATGGAGAGGACCCTCGGATGGGCGGAAGCCGAGTGCGAAGGTTTCATGAGGAGCTGAAGACACGCACGCAATCCATGGCGACGAACTCAGGCGCGATTGCTAATAGCCTCACGACGTGGTTTTCAACTTGGTCTGTTGGCCTGCTATGGCTAGCACTGCCTTTCGATCATGGATGAGATTCTCAAGCCGATGGGCGGCGACATTGAGCGTAGCGGCATCAAGGGCGCCTTCGTCGTCGGTCCCCGCTCTGGCACGCTGCGCACGCAAAACTTCGTCGATTTGATTTTCAATCTCGAACAGCTCCGATTCCGTTTCAGCCTTTCGGATCCTTTGTCCCAGCGCGTATAGCGAATCCAGCGCAGCTTCTTTGGTCTCGAGTTCGCCGGATCTGAGAAATTTCCAGGCCGCTGCCAATATTGAGGCAAGCGCGCCCAATGCCATTGGCGTGAGAAAAATCGCGTTGCTCCACTTGTCCAGGAAGCTTTGCTGGGTACCGTTGTAGAACTCCGCGGCGCCTGGATGAACCGGAAGATAGGCGCCGGGATCGGTGTCGGGCGCCTTCATCTGCGCCAGGATCGGCAGTTCGCCCGACAGGTCTCGGCGCGCGCTCGTAAAGGCTTGCGTGAAATCAGCAACCAGATCGTTATCAAGCGACTTCTTGGCAACCAGGTAGAACGAAACTTTCAGCGTCGTGACATCATCTGCCGGGATCGGAGGGGAGCCTCGCAACGTACCCTTGGGGATGTCGAAGCTCTCGTACGCGCGCTCCTTCTCGGCTATGGCTCCCGCAGCATCGATCGGGATCAGGCCCGGGGCGGCTTTCCCGCTCTGGGAGAAGAGTCCCCGCACCAGCGACAAATACTTCTCGGTCATGGGCATCACGAAAAGGACGACGCGCACCTCCTTGCTATCGACCGCCCGGCGCGTGTCGGCCGGCGCAAGGTTCTTGAACACGACATTGGCGCGATCAAGGGCGTATTCCTTGGTCAGCGCGCTGACGATCTTCTGATTGGTCTCGCCTCCAACCACCCCCACAGTGACGCGCTTGAGGCCGCTCATGTCCGTGATCGACGATCCCGGTGGCGCGACCAGCAACACCACCGCTTGAGCGAGGACGACGATTGCTTGCGCCTGCGACAGGTCGCCGACGTCGCCGCGGACCACCGCCAGATCGGTCTTGCCCGCGGCAAACTCGTTGGCGGACTCGAGTGCGCCAGTGGTTTCAACCACCTTGAGCCGGACCGGCGCGTTCACCTCGGTGAGGCGACTCGCCAGCGCGGATACGACTCTTGGCGCCTCGCCGTCCAAGGATCCGACCGCGATCGACAGCGTGACCGGCCGGACATACCAGCGATACGCGAATAGACTTGCCCCCGCGGCCAGGGCAACCAGCCCGGCCACCATAGCGACGCGCAACCAGATCGGCAGCTTGATTGCGTCCATGCCTATTCTCGACAAATGATCATCGGCCGAACCTGCCTCTCCCCCTGCGCGAACCTCGAAAACCAAGTCATTAAGGACACCGCCACTACGACTGTTCTGTGTGACCCACCTCCGCTAATCCGTTGTCGAATGGCTGGCTGCTTTCGGAGCTGATTGTTTCAGGTTCGAAGCTGCTTTTGTTTGATTGGTGCTGCAGTTTTCTGGCGAGTTCTTTTCTCCCACTATGCCCTCAAAAGGATCGCGAACGATCGCCTTCAGCGCCAACAGGTCGTCCTCATTCAGAAAAGAGATCTTTCCTGCGGGCGTCGTCACCATTCTTCCAATCGTTGAGAGGGGAATGCCGAGTTTCGCCGACAACCTGGCCAGGTAAATGGTATCGCGGATCGTTTTGACATCTTCTCCGCCATGGCCGTTTGAAACCGAGTGAACTCCGATCGTTGCGCTCTCCGATACGTAGCGCTTCCGGCTCGCCAAGAAAATGAACGCACATGCCGAATCGCACTCTCCCGAAACGTACGTCGTCAACCGCTTCTGACGCGTGAAGATTGCGATCTGGAATCCTTCATCGAGTTTTCCACCTTTCGAGCTGAGATCGACGCCGAGAACTCGCCGCTGGGCACTGAAATGAGATCTAAATCGTATGTAGTCGCCCTCTTCGATATCGCCCCGCAGCCTCAGGACATCTCCGGAGCAACCCGCCACGCGCGTAATCTCCATGCTCGCGTAATCCGCCGACAGGAAAATGGCTGAGAGTGTGAGTAGCGTCCTGATCACTCATCTCTCCCCAATCAGAAGCGCAACGGAATGGCTCTTGCTCCTGATTCAATGATCGGTCATCCGGCTGACATTGACTTAGGTCAAGGCAGGGCGAGCGAGCACAATTCCCGCTCGCAGTCGGCTGAAGCAAACGTGTCAAGGACGGCGACGCTCTATGTGGGCTTAAGGGGCTGGTTAGCGCCGCCTCTTACGGAGTGAATGTGATCGGGCCTCAACGCCTGCGCCGGCGTTGCAACCGACAAGACGAAGCCGGCGACAGCAATCCTCCGGGAGGAGGCCGCAAGCGCCCAAGAAAGCAGAAGCGACGTTGACGGATGTCCAATGGAATTGCGCGAACAAACGTGATCACTAGAGCATGATCCGGAAAAGTGGACACCGGTTTTCCGAAAAGATCATGCTCAAACAAAGGGCTAGAGCGGGATGACGAGTCGAAGAGAAGTCATCACGCTCTAGGACAGCACGAATGACCGATTGCCGCAGGCCAGGAGGATCGGGCCCGCTCAACAAAAAGCCCCGGACGATGCCGGGGCTTGAAGTTTGCTGGAGATTGACAGTCGATCAGTAAGGGGCAGGCGAGGCATAACCGCCCCAGTTGAAGTGATAGTTCACGCGCACCGTGACCATGTCCACGTCCTGGCTGATCCGATTGAGCGCACCGGCAACGATGGGATTGACCACCGAGAACGAATTGTTCGCATTGCCCATGAACAGGTGGTCGTACTCGACACCGACCGACCAGTTCGGTGCGAAGCCGTACTCGTATCCGACACCCACGCTACCGCCCCAGCGGGTCGAACTGAACGAGGCCAGACTACTGCCTGTAAGCGTATCGAGAACGCTGAAGCTGTTGCTCGTCACCGCTGCGCCACCCTTGAAGTACAGCAGCGACGTGTTCCAGGCATAGCCGATCTGACCGGTGAAAAGGCCGATGCCGTCCGTTTTCACGCGCGTCGAGAAAAATGGATCGATGAGGCTGGCGCGCGTGTTCTGGAGATCGGCCCAATCCCCCTGGGCTTCCAGGCCGGCCACCCAGCCGCCGCCAAACTGCCAGCGATACCCGATCTGACCGCCGACCAGACCTCCGGACCGCTCGCGACAACCGTCACTGAACACTCCACCGAAAGCGTCGATAAAATCCCAGCAATTGCGGCTCTGGCCCCAGCCGCCATTGGCGCCGACGTAGAAGCCGGTCCAATTGTAGACCGGCGGAAGCGGCGGCGGTGGCGGCGCCTTGACCGCCATATCAGCGGCCAGCGCCGGCGCGGTCGCGCCGAGTGCAATCAAACCAACAGTGCCCAGCAAAAATTTCTTCATATCGTTCCCCCTCTTCGGCGTCGCTTAAGGATCGGACGGCCGATGGACTTGTTGCGGCGATTAAAGTCTGCATTCCAATTCCACCCGCGAGCATAGATCATTTCACCCGCGAAACTTGTGCTAGTACGGCAACACTCGGATTTTGTTTCGGGAATAAGTGGCAGCCACTCTGACACTTCGCATTATGCGCTTTGTGCCATCGCCGCCGCGTTTCTGCGGCAGCTTCAGGATCACTCGGCATCCCTGTCGCAGAACGCAGGCGTGGACATCGGGAAAAAGCTGCCCCCGTTATCGATAGAGAAGAGGGCACAATGAAGCTGGTCGAGGCCAAGCGATTGCTGCTCGTTGCGACGGGCGCAGCTTGCTTGACGCGGGCTCGGCCCTACAGCGTCTCCAGCACCGTCGACGTCCGCTAAAAGCCCCGCCACATTCCGTCGTTGAACCATTCTTTGACCGGGTTGGACTAACGTCCAGGCGGAAATTCTCCGTTCGCTATATCGAACGGACGGCAAAAGACTTTTTTGCGCTACCTCGGCTGTGAATGACAGCCATCGACGGCGCCCGCCTCTTTATTGATCTCGGCCAGAAAATGCTGGCCCCAAAAACAGTCACCGCTAGTTACGGAGGAGATGCCATGACGGAGATCCGGCTGGCCTCGCTGCAGGGCGGGGCGATTACGTTTGCAAGCGATGCGATCGATGCCTTTCGGCAAACATTGCGGGGCGATGTCTGCCTGCCCAACGAGCCGGGCTATGACGAGGCACGCACAATCTGGAATGCGATGATCGACCGCCACCCGGGCGCGGTCGTACGCTGCAAAGGAGCTGCAGACATCATGCGCGCCGTGGGGTTCGCGCGCGACCACGGACTCTTGCTCGCCGTGCGTGGCGGCGGCCACAACATCGCGGGCAATGCTGTTTGTGAAGGCGGGCTGCTGATCGATCTTTCGCTGATGCGTTCGGTGCGGATCGATCCGCGTAACCGCACCGCGCGCGTGGAGCCGGGCGCAACGCTTGGCGAATTCGACAAGGAGGCGCAGGCTTTCGGCCTTGCCACGCCCCTCGGCATCAACTCGACGACTGGCGTTGCGGGATTGACGCTGGGCGGCGGCTTCGGCTGGCTCAGCCGCAAATTGGGGCTTGCCGCCGATAACCTCATCTCGGCCGACGTGGTGACGGCCGATGGCGGACTCGTGCGAGCGAGCGAGGCCGAGGACGCTGACCTGCTCTGGGCGCTGCGCGGAGGCGGCGCCAATTTCGGCGTCGTGAGCTCGTTCGAGTTTCGCCTGCATCCGGTCGGCCCAATGGTGCTCTCTGGACTCATCATCCATCCCTTCGCTCGGGCGAACGAACTTCTTGCGGGCTATCGCGACATCGCCGCCAAAGCGCCGGACGAACTCACGATCTGGGTGGTGCTCCGGCAGGCGCCGCCGCTGCCATTCTTGCCTGTCGAAATGCACGGCAAGGAAATCGTCGCGTTCGCCGTCTGCTACACGGGTGGCGAGGACGAGGGTAACCGCGCCCTGGAACCGTTGCGCGCGCTCGGGGAGCCGGTCGCCGACGTGATCGGCATGCAGCCTTTCGCGAGCTGGCAGAGCGCGTTCGACCCGTTGCTCACGCCAGGAGCCTACAATTACTGGAAGTCGCACAATTTCGCCGAGCTCGGCGACGGCCTGCTCGACACCCTCGTAAGCCATACGAAGAGCCTGCCGACCGGTGAGAGCGAAATTTTCATTGGTCAGCTCGGCGGCGCCACCAGCCGCGTGGCTGTCGACGCGACGGCGTTCCCCCACCGCGACGCCAGATTTGTCATGAACGTCCATACGCGGTGGCGTGACCGCGGCGACGAGCAACGCGCGATTAGCTGGGCGCGCAGGTTGTTTGCTGAGACCGCGCCGTACGCAACCGGCGGCGTCTACGTCAACTTCATGCCGGAGGATGAGAGCGATCGCGTGTCCGGCGCCTACGGCCCGAACTACGCTCGTCTCGCGGCGCTCAAGGCCCAGTACGATCCCGGCAACCTGTTCAGGCTAAATCAGAATGTTCTTCCGGCCGCCGCGCAGCGACCGGCCGCCTGACAAGGACGCAAAAACAAGAAGCCCGGCCGCTTGGCCGGGCTTTTCGTTGCAAATCTTGGGCTGGCTGCTTACGCCGCCTCGTCGGCCACGGTGGCGTCGTCGCTGTCGCCGTCGAGATCGTCGGCGTCGCCTTCACCGTCGCCGTCCTCGGCGCCGGCTTCGGCCTTGGCTGCGCCGCGGCGCGGGCTCTTGGCGAGCTGGCTTTCGATTTCCTTGATCGCTTCGGTCTCGGTCGAGTGCTGCACGACCGCGATCTCGCGCGACAGCCGGTCGAGCGCCGCTTCATAGAGCTGGCGTTCGGAGTAGGACTGCTCGGGCTGCGATTCCGAACGATAGAGGTCGCGCACCACTTCCGCGATCGCGACGATATCGCCCGAATTGATCTTGGCTTCGTATTCCTGCGCCCGGCGCGACCACATCGTGCGCTTGACGCGGGCACGGCCCTTCAGCGTCTCCAGCGCCTTTTTGACCAGAGCCGGGTCGGACAATTTGCGCATGCCGACATTGGCGACCTTCGCGGTTGGGACGCGAAGCGTCATCTTGTCCTTCATGAAGCTGATGACAAACAGTTCCAGCTTGGCGCCCGCAATCTCCTGCTCCTCGATCGCGAGGATCTGGCCGACGCCGTGAGCCGGATAGACCACGAATTCGTTGGCCTTGAAGCCCTGACGCTGGGTCACGACCTTCTTCGGCTCCTCGACGCGCGGGGCCGCGGCAACCGGCTTCGCAGCCGGCTTGACGGCGGCCTTCGGCGCAGGAGCTGCAGCCTTGGGAGCAGTCTTGGCGGCGACTTTCGAAGCAACGGTCTTCTGGGCTGTCGCTTTCGCGGCAGTTTTGGCAGTCTTTTCTGGCATCACGCTTCTTTTGTTCTTCGAGGACTTTGTAGCCGCAGCCTTACGGGCTTCCTTCACGGACGCCCTGGCACGACCCTTGACTGCGCTGCGGGCAACTGCAGCGGCTTTCTTTGACGATTTGGAAGCACTCTTTTTACGCGTTTTCTGTGACACAGCCTGCGCGCGGAAACTGCCACGCCCCTGTTCGGTGTTTTTGCGGAAACGAACGGGGCCAAGGACCAGGATGGCCGGGTTCGGCTCTGACAATGTGCCTAATATAGCACATTTTCCGCAAAAATCAATGATTTAGGGCCGAATCCCGTCGCCTGCCGGGGCTGACGGTCATAACTCTGTCAACAGGGTTAAACGACGGCGTGCTTCTCCGCCTGAAAACGGTCTCGATCCGGCCAGGGACAGCGCGCGAATCAGTCGCCGGTTCCGGGGTTGGCAGAGAAATATTTATCGAACTTGCCTTCCTGCCCGTCGAACTCCTTGGCGTCCGGGGGCGAGTCCTTCTTCTGGGTGATGTTTGGCCAGCTCTTGGCGTATTCGCTGTTGACCTCGAGCCACTTCTCCAGGCCCGGCTCGGTATCCGGTTTGATCGCATCCGCCGGGCATTCTGGTTCGCAGACGCCGCAATCGATGCATTCCTCGGGATGGATGACCAGCATGTTCTCGCCCTCGTAGAAACAATCGACGGGGCAGACCTCGACGCAATCGGTATATTTGCACTTGATGCAGTTTTCAGTGACGACGTAGGTCATCCAGGACTCCGAACCAAAGACTCCGAAAGCGGATTCATTCTTTGAAGGGCTTGCGTTTCAAAAATTGCGTAGCGCAGGAGAACCGCTGCTGCAAGATAAGCAAGCCGGTTTTCGGCGCCGTCTTTCGGGCAACTGATTGCCTGCCCGAGATAATCACTCGGGGCGGCTCTGCAAATCCTCGTACAGCACCCGCGCTGCCGTCGCATCGCCCCGCCGCTCGGAGAAGCCGATCACCTTCAGCACGCGCACGCTGCGATCGAGCGCGATGGTTAGCACGTCGCCCGGTTTGACCGCGTGCCCGGGCGCACTTTCGCGCACGCCGTTGATGCGGACATAGCCGGCCTCGACCAGCGCGGCGCCGCTGGTGCGCGCCTTCACCACCCGCGCGTGCCACAGCCATTTATCGAGACGCTGGCGCTCCAATCGGCCTCATTCCTGGGTTGGCGCGGCTCAATCCTTGCGGTTACCGGCGAGCTGCTCCTTCAACGCCGCGAGTTTTGCGAACGGCGAATTCGGATCGATCGCGCGTTCGCGTTCGCGCGGCGCCGAACTCGCATATTGGCGGAGCGCCGGGCCGCTCTCGCGCCCCTTGTCGCGGCCGCCTTTGTCGCGGAAATCACGGCCGCCGCGCTCGCGGTCGCCACGGTCGCGATCCTTGCGGTCGCCGGAGAATTTATCGCGGCGGCGATCATTGTCGCGGTCGCGGCCCTTGCCCTCGAAGCGCTCGCGGCGCCCGCCTTTGTCCTCAGGCGGGGCGCCATTGCTGGCGGCCGCAGCTGCCACGGGCGCATCCTCGCGCGGTTTGCGGAATTCGTGATGGCGGCGACCACGGCGCTGCTGGTCCCGCTGGGCGCCATCGGCACCTTCACCCGCTGCGGCGGCGCCCTGTGCGCCCTCGCGCGGCTGATGGCGGTGGCGGCTGCGGTCATGGCGCGGGCGACGCTCCTCGGAGCGGCCGCCGGGGCGCCAGACTTCGACCAGTTGCGGCTCGGCCGGGGTCTCGGCTGCGGCTGGCTCGGTAACGGCGTCGGCTGGTGCGGCTTCCTCGGTGCTGGCTGCAGCCTCAGCTGTTGCCTCCGTCGGCGCGGGTTCCTCCGGCGCATCGGCCGAGACTTCTGCGGGAGCTGCCGCCTCCGGCTGCACTTCAGCAACGGGCGCCTCGATCGCCTCGGGCTCCGGCTGCGTTACAGCCATCGGCTCTGGCTGCGCCTCGGTCACCTCCGGTTCCGGCTGCGCTTCAGCGACGGGCTCTGCGGCAGCGGCCGCTGGTTCCTCGCTCGGCGCAGGCGCCAGGGTAACTTCGGGCAACAGCGCCGCGGATGGGCTGGCCTCAGTGGACGCGGGCAGCTCGGCGGCCACTTCTTCCGCCGGTGCCTCCGCAGAGGCCTCGGCGGTCGCTTCCACCGCCGGCGTCTCGGCGGACACTGTCTCGACCACTTCCACCGGCTTCGGCGGCGGGGGCGGGCGGCGCTCCATGCGATAGCCGAGCGCGCGCAGGACCGAGGCGAAATCCTCGCCGGCCGAGCCGGTGAGCGAGGTCATCGCCTGCGTCACCACGAAGCCGCGGCCGTCGAACGCGCCCGCAGGCTTCTCGCCCGGCGCACCCTCGCGCCAGGCCAGCGCGGGACGGATCAGATCCGCCAGCCGCTCCAGGATGTCGACGCGCACTGCGCGCTCGCCGCACTGCTTGTAGCCGAGCACGCGATAGGCATCGCGCGGCAGCCCCTTGTCGATCGGGAACGAGGTCCGCCCGCTCGACGCCAGATGCTGCACGTTCGACAGCGCCGACAGATCGACATTGTCCTGCTTCTCGGCCCAGAGCAGCGAAGCCAGTGCCCGCGCCGCCGGCTTGAGGAGCTGCGGGAAGTAGATGTGATAGGCGCCGAAGCGGACGCCGTATTTGCGCAGCGTCGCCCGCGAGGGCTGGTCGAGATCCTTCATCTCGGACGCGATCTTGGTCCGCTCCAGCACGCCGAGAGCTTCCACCAGTTGGAACGCGATGCCGCGCGCAATCCCCTGCAGGTCCTCTGCCTTCGATAGGTCGAACAGCGGCCCGAGCAATTTCGTAATATGCGTCTTGAGCCAGAGATCGAGCCGGTTCTGCACGGCCTCGCGCGGCGCGCCGGTCAGCCGCTCGTCGGAGATGATGCGCAGCCGCGGATGCAGCGCGTCGTCGGCCGCGACGAGTTTGGCCACCGCATCGCCGGTCCAGCGGATGGTACCGTCGGAGGTCAGCACGAAGGTTTCGTCCGGCGCGGCGCTCAGTTTCTCGGCCCGCGTATCGATCTCGCGCGCCAGCACCTGCTGGGCTGCGGCCTGCAGCGCCTTGGCATCTGAGCCCGCTTCCGCCGCGTCAGGCGCAAAAGTGAATCCGTCGAGCCGGCCGATCACATGCCCCTCGACGATGACTTCGCCGGTCTTGCCGATTTCAGTATTCAAAACAGAGTTCTCCCGCAGGCGGCGCATCAATACACTGGTACGCCGATCAACGAAACGCTCCGTGAGCCGTTCATGCAGCGCATCGGACAATTTATTTTCGAGCTCGCGCGTGATCCCCTGCCAATGTTCGGGATCGGACAGCCAGTCCGGCCGGTTCGCCACAAAGGTCCAGGTGCGCACCTGAGCGATCCGGCCCGACAGCGTGTCGATATCGCCGTCGACGCGGTCGGCCTGATCGACCTGGGCAGCAAACCATGCATCGGGAATACGCCCCTTTTGTATCAGGAAGCCGTAAACCGTGGTCACAAGCTCGGCATGGGCCGCGGGCGATAGCTTTCGGTAATCGGGTATCTGGCAAGTATCCCATAGCCGCTCGACGGCGACAGCGCCATGCGCCATGTCGCGCACCTCGGCATCGCGCGCGGCGTGGTCGAGCACGCGCATGTCTTCGGCGATCGGCGCCCTCGTCAGCACTTCATGCGACGGCGGCAGCGACAATGAGACCTGCAAGCTGCCGAGCGAGGAGAAATCCAGCTTCGAGTTGCGCCATTGCAGCATTTTCACGCTGTCAAACGTGTGGTTCTGCAGCGCGTTCACCAGTTCCGGCTCGAACGGCGCGCAGCGCCCTGTGGTGCCGAAGGTACCATTGCGCGTCGCGCGGCCGGCTCTGCCTGCGATCTGCGCAAACTCGGCCGGTGTCAGGCGGCGGAACTGATAGCCATCATATTTGCGGTCGGAGGCGAAGGCGACGTGATCGACGTCGAGGTTCAGCCCCATGCCGACGGCGTCGGTGGCGACGAGATAATCCACGTCGCCGTTCTGGAACATTGCCACTTGCGCATTGCGTGTGCGCGGCGAGAGCGAGCCGAGCACGACCGCCGCGCCGCCATGCTGGCGGCGGATCAATTCGGCGATCGCATAGACCTCGTCCGCCGAGAACGCGACGATCGCGGTGCGCCGCGGCTGCCGCGTGATCTTGCGGTCGCCGGCGAATTCGAGCGTCGAGAGCCTTGGCCTTGTGATGATGGAGGCGCCGGGCAACAGCCGCTCGATGATGGGACGCATCGTCGCAGCCCCGAGCAGCAGCGTCTCGTCGCGCCCGCGCCGATTGAGGATACGGTCGGTGAAGACATGCCCGCGCTCGAGATCGGCCGCGATCTGGATCTCGTCGACCGCAAGGAACGAGACGTCGAGATCGCGCGGCATCGCCTCGACGGTCGAGACCCAGAAGCGAGGCGACTTCGGCTTGATCTTCTCCTCGCCGGTGATCAGCGCGACGCTCTCAGGCCCAGCGCGATCGGCGATCTTGTTGTAGACCTCGCGCGCCAGGAGCCGCAGCGGCAGCCCGATCAGCCCGGACGAATGCCCAAGCATGCGCTCGATGGCCAGATGCGTCTTGCCGGTATTGGTCGGCCCGAGCACAGCCGTGACGCCGGCGCCGGGCGCGCGCTCATGGGCGAAGGGAGGAGAGGAAAGAGCCATGATTTCGAGGTGCTTTTCTTGATGCTTTTCTTGGAGATGAAAGAAAGCGCGATTAGGAAAATTGTCTCAGATTGCTACACGGCGGATGCCGCCGCTTAAGCTTCGGAACGAGTTGAGAACGAATCGCGGCCGAATCGCTGACTCCACCTGTGTTCTCCTCCGTTCACCGCAACATCTCGTGTCGGCATTTCAGTTCCAGCACCAAATCGGGTTTAGCAGCGATCACGATGACAGCGAAATTGTTAAAGCCGGAGTCGAATCAGAAGCGGCAAAGAGTCAACAGGATTCGACGATCTGCCCGGCTCGTCATGCCCGGGCTTGACCCGGGCATCCATCGAGAGAAGGGCTCTTCGTAAGATGGATTGCCGGGTCAAGCCCGGCAATGACGAGCGGAGCACTCGGTCCATCTCCTTGCGACCAGCCCAGCCTCACTGCGTCTTCGCCACCCGCGGCGGCATGGCAGACGTCACGAACGACGTCGCCTCCAGCATGGCGAGCCCGAACGGCGTCGGGATCTTGACGCGGAACGGGATCAGGATGCGCGTGCCCGCGATCGGCACGAAGGCGATCTCCATGTTGCGCGCTTCGGCGAGATATTTGATCACCGGGCGGTCGGGGATATAGCCCGCGATCGGCGTGAAATAGATCGCGCACACCAGCGCCGGGCCCTGATAGCCCTTCTCTGCCTTGACCATCTCCACGCGCTTGAAATCGAGCTTCAAATCGTAGCGCAGCCGGCCGTCGAAAATGCCCGCGCTGGTGCGGCAGCTATCCGGGCTCATCAGTTCGCCCGTGCCCGGCACCCGGAGCAGCGAGCCGGTCATCGGATCGAACACGTTCTTCTTGTGAGCCTCGGTGACCGGGATCCGGTTCGGATCGACCGGCGGTTCCGGCTCGATCACGGTTTCCTTGATGCTGCCGCCACTGAGCGCCATCCGAATGATCTCGGATTTCTTGTAGCTGTTGTAGTTGACGGTATAGCCCGCCGCCACCAGCGCGCCATTGACCACGCGCCCCTGCGATCCGCCCACCCCGCCGGCGCCAGCAAATGCCTTGAGCAGCCCGGAAGTGCCGCCCTGCGCGATCGCGGAAAAGGTGTCGTCGCCGATCTCGATGGTCCAGCTTCCCTTGCCGACGGCAATACCGGCGAGCGAGGCCTCATACTGCGCATCCAGCCGGCCCTGCGCGAGCGCGCCCTCCGGCAACAACAGGAACAGCGCGCCGGCGCACAACAGCCAGGATTCCCTCATTGAGGGTAGAAAACTGCTGAAAATGCTCACAAATTTAACGAGTCCTGTCGTCGGCGCCGAAAGATCATTTAGGAAGAAATGACCGGCAAGCAACGCGGGCGAATACGGAACCACTTACGGGTGTGAATACGCCCTTTATATGGTTTGTTAAACGGCTGAACGGCCTTGTGAACGTGCAGGTTTTGCGTGCCATAGGGTTTTACCGTTCGCGCGAAGAAAACGCCCCGAATCGAGGATTTCGGAACCAGGGAAAGCGGCTCCAAACCCGATAAAACCTTGACGCTTTGCAGCTCACCCCCTATACGTCCGCGGTTCCTGGAAAATGGACGTAGGTTTAGACCCCCGCCGCGCGCGGCGTGCGCTGTTGGTTTAGCGGGGATGGAAGAGGATTTGAACAATGTCGCGGCGCTGTGAACTGACGGCCAAGGGCCCGCAAGTGGGCCACAAGGTGAGCCACTCGAACATCAAGACCAAGCGGCGCTTCCTGCCGAACCTCTGCAATATCACCTTCCAGTCGGAATCGCTCGGCCGCAACATCCGCCTGCGCGTCTCCTCGAACGCGGTGAAGAGCGTCGACCACAACGGCGGCCTCGACGCGTTCCTCTTGAAGGCGAGCGCCGCAAACCTCTCGCCCCGCGCGCTGGACCTGAAGCGCCAGATCGAGAAGAAGCGGACAGCGGCTGCGGAGCAGAAGGCGAGCTGAGTAGACTCGGCTAGCGTAGTCGAGCCAGCTTAAGCTCGGAGTTTCGAATGGCCGGCTCGAAAGAGCCGGCCATTTTATTGTGAACGGCTGCAACCGAGACTACTCGGTATGCGGCCGCTCTAAACAGTCGAAGCGCCTCGCTTCAAATTCGGATAATAGTTCGCGAGGCTTTCCGCTGCGCTTGCACCGAACACAACCGAGCGCGGGCAAACCTCCATCCAAAATTTCCCGAACCTGCGCTATACTCGCCGAGGTAGCGGGGAGGCTCGCCATGCGAAACATCGTTGTTTGCTGCGATGGGACCGGGAACGAGATCAACGAGAATATTTCCAACGTCCTGAAGCTCTATCGCTGCCTGCGCAAGACGGAGAAGACGCAGCCCAGGCAATTCGTCTATTACGATCCGGGTGTCGGCACGCTGGCGAGGCCGGATCCGTGGCACAAACTGAAGCAGAATTTCAACACGATCCTCGGGCTCACCACCGGCTATGGGCTCGATGACAATGTGCTCGCGGCCTATGAATTCCTGGTGCAGCATTACCAGGACGGCGATGCGATCTATCTGTTCGGCTTTTCGCGCGGCGCCTATACCGTGCGCGTGCTGGCCGGGCTGATCCACAAGATCGGGCTGATTTCGCCGGAGCAGGTCAATCTCGCCGGCAGCGGGCTCACCGCCTACAAGCAGTTCTCGGACAGCCACAAGACAGGCGAGGGCGCAAGCCTGCGGGCGCTGCCGCCGCCAAGCGACGAGTTCGGGCCGCTGCCGAAGGACCGCTACGACAACGCGGCGCAGTTCGCGCGCATCCTCTCGGTGCGCTGGCCGACCATCCGCTTCGTCGGCGTCTGGGATACGGTCGCCAGCATCTTCGTGCCGCGGCCGGACCGGTTCTATTGGCCGAGCCTGGAAGAGCTCGCCTTCACGATGCACAATCCGAGCATCCGCACCTTCCGCCAGGCGATCTCGATCGACGAGCGGCGCTGCATGTTCCGCCTGAAGAAGTATGACGAGCCGCAGCTCTTCTTCAGCAACCGCTTCATCCCCGATGAGAAGGCCGAGCCGCAGGACATCCTGCAGGTGTGGTTCGCTGGTGTGCATGGCGACATCGGCGGCGGCTATCCGGAAGCGCAAAGCGCGCTGTCGAAATATCCGCTGCTGTGGATGATCGAGGAAGCCACCAAGTTCGGGCTGACGGTGAACATGCAGATGGTGAAGCAACTCGCCTGGGGCGTGCAGCGCAGGGGCAGCCCGTTCACTTACGTGAAGCCCGATGTGGCGGGCGAGATGCACGACCCGATGACCTGGGGCTGGCGCATGCTCGAATACATCCCGAAGAAGGCCACCTACAAGGAATGGCCGGAGCGCAAGACGCATTTCGGTTTCTACATCCCCGACTGCGAGCCGCGGCTGATTCCTGAAGATGCCGTGATCCATGAATCGGTGGTGAAGCGCATGGACGCGGTGACGGACTATCGGCCGATCAACCTGCCGAAGCAGTACAGGACCTTCCCGATGCCGGAAGCGCCGACAGAGCAGGCCCCACCGGAAGCGGCGTGAGCGGCGGCGCGTGTTGCGCGACGCCTGCGCCGCAGTCTCCCGCCTCTCCCCTTGTGGGAGAGGCCGGATTTCGCGCGTCAGCGGGAAATCCGGGTGAGGGGTATGCCTCCGCGAGCCGTAGTCCCTCGATAGGCCGGGCTCCCTCACCCGGATCGCATTCCACTTCGCTGCATGCGCTCCGGCCTCTCCCACAAGGGGAGAGGCGAAGCGGAGCAAGCGGCAAAACCACAGGCCAGCACCACTAATTCCTTCTCGCGGCATGCTCGCCAATCACATGCATTTGCCGCGGCGCCACCTCCCCGCCGGCGCGCTTGTCACGATCTCCGCCCGCTGGTTTGCTCATCCTGTCGACACGCCGCGCGTGCGGCGCGCTCGATCCGATAACAAGCAGAACGAGAGCAAGGGAGAGAGACAATGAAATGGCACGCGTTCGTCGCGATCGCAGCGCTCGTGACATCGGCAGCCGCGGCGGCGGAGAAGAAATATGGGCCAGGGGTGACCGACACCGAGATCCGGCTCGGGCAGACCTCTCCCTATAGCGGGCCGGCCTCGGCCTACAGCGTCATCGCGAAGACCCAGCTCGCCTATTTCAAGATGATCAACGACAAGGGCGGCATCAACGGGCGCAAGATCAACCTGATCAGCCTGGATGATGCCTACAGCCCGCCGAAGACCGTGGAGCAGACCCGCAAGCTGGTCGAGCAGCAGGAAGTGGCCGCGATCCTCAACCCGCTGGGCACGCCGACTGGATTGAGCGTGCGCAAATATCTCAACGACAAGAAAGTGCCGCAGCTCTTCGTCGGCGCCGGCACGACGCTGTGGGGCGACCACGAGAACTTCCCCTATTCGATCGGCTTCCAGCCCTCCTACCAGGCCGAGACCGCGGTCTACGCAAAATACGTGCTGAAGAACAAGCCAGACGCGAGGATCGCGCTGTTCTACCAGAACGACGACGCCGGCAAGGATTACGGCAACGGCTTCAAGAAGGGATTAGGGCCGGAGCACGCCAAGATGATCGTGGCGGAGGCGACGTATGAATCCACCGATCCGACCATCGACAGCCAGATCGTGAAGCTGAAATCATCCGGCGCCGACGTGCTGTTCATGCATGCGATCCCGAAACAGGCGGCGCAGGCGATCCGCAAGGTCGGCGAGATCGGCTGGAAGCCGGATATGTTCTTCCTGGCCGCGACCTCGACCTCGGTCTCCTCAGTGCTGAAGCCCGCCGGCTTCGAGCATGCGAAGGGCATCATCTCGTCCTACTCGCTGAAGGACCCGAACGATCCGCAGTGGAAGGACGACAAGGATGTCCAGCAATGGCTTTCCTTCATGAAGGCCTATTTCCCTGACGGCAACATGCAGAACCAGCTCATCGTCTACGGCTATGTCGTGGCGGAAGCCACGGTGCAGGTGCTGAGGCAATGCGGCGACGAGCTGACGCACGAGAACATCATGAAGCAGGCCGCCAATCTCGACACGACGCTGCCGATGCTGCTGCCCGGCATCAAGCTCAAGACATCACCGACCGACTACTTCCCGATCGAAGCCATGCGCCTGCAGCGCTTCAACGGCGAAACCTGGGAGCTGTTCGGCGAAACCATCGGTAATGATTGAGGCGTTGCTCTCTCCTCCCCGTCGTCCCGGGCAAGCGAAGCGCCACCCGGGACCCATAACCACGACCGCAAGTGTGGCGCTAGACTCGGAGTTACAGTGAACGCCCACAACGAGATCCTATGGTTATGGGTCCATTCTTTCGCAGGGACGACAGCGGAGTGTGACTGCCTGACGGGCAAACCGGAAGAGTAGGATGGGCAAAGCGTAAGCGTGCCCACCAGCCGCGTTCGACTCGCGCTGCTTGCGGATCGGGGGCACGTGTCACTCACCATTACTCCCACCGGCGCTGCGCACGCGGCGTGGCGAATCGCCGAAGCGGGCGCGGAATAGTCGGTTGAAATGCGAAATATCCGAAAAGCCGACTTCCAGCGCGATGTCGGAAATGCGCCGCGCGTTGTCGTGGGCCTCGCTCAGCAGCATGAACGCCTTCTGCAGCCGTAACTCATTCACGCGCCCCGTGAACGACGTCCCGGATGTCGCCATCAGGCGCTGCAGATAACGAGGAGAGATGCCCTGCCTATCGGCTACCACCTCAAGGGTGAGCTCCGGGTCCTGAAAGTGCGCCGCGATATGATCGAGGGCGGCGCTGTGGCGCGCAGCCATGACTGCGCTCGCGTTGCTCTCACCCAAGGGAGCGTGCTCGCTCATTGCGAGCGCCGCGAGATCGTGGATGTGACTAACGATCGTATCACGTAGCTTAGGGGCAGCTAGCGCGCCCTCCTTCAATGCCAACTTCACATAAGTCATGAGAAGTCGAAGCGCTTCGGTCCGGCGATGAATCGGCCGCATGGTGAGGTCGTCGACACCAGTCACGTGCGAGGCAAGCGCATCGCGCGGCAAGGCCAAACCAAATTGCAATCCTTCCAGATAGGTGACAGCGACGGGTTCCGAATGCAGGATAGCCATTGCATCGCCGCCGCGGAGCTCGAACTCCTGGCCGCGCTGCGACAGCTGACTCCTGCCGGGCAGATTGACGATGAGGCCGATCGAGTCATCACCATCAACAATGTTCGTTTGTGACCGCTTGAAGCGCATTGCTGAACCCTTCAAGGACAGCATGCGCAACCCCTGAAGAGCGTGTAGTGCCGCTTCGGCCTGAAACGGCACCTCCGATGACGGCTCGATATCGGCGCGGACTATGGTTCGACCAAACTTCTCGCGCCATATCGGGATGCGCATCCGCTCCGGGAGTTCGCGCGTCGAGAATCGATACGATACGAAATCGGCTGGGCCGCTAGACATGGCAACTCTCCCAGCTTTGATAAAATATTCGGACAAAGTGCTCCAACAAACGGCTGCTGGCATTATAGTTTGCTATTCGCGCACCAACCTTCCGTTACGCGGTGCGCAGTAGTCCAAGAAACGACAGCGTCCGCCTGCTACTGTCACTCACCCGTGATCGATACTGTTGTGAATTGGCTCACTTGGCGGCCGGAAAATCAGTCCCATAGTCATTCTTAAGAGAGTCGTGACGCCAAAAATCTCCTTTAAGGAGAGATAGCCGTGATAGCTCTATTTCTCGTTGCCGCCACCACGTCCATTTTCAAAAATTGCTGGCGCCTGCAAGCGCGGGTCCAGCTTTACTAATTTGTTCGCGATTGATCGAACTCAACGATCCGCGGTGCAGATCGATCTGCAGATCCTCCCCCGGCACAGGTCATTTTCGGCCGTGGGCGAAATGCGTGGGATGTCGACGGTGATGTTCAAGCGAGGATTCGATCATGTCCATCATATTAGACCTGCTTTACCGCGAATATTGCCGCGCCCGCCTCGCCGAAATGCGGCAGCAGCTTCTGATCCCGGCTGCGAGCGACGAAGTCCGGAAAGCGAATTGGGACGCCGGCGATCGTGCCGGCCCTGGTGATCGGGTTAGCGGTGGGGACGGCGGACCCGCCACGGAAGAAGCCCAAGCCATCCGATAGCCGGGCCTCGTAATCGCATCGGCTGTCTCGTCGACCTGTGTCCCACCGAGAGCGCGCTTGCACGCTGGACAGGGTAACCAAATGCATGATCGAACTCACATCTCGAAGCGATCGGCTGACGAGTCGCCGCCGGAACTCGAGGGGTTTGGCCGCGACCTGCGGATCGATGCCTGCCGCGGCATCGCACTATGGTGCATTTTTCTTGACCATGTCCCCGGCAACATCGGAAGTTGGCTGACACTGCGGCACTACGGCTTCAGCGATGCCGCGGAAGTATTCATGTTCATGTCGGGCGTCACCTGTGCGCTGGCTTACGGAAGGGCACGTCAGCGCGAGGGCTGGAGCGGCGTGCTCGGCCGTTCGCTGCGGCGAGGATGGGACATATATGCTGCATCTTTGCTCCTCACGCTCGCTTGCGTCATCATGGTTTACCTTGCAGGCCGCGACCATCTTGCTGACGAGACCAATACGCGCATCCTGTTGGAGCATCCGGGCGCGGCGCTCGCGCATGCTGCGATCCTGCAATACCGTCCCGTCAACACCGACATCTTGCCGGTTTTCGTGATTTATCACGTCTTGTTCGCGCCGCTTCTGTGGCTGTTGTTGCGAGTACCGAACGTGACGCTTGGCGCCTCGGCGTTGCTTTATGGGCTCGTGCGCGTCTTCGGCTGGACCGTCCCCGCTTGGCCGCACAACGTCTGGTTCTTCAATCCCCTTGCCTGGCAGCTTCTGCTTGTGCTTGGCGCCTGGTGGGTCATCGAGGGAAACAGATTTCGGCCGTGGGTGACCTCGCGCGCGGCGCTGGTCCTGGCCGTTCTTTATCTGGTTTTCAGCCTGGTTATCGCATTGAGCTCGCGCATGACGTCGCTGGAACCGCTGGTCCCGCAGACCCTGACGAATCTGCTTTTCCCAATCGACAAATCGAATCTCAGTCCATTTCGACTGCTGCATTTTCTTGCTGTTGCGGTTTTGGCCGTACGGTTTGTGCCTCACAATTGGCGAGGGCTGGCGACGCCGGTGATGCGCGGCGCGATACGCTGTGGCGCGAACTCGCTTCCAATCTACTGCCTCGGCGTTCTGCTGGCGTTCGCCAGCCACGTGGCGCTGCTCGACATCTCGGATGGGCTGTCGATGCAGATCGCGGTCAGCCTTGGCGGAATCCTGGTGATGATCGTCGCCGCGATCCTGCTGAGCTCGATCAGGATCAAAACCTGGAGGCAGCCGCAGCCGACCGAGCCCCCTCCCGCCGTCCCAAGGTTGCGCGCCGCGGCGAAGTCTTGGCGTAGCCGGGTCCCGGGACCCATAACCACAAGCGTTTGCAGTCTGCTCCGCCGCAACCGCTCGCTCGCGCCACAACAATCAGCTGTGGTTATGGGTCCCCGCTTTCGCGGGGACGACAGCGGAGTGTGACTGTCCACTGGGCAAAATCAGAAGCATAGGGTGGGCAAAAGCGCAGCGTGCCCACCATCCGTACTCGGCTCGTGGCGGTGGGCACGCTTCGCTTTGCCCACCCTAAGGTTCGTTCGTCAAGAGGGTGAAACGGCCGCAAGCCTCGGGCGCCTTTCGCCGCGAGAACGCCGGCGCGCATCCCCTCGGTTCTTTGACATCAGAAGCGAAAACGTCGCGCCGGCATGGGCCGTCGTCATCATGTGCTCGGCAAGCGCGGCGGCAATCCATTCGACGCCGGCGGCGGCGTGAAGGACCGCCTGCCTCGCAACAACGAACGCCGCGCGACCGCGGGTCATCTTCATCAGCGCGGTGCTCAATATACCCGGTCGACCGGCAAACCGAGCGCCATCGATCCCGCATATTGCGCCTGCGGGCCCGATTGCAACGGATGGTAGCGCGCCGCCTGGATGTCGCGGAAGCGCCGCTCCAGCCCCGTTGCGCGATAGAAGCCTGCGCCGCCGGCGAGCTCCATCGCATATTCGACCGCCGCGATCGCATGCCGCGCGACGAGCTGGCGGCCCATCATCACCTGATTGACGGTCGCAGCCGACGGCGCATTGAGCCTGACAGCAGCCAGCATCCATTCCCGCGCGAGCCGCGCCGCCGCGAGCTCGGTATCCATGCGGCCGGCGAGCTGGATCGCATGCCGGTCCGGCGTCTTGCGCTTCGCGGTCGCGATTGCAATGTCGCGCGCGCTCTCGGCAACGCCGAGATAGACCGAGTAGATCAGCGGGAACGCGGTGGTCGCGATGATCTGGAACAGCGGATGCCATTCGCCGGCCTTGCGCTTTGCTGCGACCGCCGCTTCCGGCACGATGTGGCCATCGATCACGACATCGTTGGAGCCGGTGCCGCGCATGCCGAGCGTGCGCCAATTGTCGAGCACCTTCACATGCGGCGAGTTCATGGGCACGCCGAAATGCAGCACCGTCGCCGGCTCGCCTTCGCTCTCCAGCACCGCGCTTGTCATCAAGAGGTCGCCGGCGGGGGAGCCGGACGAGAACACCTTGCGCGCAGTGATGCGATAGCCGCCGTCGACCTTCTCGGCCCGGCCGGAGCCGCCGATCCAGTCCGAGCCGCCGCTCGACAACAGGATGATGCGCTCATTGGCGATGCGCCGGAGCAACGGCTCCGCGGGAGCCGCCTTCTGCACCTTCCAGCGCCAGGCGGGGACCGCGACCTGGTGGGTGTGCATGGAGAAAGCGAGCGCGGTCGAGCCACTGTAATGGGCCAGCGTGCGCAGCATCTCGGCGAGTTCGTCGACATCGGCGCCGCCGCCGCCAAGCTCGGCCGGCACGCCGGCTTCAACGAGGCCTGCCGCCTTCAGGTCCGCGAAATCCTCGGCGACGAACCTGTCCTCGTTCGTCTCTTGCTCGGCGCGCCGCGCGAAAATCGGGCCGAGCTCCTCTGCGATCTGGACCGCGCTGCGCGATTTTGACGCATCGAAACTGTGTGCTGCGTTGCTGCTCATGACACTCTCCATCGTTGAGAATATCCACCGTGGGAGAGCCTAATTCCGCCGCAAAGGGCGCTCCAGTTCAGGAACTGTACTGCGACGCCGTGTCCATCGATGAGGTCTCTACAGCGTCCGGAATGCTTACATTTTTCGCGGCGTCTTCCGGCCTGGTGCCGGGTCCGCGCTAGCATATCTGTACTACCGCATTTCAGGAGGAGCCGATTGCCTGACAGGACCGAGCGCGGAAGCTATGGGCAGTTTTGCCCGGTCGCGATGGCAGCCGAGATCGTCTGCAATCGCTGGACCGTCCTGGTGCTGCGCGAATTGCTCTGCGGCACGACGCGCTTCAACGACCTCCGGCGCGGCGTGCCGCGGATGTCACCCTCGCTGCTGTCGAAGCGGCTGAAGGAGCTGGAGGTGGCCGGGCTGATCAGCGTGACGCCATCGGGCCAGTCGGGCGTGATGGATTATCGGCCGACGCAGGCCGGCGAGGATTTGCGGGAGGTGATCATGTCGCTCGGCTTCTGGGCCCAGCGCTGGGTCGAGTCCTCGCTGTCGCTGAAGAACCTCGATCCCTCACTTTTGATGTGGGACATGCGGCGGAACCTGCGCCCCGAGCCGCTGCCGCGGCGCCGCTGCACCATCAACTTCATCTATCCGGAGCTGTCGGGCGAGCGCAAATCCTGGTGGCTCGTGATCGACGGCGTCACCGTCGACCTCTGCCTGACCGATCCCGGCTACGAGGTCGATCTCTATGTGACCTGCCCGCTGCGAACGATGACCGCGGTATGGATGGGGATCGCCACGCTCGAGCGCGAGGTGGCAAACGGCGGCATCGAGCTCACCGGCGACAAGGCGATCGCCCGCTCGATGCAGCAATGGCTGGGCTTGAGCCCGTTCGCCAAAGGCGTGCGCGCCGTCGGCTGACGTTACGCGCCCTTGTCGAGCAGCGCCTTGAAGTCCGCCCGCGCGCGCTGCGCCTCGGCTCGCGCGGCCTCGGAGGCGTCGACGAGGCCGAAATAGCCGTGGATCAGGCCCTGCCCGTCATGATGCGTGGTCGGCACATCGGCCTCGCGCAGCGCGTTGGCGTAGGCCACGCCCTCATCGCGCAGCGGATCGAACCAGGCGGTGGTGACGACGGCGGGTGCAACGCCCTTCAACTCCTTCGCCCGCAGCGGCGAGACCCGCCAATCCGCGCCATGTCCGCGTTCTTCGAGATAATGCCCGCAGAACCACTCCATCACCGCGCGCGACAGAAAATATCCTTCCGCGTTCTCGGCCCGCGACGGAAACCGCGCATTCTCAGCAGTGTCTGCGAAATTGCCGACGACGTCGATGACGGGATAGACCAGCAGTTGGCCGGCGAGCCTGATCCCGGCATCGCGGCAGGCGAGCGCGCTGGCGGCTGCGAGATTGCCGCCGGCGCTGTCGCCGGCGACGCCGACGCGGGGTACGTCGCCGCCGAATTCCTTGACGCGGCCGACCACGTCGCGCACCGCGGCAAAGGCATCCTCGAACGCGCCGGGGAAACGCGTCTCCGGCGGGCGGCGATAGTCGACGGAGACCACCACCGCGCGGGTTTCGATCGCGAGATTGCGCGCCTGCCGGTCATGGGTCTCGAGGTCGCCCGCGACCCAGCCGCCGCCGTGGAAGAACACGACCGTCGGTGCGGTCCCGCTGCCATTGCGATAGACCCGCGCCGGCCGCGGCCCCGCGCCGCCGGCGACGTTGACGTCCTTCACGTGCTCGACCGGCGGCGGCGGGATCTCGGCGCGCGCGGCGGCCAGCGCTCGCAGCGATTCCCGCGCGCTCTGCGGCGTCATGGTCTTAGGATCGCGCAGCGGCAGCAGCGGGATGATCTTCTCGATCACGGGATCAAGCGGGAGAGGCATCGAGTTCCTCCAAAATTCCGGCCGGCGTCACAGAGCCGGCCCGAGTGTTGTTGGTTATGAGCTTATTGGACAACAGGAACGCGGGAAGGACAACCGCCTCAGCCATCGTCACTGCGAGCCAACGGGTCGGCGCGGCGCCGCCCGATGACAGGTTCCGCGAAGCAATCCATGCTTTCGCGTGCGGAGAAATGGATTGCTTCGTCGCGGAGCCTGTCATCGGGCCCGCCAGAGGCGGGACCCGTTACGCCACGTCGGCCATCGGCTCTGCCGACGGCGCCGCGGTAGCGAGTTCCTTGGCAAGCGCGGTTGCCGCGACATAGTCAGTCTTGCCGGAGCCGAGCAGCGGCACTTTGTCGACGACGCGGATGTCGGCCGGCACGGCGAGCTCGGAGGCGCCTGTCGCCTTGGCTTGGCGCTGCACCGCAGATCTCTCGGCATCGCGCTGCGTGGTCAGGAGCACGATGCGTTCGCCCTTGCGCGCATCGGGAATGGAGACCGCAACCGAGATCGCCTGCGGCCACAGCGCGGACGCCATCGCTTCCACCGCCGACAGCGACACCATTTCGCCCGCTATCTTGGCAAACCGCTTGGCGCGGCCCTTGATGGCGATGAAGCCCGCGGCATCGATTGTGACGATGTCGCCGGTGTCGTGCCAGCCATCGACGAGCTTCTCCAGCACGCCGGGGTTTTCCGCGCGCAAATAGCCGAGCATCACGTTCGGCCCTCGCACCGAGAGCCGGCCGCCCTCCTCGATGCCGGGGACCGGATCGAGGCGGTATTCCATCAGGGGAGACAGGCGGCCCACGGTGCCGGGGCGGTTCGCCATCGGCGTATTCATGGCAAGCACCGGCGCAGTCTCGGTGACGCCATAGCCTTCGAGGATGCGGATGCCGTAGCGCTCCATATAGACCTGCCGCGTGCGATCCTTCACCGCCTCCGCGCCCGCCAGCACCAGCCGCAACGTGCGGAAGTCGTAAGCATGCGCCGAGCGGGCATAGCCGGCGAGGAAGGTGTCGGTGCCGAACAGGATAGTGGCGCCGGTCTGATAGATCAGTTCCGGCACGATGCGGTAATGCAGCGGCGAAGGATACATGAAGATCGGAATCCCCGCGAGCAGCGGCATCATCATCCCGCCGGTGAGGCCAAACGAGTGGAACACCGGCAGCACGTTGAACACCTTGTCGTTGCCATTGGCATCGACCCGCGCCAGCGCCTGCGCCGCATTGGCCAGGATGTTGCGGTGGGAGAGCACGACGCCCTTCGGCGTCCCCTCCGAGCCCGAGGTGAACAGGATCACGGCGGGATCATCGGCCCTGCGCGCAACACGCGGCGCGGTGCCGGCCAAGAGGCCGCGGATCTTGTCGAGCGCGTTGACGGTGGCGCGGATGTCTTCGAGATAAACGATGCGCGCTTCAGGAGCGATCGCCGCGATCAGCTTGTCGAGCTTACCCTTCTCGATGAAGGCGCGGGAGGTGAGCACGGTCCTGATCTGCGACGCTTTCATCACCGAGAGCACATTCACGGGGCCGGCGGAGAAGTTGAGCATCGCCGGCACGCGGCCGATGGTCTGCAGAGCCATGAAGACGACGGCGACGCCAGCCGAGTTCGGCAGCAGCACGCCAATATTCTCGCCGATGGCGGTGCCCTGCTCGAGCTTGCGGCTCAGCACCTGCGCGCCGAGGATGAGCTTGCGATAGGTTAGTTTCGTGCCTAGCGCATCCTCAACGACCACCTTGCCGGTGTCGCGGTCGCGATGGGCATGGGCATGGGCCTCGAACAGCGTGTGATCGAGCATGGCGTTCTTCACCATGGCCTCGATCATGATGTCCTGCAACGCAGCGCCCGCGGCGTTACGACGGGCCTTGCCCTTCAACGACTGGTCGATCGGCAATTTGACCGGCGGCAGAATTGTGATTGTCACCTTCGGGAACCAGGAGCGCTTGATCTCACCATTCTTGAGATAGCTGAGATGCGAGCGCTGCGCGCCCTCGATCCTGACAGGAACGATCACGGCATCGGCCTTGTCGGCGATCATCGCGGTGCCGTCATAGACCTTCATCAGCGAGCCATGCACGGTCAGGCGGCCCTCGGGGAAGATCACGACAGGTTCAGCGGAGGCGACCAGCTTGATCAGATCACGCGCGCCGAGCGGCTTGGTCGGATCGACGGTGATGTGACGGACCATTTTCAGGAACGGCTTTGCCCACCACGCCTTCGCGATGCCGGTATCGACCGCGAAGCTGGCGTCGATCGGCAGCGTCGCGTGCAGCAGCGGGCCGTCGACCAGACTGACATGGTTGGGCGCGATCAGCATGCGCGTGCCCGCAGGCGGCAGGTTCTCGATGCCGCGAACCTCGACGCGGAACAGCGCACGGAACAAGAGCGCGCCGAAGTCGCGCACACCCTCCTTGCCCCACTTCTTGAGCACGAACCACACTGAACCAAAGCTTGCGACGGCAAGGCCGAAGAAGATCCAGGCGATCGAAAGCCCGGCATATTGCAGCAGCGCGACGAACAGCGATCCCACCACCATGAAGCCGGCCTGCAGGATATTGCCGGCCGCGATGATCCGGGCGCGCTCCGACGGCGCGGTCCAGGCCTGCACTGCGGCGAACGCCGGCACCACGAACAGGCCGCCGCCGATGGCGAACAGGAAGAAACCGACCAGCATATGCAGCCCACTGAGCGAGGTCGCGAACGCCGCCGCGGTCACAGCGTTGCCCGGCACGGTCGCGCCGATCGCCGCGGCGAGATCGAGGCCGACCACGCCCATGATGATGGCGCCGATCGGCACCAGCGCGAGATTGGGCTTCACATGGCTGAGCTGGGCCGCAATGAGCGAGCCGGCGGCGATGCCGATCGCGAAGGTGGCGAGGCACAGCGTGACGACGCCTTCGGTGCCTCCAACGCCTTCCTTGATCAGCGCGGGCAGCAGCGACAGCACGACCGCGCCGGCGAGCCAGAACCAGGAGACGATCACCATGCCGTCCCACAGACGCGGCTCAGCATAGAGCGACTTGAGCAGCCGCACCGTGGACGTCCAGGGATTGGTGGTGATGGCGAGTTCGGGCGCGGACGGCGTGCTGGCGGGAATGCGCGCGGCGAAAGCCCAGGACAGAACGGACAGGCCGACCACGGCAAGCGAGATCCAGCCCATGTGGCTCGCGCCCGCGACGAACAGGCCGCCGGCGATGGTGCCGATCAGGATTGCCAGGAAGGTTGCGCCTTCGACCAGCGCGTTGCCGGTGGCAAGCTCGCCGACCGAAAGCTGGTCGGGCAGGATTGCATACTTCACCGGACCGAACAGCGCCGCGACCGTGCCAAACAGCGCCAGCGCGGCGAACAGAAGCGGCACCGAATGCAGGAAGAAGCCGGCCGCCGCAAAGCAGGCGGCAAAGATCTCGACGAATTTCAGCCGCCTCGCGACGACCGACTTCACATACTTGTCCGCGAGCTCGCCGCCGAGCGCCGACAATACGAAGAAAGGAAAGATGAAAACGGCACCGGCAAGGGTTACCAGCGATGCATTCTCGCCGGTGGTGGCGCCATAGAGCAGGATGATGACCAGCGCGTTCTTCAGGACGTTGTCGTTGAGCGCCGAGAAGAACTGCGCCCAGAACAATGGCGCGAAACGGCGCGACGACATCAACTGTTTGATCATGACCGGTTCCTGGGCAGTTCGGCCGGAAATCCTCGGCCTTGTAAAATTCGTTTTGGGGTTATCGGGGTCAGGAAAAGCGAAAGTTAAGCAGCGATGCCGTTGCTATTAGTGTTCTTGATTGCCTCGCGGTTCGACGTCGCAAGTTGCGGCATTCGGCCGACCATGCACGTCAAAGATGTAGGAGACCTTGTGCCTGGCTATGGGGCGGCACGTCCGCCGGCGACATGCGGAGCATGGTGATTTCTTGGTTAGGAACCCGCTCCGCAATCGAGGCGAATTGGACCGTCTCAGGTGAGTTCGCTGAGCGAACCGAACGGCCAACGCCCGCGCGGACGCTGCATTTGCCGCGCACGACGCCGCATCTGTGCTGCGAACCGGCGGCGTTCGAGCACGCCGGCAACGTCGCAGGCGTTGGCAATACGATTGATCGGTGCGGTGATGCCGCGGGCGATCGACCTGCCAAATTCCAGGACGGACTTGAGAACATCCTCGAAGAAGGTCGCGGTCAGTTGCCGGGTCAGTTGCAGGACAAGCGTTTCCATGTGAGCGGCCTCCGGGTCATTTTGAGCAACGCTCAAGCGTATAGCGATAAAATGAGCAATGCTCAAGAAATTTCTTCACGAGGCCGAAAATCGAATGCTCGGTTGGCAGGAAATCGTCCGATCCACGAGGTAAGCCACTGATTTTTCTTGAAATTAATCCATCGAAGGTCCAGCTTCGACTAGGTCGTGTGGACAGTTACCGCAACCAAAGCAGAGTTGCGGCAATAGTGACGACGGCAAAGTAATTTTTGGCGGT
>NZ_JBVBEF010000025.1:0-87149 GCF_055456055.1 Bradyrhizobium sp. LeoB3
AGCGAGCGACGGCGGCTCCGAGGGGATGGCTTGGCCGGACCCCATGATCAATTTTGCTGAACTTGACGCACAGAACTCTTTTCACCCTCTCATCGGACGGAGGGCGCAGGGAAAGCCGGGTGCCGGTTGCACCCATGGGTCCCGTGCAACAAATAGCGCGGGGGTAGGACCACAGGTCAACCGAAGCAACTCCGACTTTCCCTGCGCGATGGTGTTACGGCTTACTTCGTACTCTCCCCGGTGACCGGGCTTTCTTGCCACCGTCGCCTCTCAGATCATCTCTGCGAGACTTAGCGCCAGCGTCGGGGCGCCAGGACCACACGACTTCGCCGTCCGCTGATGTCACGCTCGTCAGTCGTGATACCGGCGTCCACCGCATCTCACCGCAACGTTCGTGACGATCGCGATCCGCCCCTCATTCGGGTGAGACGCGCGGATTCATAGCGGTGATTTGCCCGACGGGTGAAGGGGAATATTTTCGTGAAGAGGGGCTGGACGCCCCGGTTCATATTGGAACTGCTAGAGAATTTTTCCTCTGCGAGCAGGCCGGCTCGATCCGGATGCAGCCTCCGGCATTGGCTTTGGGGCGCGGTTGCACTATACAAACATTGCACGAACATTGCTTGTGGTCGGGGCCACGGCAGGGACTGATATGCTAAAAACGCTATTCGCACCGCAGCTGGTGATCCTCTACATCCTGGCGGCATCGACGATTTATGTGCATTTCCGCGGCCGCGAGCGGCTGCGCTTCGCGCGTCAGCTCGGCGATCATTCGACCTATCTCGCGCCCTACAATGTGCTGATGTATGCGGGCTCGGCCGTTCCGAACACGCCGGTGATCCCGGTCGAGAAATTTCCCGAGCTCGCCAAGCTCAGCGAGAACTGGGAGACGATCCGCGAAGAGGCGGTGCGGCTGTTCGACGAGGGCTTCATCCGCGCGGCCGCCAAGAACAACGACTGGGGCTTCTATTCGTTCTTCAAGAGCGGCTGGAAGCGCTTTTACCTGAAGTGGTATGACGACTTCCTGCCGTCGGCGCGCACGCTGTGCCCGAAGACGGTGGAGCTGTTGAATTCGATTCCGTCGGTGCACGGCGCGATGTTTGCGATGCTGCCGCCCGGCGGCAAGCTCGGCGCGCACCGCGACCCCTTTGCCGGCTCGTTGCGTTATCACCTCGGGCTGGTCACCCCCAACTCGAACAAGTGCCGGATCATGGTCGACGGCGTGGAATGCGTCTGGCGCGACGGCCAGGCCTTCATGTTCGACGAGACCTTCATCCACCACGCCGAGAATGCGACCGACGTCAACCGCATCATCCTGTTTTGCGACGTCGAGCGCCCGATGAAGTACGGCTTCATGACCGCGATCAACCGCTGGGTCAGCCATCACATCGTCAAGGCCTCCGCCACGCAGAACGTGGACGGCGAACATGTCGGCGTGCTCAACAAGGTGTTCGGCAAGCTCTACGAGGTCCATCTCGCCAGCCGCAAGGTCAAGGAGTGGAACCGCAACGTGTACTACACGCTGAAATATTCGCTGACGGTCTTGATCCTCGGGCTGATCGTTGCATCGGCGCTGAGATGATAGCTGCGGAGCTGCAGGGCGGATTCGCGAAGCGTAATCCGCCGTTCCCCTCGAACTGCATTGAAGATGGCTGAGAAAGGTGGCGGATTACGCTTCGCTAATCCGCCCCACGATCCTCATGCCCGTCGCCTAAAGTTCTAGCCTTGATTTCCGGGTCGGTTGGAACCTTCGGCGCGTCATGTCGTTTGTGATCGAACGACCCAAGCAGTTCAAATTCGCGGGGGCTTGTCCGAGGGAGATGCTCCCATGGCAACGCTCGGTCTCGACGCCACCCAACTGACTCCATCCGAGCATCAGCGCCAGCTTCGGCGCGCCGTCATCGCCTCCACGATTGGGACCGCGATCGAATGGTATGATTTCTTCCTTTACAGCACCGTCACCGGTCTGGTTTTCGCAAAACTGTTCTTCCCGAACTCCGACCCTTGGGTCGGCACGCTGGAGGCCTTCGCCATTTACGCTGTCGGCTTCGTTGCGCGGCCGATAGGCGCTGCGATCTTCGGGCATTATGGCGACCGCATCGGCCGTAAAGCGACGCTGATCGCGACGCTGCTCCTGATGGGACTGGCGACCGCGGCAGTGGCCGTGGTGCCGACCTATGAGCGCATCGGCATCTGGGGTGCGGTGATCCTGACGGTGCTGCGCTTCATCCAGGGCGTCGGTGTCGGCGGCGAATGGGGCGGCTCGGTGCTGATGTCGATGGAATGGGCGCGCGACAACCACTCCCGCGGGTTCATCGCGTCATGGCCGCAATTCGGCGTGCCCTGCGGCCTGTTCCTCGCCAATCTCGCGGTGCTGGCGTTCAGCCAGATGGCTGGGGACCAGTTCCTCGCCTGGGGCTGGCGGATTCCGTTTGCGCTCAGCTTAATCCTAGTCGTCGTCGGCCTCTACATTCGGCTCGGCATTCTGGAAACGCCGGTGTTCAGCAAACTGCAGGCCGAGCAAAAGCTCGACCGCACGCCGATGCTGACGGTGATCAAGGAGTATCCGAAGGAAATCCTGCTGTCCGCCTTCGCGCGGATGGCCGAGCAGGCGCCGTTCTACATCTTCACCGCCTTCGTCTTTTCCTACGGCATTGCGACGCTGCACGTCTCGCGCGACTTCCTGCTCACTGCAGTGCTCACGGCTTCGGTGCTGTCGTTCGTCTCGATCCCGCTGTTCGGACATCTGTCTGACCGGATCGGCCGCAAGAACATGTATATGATCGGTGCCGTCGTGACCGGTATATTCGGTTTCATCTACTTCGCGATGCTCAACACTGGATCTCTGACGATCATCTTCCTCGCGATCGTCCTGTCGCTGATCCCGCACGACATGATGTACGGGCCGCAGGCCGCGCTGATCGCCGAGAGCTTTACCGGACGCCTGCGCTACAGCGGCTCATCGCTCGGCTATCAGCTCGCGTCGGTGATCGCCGGCGGTCCGGCGCCGCTGATCGCGGCCTGGCTGTTCGGCATGTACCAGTCGGCGACCGCAATCGCGATCTACATCGCGATCTGCGCCGTCATCACCCTGGTCGCGACTGCGCTGATGACCGACTACACCGGAAAGGACATCAACGCGGCCGACGCACACGACCGGCGGCCATAAGGCAGCAAATGGAGGAAAGGGCATGTTGAAATGGCGGAATGAATCGGCGCTCGATCTCTACAATCTGGCGGCAGCGATCTTCCTGCTTGCGGCACCCTGGATGTTTGTCCGTGTCAACCCGACGGCGGCAATCGATCTGCGGGCAAGCGGCGCGGCGATCGCGATCCTGTCGCTGGCGGCGATCATTGCATTTTCCGCTTGGGAAGAATGGGTCAACCTGCTCGTCGGGGGCTGGCTGATCGTGTCACCCTGGCTGCTCGGCTTCGCGCACACCCGCGCAATGCATTTCAGCATCGTCGCCGGCGCCGTGGTGATGTTCATGTCGCTGCTTGAGCTGTGGCTGGAATACGAGAAGACGCATCTCGGCCCGGGCGCGTCGGAGGAGTCCGAGAGGCAGGTGGAGTCGTAGGGCGGATTAGCGAAGCGTAATCCGCCATCTTCGCGCAACAGTGCCGTAGCCCGGGTGGAGCCCAGCGGAACCCGGGACCTCTGAGTTAACGTCGAGTGCGGCCCCGGGTTACGCTACGCTCCACCCGGGCTACGAAGCTTAGCAAGAACGGGACTGTCTTCCGGGACGCGCGCAGCGCGAGCCCGGAATCCACTTCTCCGCCGTCACCTGCCGCCTAATGGATTCCGGGTTCGATGCTGCGCATCGCCCCGGAATGACGGCGGTGACTGCGGTTAGGGCGGAGTATTACTCCGGCTGGCCCATCGAGACCTTCAGCGTGCCGACGCCGTCGACGCCGCACTCGATTTGATCGCCGGGCTGGAGCTGGGAGACGCCGGCTGGTGTTCCCGTCATGATGAGGTCGCCGGCGGCGAGCTTCACCTGCTGCGAGAGCTGCCAGATGATCTCGGGCACGTTCCAGATCAGTTCGGTGAGGTCGCCCTTCTGGGTTTCCTTGCCGTTGACGGTGAGCCAGATCCTGCCCTTTGACGGATGGCCGATCTTGGAGGCGGGCTGCAGCGCAGAGCAGGGCGCCGAATAGTCGAAGGATTTTCCGATCTCCCATGGACGCTCCTTCTTGCGCGAGGCGATCTGCAGATCGCGGCGGGTGAGATCGATGCCGACGGCGTAGCCATAGACATGGTCCAGCGCCTTGTCGGCGGGAATGTTGAGGCCGCCGCTCTTCATTGCGACCACCAGTTCGACCTCGTGGTGCAGGTCCTTGGTCAGCGGCGGGTAGGGGATGGCAGCACCGTCAGGCACCAGCATGTCGGCGTGCTTGGCGAAGAAGAAGGGCGGCGCGCGCTCGTCATTGCCCATCTCGCGGATGTGTTCGAGGTAGTTGCGGCCGACGCACCAGATGCGGCGGACGGGGAAGGATTTCGTCTCGCCGACGACGGGGAGCGAAGGCTGCGGCGGGGCGGGGATGACGTAGTCTGTGGCGGTCATGAAGCGCTCTCGTTCTCGATGTGGGATGGTTTAGCCGGTGGCGCTGATCGGGGCCAGCGTGAGCGGGCGGGTGTCGTAGTGCTGCAGGCGGAAGAACGAGGCGTAGCGGCCGCCGCGGCGGAGCAGTTCGTCATGGCGACCGCGCTCGACGATCTGGCCGCCCTCGACCACCAGGATCGCGTCCGCATGCATGATGGTGTGCAGCCGATGCGCGATCACGATCGTGGTGCGGTTCTGGCAGAGATGCTCGATCGCCTCCTGCACTTGCTTTTCGGATTCGGAATCGAGCGCGGCGGTCGCTTCATCAAGCAGGATGATCGGCGCGTTCTTGATCAGCGCGCGCGCCACCGCGATGCGCTGGCGCTGCCCGCCGGACAACTGCGTGCCGAGCTCGCCGACCGGGGTGTCGTAGCCGAGCGGGAAGCTGGTGATGAAGTCGTGCGCACAGGCCGCCTTGGCCGCGTCCACGATCTCATCTTCGGTGGCGCCGGGCTTGCCGAAGGCGATGTTGTTGCGGATGGTGTCGCGGAACAGATAGACGTCCTGGCCGACATAGGCGGTCTGCTGGCGCAGCGAGCGCCGCGACACCGAAGCGATCGACTGGCCGTCGATCAGGATGTCGCCCTCACTCGCTTCATAGAAGCGAAGCAGCAGCGCCAGCACTGTGGACTTGCCGCCGCCGGAGGGGCCGACCAGCGCGGTAACCTTGCCGGGCTCGGCGACGAAGCTCATGTGGTTCAGCACCGGCGCGTCGGCGCGATAGGCAAAGCCGACATCGCGCAGCTCAATCCGCGCTTCGGTCAGCCTCAAGGCCGGCTTGTCGTCGTCGGAGAGTTCGCTCGCGGGGCTATCGACGACTTCGAGCAGCATCCGCGCGCCGACCAACTGGCTGTTGAGATCGATGTTGAGCCGCGACAGCCGTTTTGCCGGCTCGGTTGCCATCAGGAAGGCGGTCATGAAGGAGAAGAACGCGCCGGGGGTCGCGTTGAGCGCGACCACGCTATAGCCGCCATAGAGCAGGCAGCCGGCCACTGCGAAGCCGCCGAGCATCTCCATCAGCGGGTTCGAGCGGTTGGCAACCCGCGCCATCTTGTTGGCGTTGCGCTCGACGGCCGTGATGTTCGCGTCGATGCGCTGCTTCATCGTCTCTTCCAGCGTGAACGCCTTCACGGTGCGGATGCCCTGCAGCGATTCCTGCATGGTCTCGAGGATGTCGGCGGTGCCGGTGAACTGGTTGTAGGCGAGGCCCTTGATGCGCTTCACCAGCTTGCGCAGGATCAGCATCGCCGGCGGCACCACCACGAGGCCAATGAACGACAGCACCGGATCCTGGAACACCATCACGCCGATCATGGCGATCAACGTCAACAGATCGCGCCCGATGGCGTTGATCAGCATGTTGAGGACGTCGGTGATGGATTTGGCGCCGGCAGTCAGCCGGGCCAGGAATTCCGACGAATGCCGTTCGGAGAAGAAGCCGATGCTTTCGCTCATCAGCTTGGCGAATAACTGACGCTGATTGTTGGCCAGGATGGCGTTGCTGATTTTCGCCAGGATCACGGAGTGGCCGTAGGTCGCCACGCCCTTGATGAAGAGCAGAATGACGGTCACGCCGGAGAGACGCGCGATGCCGGCAATGTCCCTGTCGATATAGGCCTGGTTGATCACCTGACCCAGGATATAGGCGGCGCCGGCGGTGGCGCCGGCCGATATTGCCATCAGGACGAACGCTTGCAGATAGCGCCGCCAATAGGTGAGCCCCTGCTCGGCGATTAGACGGCGAATCAGGATCGCCGCCCCATAGGGGTCGTCGGTTATCTTTCTTGGAGGCTCGGTCATCCGCGTTCCCTTGACGCCGCGTTGTTCGGAAGCGGGCGCGCGTCAGCGTCAGGCGAACGACTCCTTGCCTGCGAAACAGATGTTTTTCAAGCCATATTCAGGCCAAATAACGGCTTGATTTTCAGGCCGATTCCGCCTGCTGGAGCGGACCGCCGCGCTCCAGGAACAGCTTTTGCTCCCAGGCTAGCGCATGCGCCGCGATGGTCTCGAGATCGTCGTATTTCGGCGTCCAGTCCAGGAGCGTGCGGATGCGGCTGGTGTCGGCGACCATGGTCATGATGTCGCCGGGACGGCGCGGCGCAACCGACACGGCGAAATTGCGCATGGAGACGCGGCGCACCGCCTCGATCGTCTCCAATACCGAATAGCCGCGGCCATAGCCGCAATTCAGCGTGACCGAACCTCCGCCAGCACGCAAATAAGACAGCGCGGCGTGATGCGCCTCGACGAGATCGGTGACATGGATGAAGTCGCGGATGCAAGTACCGTCCGGCGTCGGATAGTCGCTGCCGAACACGTCGACCTTGGCGCGCTGGCCGGTGGCGGCCTCGACCGCGATCTTGAGCAGATGCGTCGCGCCGATGGTGGAGAGCCCGATGCGGCCCAGCGGGTCGGCGCCGGCGACGTTGAAATAGCGCAGCACGACATAGCTCATGCCATAGGCGGTGGCCACATCATGCAGCATGATCTCCGTCATCAGCTTCGACATGCCGTAGGGCGACAGCGGCCGCGTCGGCGCGGTTTCCGGCACCGGCACCTCTTCAGGATTGCCGTAGACGGCAGCGGTGGACGAGAAGATGAAGCGGCTGACGCCGGACTTGACCGCCGCGTTCAACAGGCTCTGTGTGGTCATCGTGTTGTTGCGGTAGTAGCCGAGCGGATCGCGCATCGATTCCGGAACCACCACCGAGCCGGCGAAATGTATGATGCTCTCGACGCCGTGCTGGGCGATCACGCCCTCGACGAGATTTTCGTCGCCGGCATCGCCGATGAACAGCGGCACGCCTTCGGGCAACAGGGCGGAGAAGCCGGTCGAGAGGTTGTCGACCACCACGACGCTTTCGCCGGCATCGACCAGCGCGCGCACCATGTGACTTCCGATATAGCCGGCGCCGCCGGTGACGAGCACGGTCATGACTTCACCTCTCCCCGCTATTTTCCCGGGATGTTAGCGGGGGCGCGATGAAGAGGGGGTTTCGTGGCCTCAGAACTGGCCCCTATGCTTAATGTTGCGTATACGAACTCCTGCAAAGGGGGACTTACGTGCCGATCGAGAACAATCCGGCCGCTGAGCTGCAACTGATCGTGCCGAATCTGCACAGGCGCTATTCGGGCGTGACTGCGACCAACCGGATGGTCGCACCGAAGCTTGCGAAGATGTTCCGCGCCGCATGGCTCGGCTCGCATGCGCCCGAGGGCATCGCGCGCATGGGCTTCGCTGACCTCTTGAAACTTTGGCGCCGCCCTGCACCGCTGATCTGGCACGCGCGGCGCAATGACGAGATGATCGTGGGCGTGCTGCTGCGCGCGCTCGGCTGGCCGTTGAAGCTCGTGTTCACGTCCGCCGCGCAACGCCACCACACCTGGCTGACTCGCTGGCTGATCCGGCAGATGGATGCGGTGATCGCGACGAGCGCGTTGTCTGCGTCCTTCCTCAAGCGCGAGGCGACGGTGGTGATGCATGGCGTCGACACCGAACGCTACGCGCCGCCGGCCGACCGCGCCGCGGCGTTCGCCGAGAGCGGCCTGCCCGGGCGCTATGCGATCGGCTGCTTCGGCCGCGTGCGCGCGCAGAAGGGCAGCGACGTCTTTGTCGAGGCGATGTGCCGGCTGTTGCCGCGCTATCCGGATTTTTCGGCGGTGCTGGTCGGCGCCGTGGTGCCAGAGCAGCAGGCGTTTGCGAACGGGCTGAAGCAGCGGATCGAGGCGGCGGGGTTGACGTCGCGGATCAGGATATCAGGCGAAGTCCCGATCGAGGAGGTCGAGCGCTGGTATCAGCGATTGACCATCTACGCTTTCACCTCGCGCAACGAGGGCTTTGGGTTGACGCTGATCGAAGCGATGTCATCAGGCGCGGCGCTGGTGGCGGCGCGCGCGGGCGCGGCCGAATTCGTGGTCGAGGATGGCATCACCGGCGTGCTGGTGCCGCCGGGGGATGTCGATGCGCTCTGCGCCGCGCTCGAGCCGTTGATGCGCGATCCGGCGGCTGCGGCTGCGATGGGAGAGCGGGCGCGGGCCCGCGTGGTGGAGAAATTCAGTCTCGACGCCGAGGCGAGCGGGATCGCCGCGGTCTATCGCGTGCTCGCCTGAGCCAGCACGCGCTCGGCGATATCGGCCACATCGGAGGCTGGAATATCGCGCATGCAGCGGTGGTCGTTCATGGTGCAGACCGGGCGATGGCAGGGCTGACACGGCACGTGTGTCTTGGTCACCACGGTGGCCGCCAGACCGTTGAGCGGAGCCCAGTGGTAGGGGCTGGTGGGGCCGAAAATGCCCATGGTCGGGGTGCCGAGCGCGGCTGCGACATGCATCAGGCCGGAATCGTTCGAAATCGCGACGCTCGCCGCGGCCATCGCCAGGATACCGTTGCGCAAGTCCGTGCCGGTGAGGTCGCGGACACCGGCGCCGCCGGCGGCGACGATCTCCGTGGCCAGCGCCTTCTCGCCGGGGCCTCCGACCACCCAGACGTCGAAACCGCGCGCGGCCAGCAGCCGTGCAGCCTCGCCGTAATAGGTCCAGCGTTTGCCCGAGCCGACCGAGCCGGGCGCGAGCGCGATCGCGGGGCCGCGGCTCAACCCGTTGGCTTGCCGCCAGCGCTCGGTTTCCTCCGTGGGAACCCGCAATTGCGGCACCGGCCATTCGGGCGGGAATTTCGCGCCCACGGGCAAAGCGAGCGCCGACATCTGGTCGACCATGCGATCCAGCTTCTTCTCGCCCCAGCGCATCCGGTTGATGAGGCCGAACCTCGCTTCGCCGCAAAAGCCGACCCGCTCCGGGACGCCGGCCAGCGTCGGCGCGATCGCCGATTTCCAGGTGCGGAGCATGACCAGGGCGGTGTGATAGCCGCGGGCGCGAAGTTCCCTTGCCAGGCCGAACTGCTTTGCCACGGCCAAGCGGCCGCGCGGCAAATCCCAGACCACCTTGCCGCGGACACCCGGCATGTAGTCGACCAGAGGCGCGCAGAGCGAGGTTGTGAGCATGTCGACCGGACGATTCGGCCAGCGCTGTTTCAGCACCCGCACGACGGTATGGCCGCGGACGAAATCGCCGATCCACATATAGGGGATGATCAGGATCGGGCGGGTATCGCCGGCGTCCTCGACCTCAATGCCTTCTATTGAATCAATATTCATATCTTCTGTACGGGAACCCGGCGCTTTTGCGGCCCCGTCGGTAGCCGCTCTCCATCCGGAGGTAAAGTCAGCCGCATTTCATCCACCGCGCAAGTTGCCTGCGCCGCCGGACTGGGGCAAAGCTGGCGCCGCACAAATCAGGGCAGGGATCGGCATGTTGCTGGTGACCGGCGGGGCCGGTTTTATCGGGTCGAATGTCGTGGCCGCGTTGAATGACGCCGGCCGCACGGACGTCGTCGCGTGCGACGCGCTTGGCCATGACGGCAAGTGGCGCAATTTGGCAAAACGCCAGCTTGCTGATTTTCTGCCGCCCTCGGAGCTTTCGGCGTGGCTGTCCGGCCGGCGGCTCGATGCGGTGATCCACCTCGGAGCGATCTCGGAGACGACGGCGACCGACGGCGATCTGGTGATCGAGACCAATTTCCGCCTGTCGCTGCGGCTGCTCGACTGGTGCACGGCGAATGCGACGCCGCTGATCTATGCGTCCTCGGCCGCGACCTATGGCGACGGTGAAGCGGGATTTCGCGACGAGCAGACGGTCGAGGCGCTGAAGAAACTGCGGCCGATGAATCTCTACGGCTGGAGCAAGCATCTGTTCGATCTCGCCGTGGCCGAGCGCGCCGCGCGCGGCGAGAAATTGCCCCCGCAATGGGCGGGCCTGAAATTCTTCAACGTGTTCGGGCCGAACGAATATCACAAGGGCACCATGATGAGCGTGCTGGCGCGGCGCTTCGACGACATCAAGGCGGGCCGCACGGTGCAATTGTTCAAGTCGCATCGCGATGGTATCGCCGACGGCGACCAGCGGCGCGACTTCATCTATGTCGACGATACCGTGCGGGTGATGATGTGGCTGCTCGCCACGCCTTCGGTCAGCGGATTGTTCAATGTCGGAACCGGCACTGCGCGCAGTTTCCGCGACCTGATGCTGTCGGCTTATGCCGCGCTCGGGCTAAAGCCGAACATCGAGTATGTCGACATGCCCGAACAGATCAGGGGCAGCTATCAATATTTCACGCAAGCCGATGTCGATCGCTTGCAGCGTGCGGGCTATAACGGCGGTTTCATGCGGCTCGAGGACGCCGTCGATGCTTACGTGAACGGCTTCCTCGATCGTCCCGACCGCTACCGCTGACGGGCCAAGGAAACAGATGCTCGATTTCGAAACCCTGTCGCAGGCGCTTTCCCGTCAGACCGTGCTCTGCATCGGTGACCTGATGCTGGACGAGTTCGTCTATGGCGAGGTGTCGCGGATTTCGCCCGAGGCGCCGGCGCCGGTGATCGCGGTCCAGCGCAGCGAGACCAATGTCGGCGGCGCCGGCAATGTCGCGCGCAACATCGCGTCGCTCGGCGGCCGCTGCATTTTTGTCGGCCTCATCGGCGAGGATGAGACGGGCGCGAGACTGAAGACGGCACTGGCGGCCGAGAGCGGGATCGAAAGCCGGCTGGTGTGCGACAGCGCGCGCCCGACGACGCGGAAGGTGCGCTTCGTCTCCGAGCATTTTTCCACTCACATGCTGCGCGCCGACTGGGAGCAGGCGCAGCCGGCGACAGGCGAGATCGAGCAGCAACTGATCGATACGATCCTCCCCGAGCTCGCCCGTGCCGACATTGTGCTGCTGTCTGACTATGCCAAGGGCGTACTGACCGCGCGGGTGATCCGCAACACCATCGATGCCGCGCGCAAGCTTGGCAAGCGCGTGATCGTCGATCCTAAGAGCCTCAATCTCGCGATCTATCGCGGCGCGACGCTGCTCACCCCCAACCGCAAGGAGTTCGCTGAGGCGACGCGGAGCCGCGCCGATACGCCCGGTGCGATCGCCGAAGCGGCGGAGGACGCGATGCGGCTCGCCGATTGCGAGGCGATGCTGGTGACGCAGGGCGAGCGCGGCATGACTCTGGTGGTGCGTGACGGCGAAACCGTCCACGTGCCGGCGCTGCCGGTGAAGGTTCGCGACGTCTCCGGCGCCGGCGACACGGTTGCGGCTGCACTCGCGCTGTCGCTCGCCGCCAACGCCGATTGGGAGACCGCGTTGCGGGTGGCAAGTGCGGCGGCCGCAGTCGCCGTCGGCAAGACCGGAACCGCGACGGCCACGCCGGCCGAGCTCAGGCGCAAGATCCTGCCGCATGCCTCGCTTGCGGCGGAAGAGAAGATCGTCGCGGCCGGCGGCGATCTCGGCGCCCAGCTCAGCGAATGGCGCCGGCAGGGCCTCCGCGTCGGATTCACCAATGGCTGTTTCGACATCCTGCATCCTGGCCACGTCAAGGTGTTGACGGCGGCGCGCGGCGCTTGCGATCGACTGATCGTCGGCCTCAACAGCGACGCCTCCGTCCGGCGGCTGAAAGGGCAGGGGCGCCCGGTGCAGGACGAGCGCGCACGTGCCGAAGTGGTGGCGGCGCTGGAGGCGGTCGATCTCGTCGCCATTTTCGAGGAAGACACGCCGATCAACCTGATCACGGCGATCAAGCCGAGCGTGCTGGTCAAGGGCGGCGACTATACCCGCGCGCAGGTGGTCGGCCATGAGATCGTCGAAGCCAATGGCGGCGAGGTGCTGCTGGTCGACATCCTGCCGGGCTTCAGCACGACCTCGCTGGTCGCCCGTGCCCGCGGAGGCAAGGCGTGAGCACGGCGGCGGGCTTTTCTCCCGCAAGCGCGGCGCTGCCGGCCTGGCGCAACCCGGCCGCCTGGACCAAAGCGGCCGACATCGTCGCCGTGCTGCTCGCGCTGTCGCTGCCATGGTCGACCTCGCTGGTCGGCATCTTCGGCGCAGTGTTCGTGGTCGTGGTCGCACCGACGCTGGATCTGAAGTCGTTCCTGCAATCGCTGAAACAGCCGATCGTCGCGCTGCCGATCGCACTGTTCGTGCTCGCGGTGGTCGGCATGCTGTGGTCGGACGCGCCCTGGGGTGCGCGCACTTATGCGGTGAGCCCGACGGCCAAGCTCTTGGTGCTGCCGTTCCTGCTCTACCATTTCGAGCGCTCGACCCGCGGCATGTGGGTGTTCACCGCGTTCCTGATCTCGTGCACGCTCCTGGTGGTGATGTCCTGGCTGGTGGTCCTGCAGCCCAGCCTGTCGTTGAAACCGCCAATCGATGCCGAGCGCGGCATCTTCGTGAAGAACTATATCGACCAGAGCCAGGAGTTCACGCTCTGCGCGGTGGCGCTGGCCTATCCCATCGTCACCCTGCTGCGCGCGAGGAAATTCGCGCTGGCCGGCCTTTTGATCGCGATTGCCTTGAGCTTTTTCATCAACATGGCCTTTGTAATCGTCTCGCGGACGGCGCTGGTCACGGTGCCCGTGATGTTTGCAGTGTTCGCGTTCCTGCATCTAAGATGGCGCAACATCCTGATAATAGTTGGAGCGGTGGCGGTGTTGGCGACGGTTGCCTGGCAGGCCTCGCCGCAACTGCGCGGGACAGCAGCGAGCTTCAGCAAGGACTATCGGGAATACAAGGAGCAGAACCGGGCGACCTCGATCGGGCTCCGGCTCGAATACTGGCGCAAATCGCTGGGCTTCATCGCCGATGCGCCTTTGATCGGCCATGGCACCGGCTCCACCCGCGGGCTGTTCGCGCAGGTCGCGACCGGGGGGACCGCCGAGGAGCTCAAGGCGACCAGCGATGTGGTTGGCAATCCGCACAACCAGACATTGAATGTTGCCGTGCAATGGGGCATTGTCGGCGTCGTCATTCTCTATGCGATCTGGTTTTGGCATCTCAGACTGTTTCGGGGCGAGGGGCTGGTCAACTGGATCGGGCTCCTGGTGGTCGTGCAGAATATCTTTACCTCGTTGTTCAACTCGCACATCTTCGATTTCCACGAGGGCTGGATGTACGTGCTCGGCGTCGGCGTCGCCGGCGGTATGGTGCTGAAGGCGAAATCGGACGGCGCGGCCGCAAAACCGCCGAGCTCGGTCACGCCATGATCTCTGGCCTGCGCGCTGCATATGGGCTATCAGCAGCCCAGAACGCTGTTGCAAACCTGTTGGTCCTTGGCCCATCCATCACATGACGCGCTTCTCTCAACTCACGGCACGCAACTTCCTGATCGTGACGCATGACGCGGTCGCGACCGCATTCGCACTCCTGGCCGCATTCTATCTGCGCTTCGAGGGCGATCTGCTCACCGATCGCCTGCCGCTGTTGCTGCGCATCCTGCCCTGGTTTGTCGCCTTCAGCGTGATCATCTGTTACGTCTTCAATCTCACCACCTCGAAATGGCGTTTCATCTCGCTGCCGGACGCCCTCAACATCCTGCGGGCCTCGGCAGTCCTGACGCTGGCACTGGTCGTTCTCGACTACGTCTTCTTCTTCATCGCGCCGAGCTTCCACGGACCCGTGTTTTTCGGCCGCATCACCATCGTCCTCTATTTCTTCCTCCAGGTATTCTCGCTGGGCGCGCTCCGCTTCGGCTACCGCTATTTCCGCTACTCGCGCACGCGCCACCATGCCCGCACCGAGGACGCTGCGCCGACGCTTCTGGTCGGGCGCGCAGCGGATGCCGAGATCGTGCTGCGCGGGATCGAGAACGGCGCCATCAAGCGGATCTGGCCGGTCGGCGTGCTGTCGCCGTCGAATTCCGATCTCGGCCAGCAGATCCGCAACATCCCGGTGCTTGGCAGCGTCGAAGATGTCGAAACCGTGATCCGCGAGTTCCAAAGCCGCGAGAAGCCGATCAAGCGGCTGGTGATGACGTCGTCGGCGTTCGAGCCCGACGCGCATCCGGAATCGGTGCTGATGCGGGCAAGGCGGCTGGGCTTGATGGTCAGCCGCCTGCCGTCGCTCGAGGGCGGCGATGCGCCGCGGCTGACCAATGTCGCGGTCGAAGACCTGCTGCTGCGTCCGACCGCGACGATCGACTATGCCCGCCTGGAGGGGCTGGTGAACGGCAAGAGCGTCATCGTCACCGGCGGCGGCGGTTCGATCGGCGCCGAAATCTGCGATCGCGTCGCGACGTTCGGTGCCGCCCGCCTGCTGGTGATCGAGCATTCGGAGCCGGCGCTCTATGCGGTCACCGAGGCGCTCGCGGCGCGCGGGGCCCAGGCGGCGGTGGAAGGCCGCATCGCCGACATTCGCGATCGCGAGCGCATCCTGCGGCTGATGCGTGAATTCAAGCCCGACATCGTGTTCCATGCCGCGGCGCTGAAACACGTGCCGATTCTCGAGCGCGACTGGAGCGAGGGCGTCAAGACCAACATCTTCGGATCGGTGAACGTTGCGGACGCCGCACGCGAAGCCGGCGCCAAGGCGATGGTGATGATCTCCACCGACAAGGCAATCGAGCCGGTCTCGATGCTGGGCCTGACCAAGCGCTTTGCCGAAATGTATTGCCAGGCGCTCGATCACGATCTTGCCGCGCAGTTCGGCGACAAGCCGCATATGCGCCTGATCTCGGTCCGGTTCGGCAATGTGCTGGCGTCGAACGGCTCGGTGGTGCCCAAATTCAAGGCACAGATCGAGGCGGGGGGCCCGGTCACGGTCACGCATCCCGACATGGTGCGTTATTTCATGACCATCCGCGAAGCCTGCGATCTCGTGCTGACTGCGGCCACGCATGCGCTGACGCTGGCGCGACCCGACGTCTCCGTCTACGTTCTCGAAATGGGCCAGCCGGTCAAGATCGTCGAGCTTGCCGAGCGGATGATACGTCTGTCCGGCCTGCAGCCCGGCATCGACGTCGATATCGTCTTCAGTGGGATGCGGCCGGGGGAGAGGCTGAACGAGATCCTGTTCGCGAGTGAGGAGCCGACAGTCGAGATCGGGATTGCCGGAATCATGGCAGCCAGGCCGAACGAGCCGCCGATGGCGACCTTGCGCAAATGGCTCGCCGCGCTGGAAGAGGCGATCGCCAGAGACGATCGTACCACGATCCGCGGCGTGCTGAAGGATGCCGTGCCTGAATTCGGATCGAACGCCGCGTGATCCGCTCCTGATCCGCGAGACCCCCGATGCAGAAGCCCGGAAAAGTCGTCGTCGTCAGTCAGCACTATCCGCCGGACCGGAGCACGACCGCCGCGATCATGGCTGCGATAGCGAACCGCCTTGCGAAGGAGGTGGACGTCCTGGTGCTGTCGGGATGGCCGGGCTCGGCGTCGAAATTGGCAGCCGATCGGCCGGTGGTCGAGGAGATCAAGAACTGGATGCCTGGCAAGGCCGCGCTCCTCAAGCGCGCCGCCGCCGAGCTGCTGTTCACCGCGCGTACCTTCTTCGCCGTTCTCAGGCGGCTTGAGCGCGGCGACGTCGCGCTGACGGTGACGGCTCCTTTTGTGCTGCCTTACGCCGTCGCCGCCGCGGCCAGATTGAAGCGCGCCCGGTCGATCCTGATCATGCACGATCTGTTTCCGGAGGTGCTCGTCCTGAGCGGCCTGTTGAAGCCGGGCTCGATCGTCACCAGAGCGATGCGCGCCATGAACGGGCTGATGTTCCGCGCGTTGACCACAGTCGTCATCATCGGCCGCGACAGTGAGAAATTGCTGCTCAGCTATCGCGGCATGACGCGGGACAAGATCGAATTCATTCCGAACTGGACCACCATCGACCCCGCGGTTCGTCCGGTTGCAGCCGACAATGCCTTCCGTCGCGGGCTTGGTGGCCGTTTTGTCGTCGGCCTTTCCGGTAATCTCGGCTTCACCCACGATCCTGTGATCGTGTTCGAGGCGGCGCGCCGGCTGAAGGATGATCCCGGCATTCATTTCCTGCTCTCGGGCTGGGGGATGGGTTTCGACAAACTGAGATCGATGCAGTCCGAGGCGAAGCTTTCCAATATCACGCTGGTGCACCGCGTTGCGGATGAAGATCTGCAGGATTTCCTGTCGGCGGCGGACCTCTGGCTCATTCCTTATCGAAAGGACGTTGCCGGTGTCTCGGTGCCGAGCCGGTTCTACAATCTGCTTGCGGTGGGGCGGCCCGTCATCCTCATATCCGAGCCGGATGCTGAAGCCGCGCTGACGGTAACGGAGCACGATCTCGGGCGGGTTGTGACGCCGGGCATGCCGGCGCAACTGGCCGAGGCGATTCGTGCAGCATCGCGAACTCCCGATCCGACGCTGCCGGAGCGGGCCGTCGCGGTGGCGGGGAGCTATAGTCCCGAGCGTGCCTTGACAGGATACGCAGCCCTCATTCAGAGACTGATTGGATCGGAAGAGCGGTGTCGGGAGTTACGGTCGTGACTAAAGACCAGCCCGTGGTGTTGGTGACGGGAGCGAGCGGGTTCGTCGGCCGGCATATGTCGCCGGTGCTGGCGCGCAACGGTTGGGTGGTGCGACGTGCCGTCCGCAAGCCGACAGGCGGCGCCGACGAGGTGCCGATCGATTCGATCGGCCCCGTCACTGACTGGCAGGCCGCGCTCGAGGGCGTCGATGCGGTCGTGCATCTGGCGGCGCGCGTGCATCACAGGCGGGAGGAACACACCGTCGAGCTTTATCGCACCGTCAATCTTGAAGGCACGTTGCATCTGGCCCGTTGCGCGGCCGACGCCGGTGTCCGCCACTTCATCTTCGTCAGCACCGTGCTGGTGCACGGCCGAAGCACTGACGGCCGCGCGCCATTCAGCGAGAACGACGTCCTGACCCCGCGCGGCCTCTATGGAATGTCGAAAGCGGCGGCCGAAGCAGGATTGAGGCATTTGGCGCAGGGGAGCCAGATGAAGGTCACGATCATTCGGCCACCATTGATCTACGGGTTCGGCGCCAAAGGTAATCTCGCGTTGCTCGAAAAGGCGATCGGTCTCGGGGTCCCGCTCCCGTTTGCGAACGTGCGCAACCGTCGTGCGTTCGTCTCGGTGGAGAATCTGACATCATTCGTGCTGCATCGGCTTTCTCATCCGGACGGCCAGTTCAACATTTTCCTTGTCGCGGATGACGAGCAGGTGTCGACGCCCGAATTCATCGAGCTCCTCGCGGCCGCAGCAGGCAAACCGGCGCGCCTGTTTTCCATGCCGCGGCTGGTGTTGAGTTCGTTGTTCAGCATCACCGGCCGCAACGAGGCCAATGAGAGCCTGTTCGGCTCACTCGAACTCGACCTGTCCAAGGTCGCGTCTACCGGCTGGCGGCCGCTCATCGGCCTCAACGAGGGCTTGAAGCGCGCCTTGCGGGGTTTCGACCACCTGATCGATTAACCGACCGTTGAGCACCTTCTCGCCCCGATGGCGATATTTCACGGGCCCGGAAAAAGCTCACATGCGCGTACGCAAGGCGCGTGCGCTCCTATAGCTCTTTGGCAACCGTTCGCTTGCTGCTGACGGACGAATATTGAACGGGCGGCGCTCCGCCTACCTCCATGATGTTCGCTGTTGGCCATCGCCCATGGGTTGCTCAAAAAAGGCCAGCCAAATCATCAAGAGTGGCCCGCTGCGCAACTACAGCCGTAACGTGATTCCCGTCAGTCGACATACGGCGGTAACTGACGTGACCGTACTGCTCTTCAGTCACCGAGGATCAACAGCCGGCATCGCACGCAATCCGATCGGGGATCGCGTAGGACGTCAGAACGATGTTCGATTGGATACAGGAGGATGGCCTTGCTGGATACGTCAGAGCCGGTGGAATCCGAACAAGGCAAATATCGTGCATTGCTGCTTGCCGCACTTGGCGGTGTTCTGGAGAATTACGACTTCATCGTCTTCGCCCTTTTCGCAAGGGTCCTGGGGCAGCTTTTCTTTGCGCCCGAGATGCCCGAATGGATGGCCGAACAAGTGGCTGCGCCTCGCATCGGCTTCGCCTGCAGCATGTTGAGCAGTGCGCTTGCGATCGGCAATCTACTGGGAGCGTTGGCTGGCGTCATCGTGAACCGGCTGTACAAACCGGCAGAGGTCCTGGCCTTCGGCTGGCGACTTCCATTCGTGGCTGGCGGCATCATTGCGCTGCTGGCAGTCTATGTGCGTCGCTCGTTGACGGAGACTCCGATCTTTCGCGCCCTGCAAAACAAGGGTGAACTTGCCGCCGAACTGCCGTTGAAGATCGTGCTTCGAAGCTATGGTCGCGGCGTCCTTGCCTCCTCCGCGCTGGCTTCACTCATCGCAGTGACGATCGTCGTCATGTTTGTCATGGTGCCGACGCTGATCCAAACCAGCTACGGCATCGATGCCGATCGGGCGTACGAAGCCGTCAGCCTCGCGACCGCCTGCCTCGCAGTGAGCTGCATCTGCTGCGGCATGCTGGCCGACATGTTGGGCGCCAGCCTTTTTCTGGTCGTGTGCACACCCGTTTTGGCAGCCTCGGTCTATCTGTTCTTTGCGTTGCTGCCGGGACATCCCGAAAGGCTGTTCCCGCTTTATGCGCTGGCCGGCACGTCCGCCGGCGTTCTCGCAGGCATCCCGCCGATGCTCGTGGAAAGCTTCCCTCCCGCCGTGCGATATACCGGTGTCGCGCTCTCATACAATGTCCCCTATGCTGTATTCGGCGGAGTCACGCCGCCGCTCATTGCGTTGGCGCTCCGCGTCGATTCTTTGGCGCACGCGCATGCCGTCCTTGTTGCCTGCGCCGCCGCCTTCCTCATAGGTTCAGCGCGACTGGTCCGCGGCCAAAAACAAAAACCATCAGTGCAACTGGAAGCTTTGCCGCGATGAAAGCGACGGCAATCGGTAAAGGAATCGGGATCTCCCGGCAACGAGCGGCTGCGGTTCTCCCATAGATTAACTTGCTGATTGGCCGCTATTGTCTTCGAAAGCCATCGCCTGCAACCTTGTGCGGTCGACCTTGCTCAGGGCGTTGCGTGGAAATGTTTCGAGTACCCTTAAGGCGTCCGGAACCTTGTAGGGCGCAAGCCGCGTCGCGACGTTTTGCAGGATCTCCGCAACGACGGTTTCGCTCGTGCCGGCCACCAGTTTCACGAAGCCAAATATGCGCTGACCCAGCACCGTATCGGGCTTGCCGACTACAACCGCTGCTACGACCGCGGGATGACAGGCAATCAGGGCTTCCTCAATTTCGATCGGCGAAATGTTGGTTCCGCCGCGGATGATGATGTTCTTTTTTCGCGACACGAACCAAAGCTCATTGCCTTCGCCGCGCCGCATCAAGTCGCCACTGTGATACCAACCGTCCTTGAGGCTTTGCGCGGTTGCGATCGGATCGTCCCAATACCTCGTGAAGACGTTAGGACCGCGGATCAGGAGCTCACCAATCTCGCCGTGGAGGACATCCGCCCCATGATTGTCGACCAGCCGAATCTCCGCCCCCTCGACGATCCGGACAACGGGTCCTGATGCCAGTCCGAACGTGAAGGTTCCGACCGCTTCCGTCGCATTCCAAAGGTTGTAGAGAGGCGCTCCAAGAACCGATGCGGCCTTTTCCTGAATCTCGATTGGACAGGCGTCCGCACCAGTGGTGCAGAACCGCAGCGAAGACAGGTCTCGCGGCCTGGCGAGCTGGGCCTCGATCAGCGCCGCGTATTGGGCAGGAAAGCCGAGCAGACAGGTGCCGCGATAGCGTTCGACATTGTCGAGCACGACATCGGCATCAAAGCTCTCCAGCATGATGAAGGGGGTGCCGAGTCGGACAAGAGCCAGTGAGCGAAAGACGCCGCTGGCATGCGTCATGATCATCGACAATATGACGACATCCTCCGGCAGTAAGCTACCATGCTTGCAAATGAGATCCGTCGCTGCCGCCAGCGTGCCCGGCGTATGTGCGACGAATTTGGGATAGCCACTGGTGGTGCCGGATGTATTGATCAGTACAGCAGGCTCGTCGGAAGGGGGCTTCGGGAAATGCACATGCGCTGCCTGTTTCAGGTCATTCCATGGCCGCAGGCCGAGCGCATTGGCGTCTCCATCCACCAGAATACGGCTCGTCCGCGGAAGGATCGCATCGTCGATCGGGGCAACATTCTGATAGAGCGCGGCTTGACCGATATAGAGCGCAGGCTGCAATCGCTGCAGTAGCGGCGCGAGCTCGGCAAATTTGAAGGCGGTTCGTAGTGGTGCCGCAATCGCGCCCAGTCTGTAACAGGCGTAGTAGCCGACCAGAATTTCGGGGCAATTCATCATGTGAAGCGCGACGCGGTCGCCTGGTTTGACGCCGTTCGCGGCGAGACCTTGTGCGACAGACTCGGCTTCGGCCTCCAGTCGGCTGTAGGTCCATACGTCTTCGTTAAAAACAAAGGCCGTGCTCTCGGGGCGCACACGCGCCTGATGCATCAACGCTTCGGTCGGCGTGAGCGACATGGAAACCGTCTACGAGATGAGTAGGCTGTATTTTATGCTGGCTGGACAGCGTTACTCCGTGATTTCACATTGAGAGAAATGGTTGCATCCGTAAGAAACGCGCTTGGCGACTTCGAAAGATCGTTGATTGACGCGTTTTCTTCACGTGAACCGGTGTCCGCTTCGATCGAAGACGCTCTATCGTCCACGTCTGTGCGAAAATCTATAGAGCTGCCACGCCACCGCACTCGCCCCAACGAGCAGCAGAACGAGGCTCGCCGCGGCCGAATCCAATTGGATCGACAACATCGCGAGCAGCGCGAGCGCGACATTGAGCGCGAAGACTTCGCCGACGATGCGCGACACGGAAAATCCATTGTCCGTCGCGCGCTGGTAGAAGTGCGAGCGGTGAGCCGCCCAGAATGGCTCTCCGTTGATCAGCCGGCGCAGCAGCGTGATCGTGGCATCAGCCAGGTAATAGAGCGGCAGCAGCAACGCCGCGGCGACCTGCTGGTGATAGGCGAGCTGGAGCAGGCACCAGCCGAGCAGAAGCCCGATTGGCAGGCTGCCGACGTCGCCGAGGAAGATCTTTGCCACAGGGCGATTGAAGGGAGAGAAGCCGAGCAGCGCACCGCAGAGCGCCGCCGCCACCAGCGCTGTCGAAGGCGGAACCTGCGCCCAAAAGCCAAGCAGTGCGACTGCCGCCGTGATCGGCACCGCTTCGGCCGCCGTCATCAGGTCGAGCCCGTCCATGAAGTTGACGAGGTTCACGAACCATAGCCCCGCGAACAGCAGCAAGCCGCGCTCGATCCAGAACGGGACGGTCGGTACGATCCTAAGATCGGCGGGCGCGGCGAACACGACCACAGCCACCGCCAGTCCCTGCAGCAACAGGCGCGGCAGCACGGGCACGGGCTTGATGTCATCGGCAAAGCCGACAGCGGCGATGAACAACGTCGCAGCGAAGACCGCAAGGGGGACTTGCAGCGTGCCGTTGCCGCTCAATGCGACGAGCGTGCCTGCCGCGACCAGCGTCGCCACGATCACGGCGATCCCCGCGCCCTGCGGCGTCGGGATTCGATGGGATGAGCGCGCATTCGGCTTGGCGAGCGCCACGCGCAACAGCATCGGCCGCAGCAGCCAAACGAGGAGCGCCGACAATAACGCAGCAAGCGCCGCGGCGACGACCGAAAGCGCGATATCAGCGTCGGTCATTCGATTGGCGAGAGCGATTGTGCGGGGACATCGATCGGCTTGTCCCCTTGTGCTTTCTTTTCCGCGCTAAGAATCCACACCAGTCCGCCAAACGCGCCGACGATGAAGGACACGGCGCCGAACAGCAGCGAAACGTTGACGCCCTCGTTGGCCGCCAGCCCGGCGTAGCCGAAGGCGAGACCCATGCTCGCCTCGCGCACGCCCCAGCCGGCAATCGAAATCGGCAGCATGGTGATCAACATCACCGGCGGCACCAGTTGAAAGATCTGGCTGAACAGCAGCGGTGCGGAAATGGACTGCGCCACGCACCAGACGATAACGACGGCCAGGACGTGAACGAGCAGGGAGAGCACCGCGACCTTCGGCCCGCGATCCCAACTGAACAGCACCTTGTTTGCGATGACGGCGCAGGCGTGGATGTGATGCGTTCCCCACCAGCGCTTCAGCCACGGCCAGTTCAATGCGCCGAGCAGGAGAAAGCCGCCGCCGGCCGCAAGCGCCGCGAAATCGATCAGGAGCAGCGCCGACCGTCCCTGCGGATCGTTGATCAACCGATAGCTCCACGGCAGGCTCGCAACGATGAGCACGGCGAGCGCGATCAGGCCGATGGCGCGGTCGACGAAGATCGAATAGGTCGCCGCGCGCCAGCCGGCGCCCGCGCGCGCGACCAGCCACAGCCGCACCGCATCGCCGCCGATCGACGATGGCAAGGTCTGATTGAAGAAGGTCCCGATCACGTTGAAGCGCATCGCCTGCCGGGTTTCGAGCGGCGCGCCGCATTCGGCGCTGATCTCGCGCCATCGCAATACGCCGAGGAAGATCTGCAGAAAGGTCACCGCGATCGCGAGAGCGATCCAGCCCAGGCTTTCGACGCGGATGCGCGCAGCGAGATCATACAGGTTGACCTTGCGGAGCGAGAGGTAAAGCAACGCAGCCGAGATCAATATCTTGATGGTCGAAAGCAGTATCCGGCGCATCTCGTCAGCGCTTGCCAGGTTCGAGAAAGACGTCAAAAACGGCGCAAATCGGCGCCGTGCGCCGAATTTGGTGGCCTTGGTATGGGTTTAGGACCGATCTTGCAATAGCCGTTCGATCGCTCTTGCGGCAGCCTCCAACCGGCGGTTAAAGAGGGCCTGAACGGGGACTGCCGGGTTGCCCGGATATTTGGCTTGCATGCTCATAAAGGTTTACGCTGCCCACAAAAACTCATCTGAAGGGACTAACCGGTGTGGTAGCGCTTGCGGGTGGAAAACCCGCCCGCCAAGGGCTGTCATCTACTGCTGGTCGCGTCCGTGACCCCGGGCATTTCGCCGATGTCGACAATGTGAAGGGGATAGGGACATCGGTTCCGGAGGGACGATGAGGACGTTAACTATTGTCGGGCAGCCCGATCATTACAGAATTCGAGGTTAGGATGGACCGAATTATTCCACTGATCATGTGCGGCGGGGCGGGCACGAGGCTGTGGCCGGCGTCGCGCGAGGTCCATCCGAAGCAGTTCCTGCCGTTGTTCGGGACCCGCTCCACCTTCCAGGAGACGCTGCTGAGGGTGTCGGATCCGGCGCTGTTCGAGCGGCCGATCGTGATCACCAACAACGCCTATCGTTTCATGGTGCTGGAGCAACTGGCCGGCATCGGGCGCGAGGCGGACGTGCTGCTGGAGCCGGCGCGGCGCGACTCGGGGCCGGCGATCGCGGCCGGCGCCGCCTTTGCACAAGCGCGCGACAGGGACGCGACCGTGCTGGCGCTCGCCGCCGATCACGTGGTCGGCGACACCGAGGCCTTCGTCGCCGCCTGTCGCGAGGGGTTGGCTGCCGCGAAAGCAGGCCGCATCGTCACCTTCGGCGTCAATCCCGAGCGCCCGGCCACCGAATACGGCTATATCAGCCCCGGCGATACCATTTCGGGACAGGTGCGCGCGGTCGCAAAATTCGTCGAGAAGCCCGACGCCGCAACCGCGGCCGACTACATCACGTCGGGCTATCTCTGGAACAGCGGCAACTTCATGTTCCGCGCCGCCGTGCTGCTTGATGAGTACCGCAATTTCGATACCGCGAGCGTGCAGGCGGTGACCGAGGCGGTAACGAAGACCGAACGCGATCTCGGCTTCGTCAAGCTCGATGCGGATGCGTTCGGAGCGGCGAAGGCGATCTCGATCGATTACGCGGTGATGGAGAAGACCGCGCACGCGGCCGTGGTGCCGGTGTCCTGCGGCTGGTCGGATGTCGGCTCCTGGCACGCGGTGTGGGAATTGTCTGATAAAGACGGGCAGGGCAATGCCGCGCGCGGTGCTGCTGTGTTCGAAGATTCGCGCAACTGCAACGTCGTGACCGACCGCGCGCTGGTCGCGCTCGAGGGCGTCGACGACCTCGTGGTGGTGGCGACGCAGGACGCCATCCTGGTGTCGCGGCAGAAGGACGCCAACGGCCTGAAGCGCCTGGTGGCGAAACTGAAGACGGTGGCGCCCGAGGTCACCGAGAACCACATCAAGGTGCATCGGCCCTGGGGCTCGTACCAGTCGGTCGACAATGGCGAACGCCACCAGGTCAAGCGCATCATCGTCAAGCCGGGCGAGCGGCTGTCGCTGCAGAAGCACCATCACCGTTCCGAACACTGGATCGTGGTCCGTGGTGCTGCGCGCGTCACCGTCAACGAAACGGTGAAGACCGTGCACGAGAACGAGTCGATCTACATCCCGATCGGCGCGGTGCACCGGCTGGAGAACCCCGGCAAGATCCTGCTGGAATTGATCGAGGTGCAGACCGGCAGCTATCTCGGCGAGGACGACATCATCCGCATCGAGGACGACTATCAGCGCACCTGATGATTGCGCTGTGCATCGATTTCGTCCCCGATCGCCGGCGAGACGGTGTAATCTTTTGAATCAAAACGTGTCCGGATTTGCGCGTTGGCATTCGCCACATTTGTGACAGCATGCTATAGCGTGTGCGTGACGATGCTTCGGGGAAAGAAAGCACGTCAGGACAAGGGGATAGGGCTGCGGCCTGATTCGGTGGAATCAGGCTGGTCCGGGGAAGAACGCGCAACCGATGGGCGCCACCAAAAGTCTGTTGGGGTAACCACATGAGTTCCAAAGGGTCGGGGTTGGCCGCAAAAGCCGGGATCGGGCGTGCCTTGCGCGTCGGGGTTATCGGCGCGGGGGTGATGGGCAGCAACCATGCCCGCGTGCTGGCGGGATTGCCCGACGTCACGCTGGTCGGGATCGTCGATCCTCTGGCTGAACATCGCGCGCGCGCCATTGCGCTGGTCGGGTGCCGGGCCTTTGCGACGCTCGATGAGTTGCTCGCCGAAGGCGTCGATGCCGTGACGATCGCGGCGCCGACCCATCTGCATCACGAGATCGCGCTCACCTGTATCGCGCAGAACGTCCATATCCTGGTCGAGAAGCCCGTCGCCTCCACGGTCGAGGAGGGCAACGACATCGTCAACACCGCGCGGCAGGCTGGCGTGACGCTGATGGTCGGACACGTCGAGCGCTTCAACCCGGCGGTGGTCGCGATCAAGCAGGCGATATCGGGCGAAGACATCCTCTCGATCGGCATTACCCGTGTCGGTCCGTTTCCGCCGCGCATGTCCAATGTCGGCGTCGTCATCGATCTGGCCGTGCACGACATCGATCTGATCCGCTGGTTCACCGAGTCTGAAATCGTCGACGTGCAGCCGCAGCTGTCGAGCGCCGTGGCCGAGCGTGAGGACATCGCGCTGTTGCAATTCCGTACCGCCTCGGGCGTGCTTGCGCATATCAACACCAACTGGCTGACGCCGTTCAAGGCGCGCAGCGTCACGGTCGCGACGCGCGGCAAATATGTGATGGGCGATCTCCTGACCCGTCAGGTCACGGAGTGTTTCGGCTTCAAGCCCGACGGCAGCTATTCGATGCGGCATTTGCCTGTCGGCCACGACGAACCGTTGCGCGCCGAATTGATTGCGTTTCTCGACGCGGTGAGGGGCGGGAACGAGCCGGCGGTATCAGGCAACGAGGGCGTCGCGAGCCTCGAGATCGCAATCAAATGTCTGGAAACGCCGGCCACGCCCGCCGCGACCGTCGCCCGCAAGGCGCCGCGCCGCGTCGCCGGCTGACAGCTTCCCTCACGCCTCCCGCAAGGTCCCATGAACCAGCATCTGCGCCCCGAACCCATTCCCTTCATCGACCTTGCCGCGCAGCGCCGCCGGCTCGGCACCTCCGTCGATGAAGCGGTCTCCCGCGTGCTCTCCCATTGCCAGTTCATCAATGGGCCGGAAGTGTCGGCGCTGGAGGCGGAACTTGCAAAGTTCTCGGGCGCAAAACATGTGGTGGCCTGCGCCAGCGGCACCGATGCGCTTCTGATGGTGCTGATGGCCAAGAAGGTCGGCCCGGGCGATGCGGTGCTGTGCCCGTCCTTCACGTTCTGCGCCACCGGCGAATCGGTGGCGCTGACCGGCGCTACGCCGGTTTTTGTGGACGTCGATGAGACGACGTTCAACATGGATGCCGCCTCGCTGAAGCGCGGCATCGCGACCGCCAAGGCCCGCGGCCTCAAGCCAGTCGGCGTCATTCCAGTCGACCTGTTCGGGCAGAGCGCCGATCACGACGCGATCGCTGCGGTCGCCAAGGCCGAAGGTCTGTTCGTGCTCGATGACGCCGCGCAGGGCTTTGGCGCTACCTACAAGGGGCGGCGGATCGGCACTTTTGGCCTGGCGACGGCGACCAGCTTCTTCCCGGCAAAGCCGCTCGGTTGCTTCGGCGACGGTGGTGCAATCTTCACCGACGACGACGAGCTTGCACAGACGCTGCGCAGCATCCGCGTGCACGGCCAGGGCTCCGACAAATACGACAACGTGCGCCTGGGCATGACCGGGCGGCTCGACACCATGCAGGCGGCGGTACTGCTCGAGAAGCTCAAGATTTTCGAAGAAGAGATCGCGGCGCGCAATGAGGTCGCGGAGCGCTATGCGCGCGGGCTCGGCAACGTCGTGACCGTGCCGCGTCTTGCCGCCGGCTGCAGCTCGATCTGGGCGTGCTATACCATCCGCCTGCCCGAGGGCACCGACCGTGACGGCTTTGCCGCGGCGCTGAAGGCGCAGGGCGTTCCGACCGCGATCTACTATACGAAATCGATGCATCAGCAGACCGCCTACCGCGACTTCCCGGTGGCGGAGGGCGGCCTGCCGGTCAGCGAACGGCTTTCGAACGACGTCATCAGCCTGCCGATTCACGCCTATCTCGACGAGGCGACGCAGGGGCGAATCATCGAGGCTGTGCGCGGCGCGCTTTCGTCCTGATTTCGCCGTTTTGCGGCGCCGGTGCTTGGGCTAGAACCGGCGCATGCTTGGACGCATCTTCACGGTCGGCGGCTACACCCTGCTTTCGCGGCTGACGGGGCTCGCGCGCGACATCATGCTCGCAGCGATCCTCGGCGCGGGACCTATTGCCGACGCCTTCCTGGTCGCCTGGCGCCTGCCGAACAATTTTCGTGCGATCTTCGCCGAAGGCGCGTTCAACACCGCGTTCGTCCCGGCTTACGCCCATGTCCACGGCAAGGGCGGCGATACGTCCGCGCGCCTGTTCGCCGACCGCATCTTTACGCTGCTGTTCTTGTCTCAGCTCATCCTGCTGGCGCTGGCCTGGGCCTTCATGCCGCAGGCATTGCGCGTCCTGGCGCCCGGCTTCACCGATGACGCCGAGCAGCGCCAGCTTGCGATCGAGCTGACGCGGATCACCTTTCCGTATCTGCTGCTGATCACCATGGTGACGCTCTATGGCGGCATGCTCAACGTGATGCAGCGCTTTGCCAGCGCGGCCGGGGCGTCCATCCTCCTCAATCTGTCGATGATGGCAACGCTGGCGCTGGCGGCCTTCTTCCCGAGTGCAGGTCACGCTGCGGCCTGGGGCGTCCTGATCTCCGGTTTCCTGCAATATTTCCTGCTTGCGGGCGATCTGGCGAGGCACGGCACGCTGCCGCGCTTTGCCATGCCGCGGCTGGATGAGGACGTCCGCGCCTTTTTCCGCGCGATCGGACCGGCGACGCTGGGCTCGATGGGCACGCAGGTCGCCGTGTTCGCCGACACCATCATCGCGACCTTCCTGGCGGCCGGCGCGCTGTCGGCGCTCTATTACGCCGAGCGGCTCTATCAGCTGCCGATCGGCGTGATCGGGATTGCCGTCGGCACGGTGCTGCTGCCGGAAATGTCGCGGCGGATCACCGCACAGGATGTGGTGGGGGCTGCGGCTGCGCAGCGCCGCGCGTTTGATTTCACCCTGCTTGCCACCGTGCCCTTTGTCGCGGCCTTCCTCACCGTGCCTGACATCATCGTGCGCGCGGCGTTTGCGCGCGGCGCCTTTACCAAGGCCGACGCCGCGGCGGCCGCCGCGACCCTGGCGGCCTATTCGATCGGCCTGATCCCGTTCGTGATGATCCGCAGCGCGGTTGCGACGTTCTATGCACGCAAGGATACGGCAACGCCCGTGAAGGCGTCGCTGACCGGGCTGGCGGCCAATCTGCTGCTGAAGATCGGCCTGATGGCCCCGCTCGCCCAGATCGGACTTGCACTTGCCACCGCCGTAGGCGCCTGGATCAACCTGCTCTTGGTGTTCGGCTTTGCGGTGCGCGCCGGTTATCTCGAGCTCGATCGCCTGATGATGTTGACCTTTGCGAAATTCGCCGTCTCCGGCCTCGTGCTTGCGGGGGCACTTTGGTGGACCGAGCGATTCGCAGCCGTCTATTTCGCGCAGATGCATGTGCTGCGTGATGAAACCATCCTAGCGCTCCTGATTGCAGTCGGCGCCTTCGTCTATGGATTTTCCATCCTGGTGCTGTTCGGGCGCGGATGGCTCTTCGCCCTGCGGCGCGGATAGTTTTCAAGTCAAATCAGCTTTTTGTTGCGGTGCTTCCAAGCTCCGCAATTCGCGGTTTGCGCTTCTTTCCCAACCGCGCCAATATGGCGGGAAACACGCCAAGATGGCGTGGACAACAACAATTGGAGTGACGATGGCAGCCCCCATCAAATTCGGCGTCGGCCAGAGCGTACGCCGCAAGGAAGACGATGCCCTCATTCGCGGCAAGGGCCGCTACACCGACGACGTTGCGCCGCAGCCGGCGCTGCATTCGCTGGTGCTGCGCTCGCCGCATGCGCATGCGAAATTCACCATCGATGTCACCAAGGCGCGCGGCCTGCCGGGCGTCAGCCTGATCCTGACTGCGGCCGAGGTCGCCGATCTCGGCGACCTGCCATGCCTGTTCAATCTGGAGACCGACCCGTTCACCGGTCCGCCCTATCCGATCCTGGCCAAGGACGAAGTCCGCCATGTCGGCGACGCCGTTGCCTTCGTCGTCGCCGAGACGATCGACCAGGCGCGCGACGCGATCGAGGCGATCGACGTGCAGTGGACGCCGCTGCCGGCCGTGATCGGCGTCGTCAATGCCGTGAAGCCCGGCGCGCCGCAGGTGTGGCCCGACAAGCCGGGCAACGTGCTGTTCGACGTCTCGATCGGCGACAAGAAGGCGACTGAAGAAGCTTTTGCCAAGGCGCATGCGGTCGCGGAAATCTCGATCGTCAATCCGCGCATCGTCACCAACTTCATGGAGACGCGTGCGGCGGTCGCCGAATATGACGCCAAGAAGGACCATCTGACGCTGACGATCGGCAGCCAGGGCAGCCATCGCCTGCGCGATATCCTCTGCCAGAACATCCTGAAGATCCCGGTCGAGAACATGCGGGTGATCTGCCCCGATGTCGGCGGCGGCTTCGGCACCAAGCTGTTTCCCTACCGCGAATATGCTCTGGTCGCGGTCGCTGCGCGGCAGTTGAAGAAGACGGTCAAATGGACGGCTGACCGTGCCGACCACTTCATGGGCGACTCGCAGGGGCGCGACAACGTCACGACCGCGAAGATGGCGCTCGCCGAGGACGGCAAGTTCCTGGGCATGGACGTCGATCTGATGGGCGATATGGGCGGCTATCTCTCGACCTTCGGCCCCTATATTCCGCATGGCGGCGCCGGCATGCTGCCGGGCCTCTATGACATCCAGGCCTTCCATTGCCGCGTCCGCACCGTGTTCACCAACACCGTGCCGGTCGATGCCTATCGCGGCGCCGGGCGGCCGGAGGCGGCTTACGTTGTCGAACGTCTGGTCGATGCCGCCGCGCGAAAACTCGACATGACGCCAGATGCGATCCGCCGCAAGAACTTCATCCCGCCGAAGGCGCTGCCCTACAAGACCGCGACCGGGAAGGTCTATGACTCCGGCGATTTCGCCGCGCATATGAAGCGCGCCATGGAGATCGCCGAGTGGAAAGAATTTCCCAAGCGCGCCAAGGCGGCGAAGAAGGATGGCCTGGTGCGCGGCATCGGGCTTGCGACCTATGTGGAGATCTGCGGCACCATGGGCGAGGAGACTGCGAATGTCGCGCTCGACCCCAATGGGGACGTCTCGATCCTGATCGGGACGCAATCGAGCGGGCAGGGCCACCAGACTGCTTATGCACAGATCGTTGCTGAACAGTTCGGCGTGCCGCCCGAGCGCGTCCATATCCTGCAGGGCGACACCGACAAGATCGCAACGGGTCTTGGCACCGGCGGCTCGGCCTCGATCCCGTCGGGCGCCGTCAGCGTGCAGCGCGCCACCGCCGCGCTCGGCGACAAATTGAAGGAGATCGCGGCGCAGGCGCTGGAAGCAAGCGCCGGCGACCTCGAGATATCGGACGGCGTGATCCGCATCGCCGGCACCGATCGCTCGATCAGCTTTGCCGATCTCGCCAAGCGCCCCGGCGTCGATCCGTCGAAGCTGAACGCCAGCGCGACCTTCGCCAGTGCCGACGGCACCTATCCGAACGGCACGCATCTCGCCGAAGTCGAGATCGATCCTGCGACCGGCATCATCAAGATCGTGAACTATGTCATTGTCGATGACTTCGGCGTGACACTGAACCCGCTGCTGCTCGCGGGCCAGGTTCACGGCGGCGCGATGCAGGGCATCGGGCAGGCGCTGATGGAGCAGGCGGTCTATAGCGCAACCGACGGCCAACTCGTCACGGGCACCTTCATGGACTATGCGGTGCCGCGCGCCTCCGACGGTCCGTCCTTCGTGTTCGAGACCCACAACGTGCCCTGTGCGACCAATCCGCTTGGCGTCAAGGGCGCGGGCGAAGCGGGCGCGATCGGCTCATGTCCGGCGATTGTCAACGCGATCGTCGAGGGCCTGTGGCGCGAATACAAGATCGACCACATCGATATGCCCGCTACCCCCGAGCGGGTCTGGATCGCGATCCGCGAGGCGCAGCGACGCCATAATCTCTGATGACGACATCGTAGCGCGGGAATAAACGCCCGCGCACGGGTTCTAAAGCATGATCCGGAAAACTGGCTAACCGGTTTTCCGGAAAGATCATGCTCAAAGGAGGCGCTGGATCATGATCCAGCGCGAGGCCGCGAGCGCAAAATGCGCGCGGCGGCGTCCGGCAAGCTTCACGAAAAGGAGAATTCGCCGATGAAGCGGATGGTTTTGGTGGCAGGTGGCGTGCTGCTCGGTGCAAGCGCTGTCATGGCTCAGCAGGAGATCGCCGTTCAGCAGGACAACCTGATGCGGGCGCAGGCCAAGAGCATGTACACGGTGATCGGGAAAATGGTGAAGGGCGATATCCCCTACGACCAGAAGGCGGTCGATACGGCGCTCGCCGATCTCGAAACGAACGTTGCCAAGATCGCGACCGTCTTTGCCACCAACCCCAAGGAAGACGTGAAGGATGCCCATTACACGTCGTCGCCCAAGATCTGGCAGAACAAGGCCGATTTCGATTCCAAGATCCCGCCGGTCACGAAGGCGATCGGTGACTTCAAGGGCAAGGTCAAGAATCTCGATCAGTTGAAGGTGGCCTACACCACGATCAACGATCGCTGCGGCGCGTGCCACGACACCTATCGCGTCAAATTGAAGTGACGCGGCGCTTCACCTCTCCCGCGCGCGGGAGAGGTCGCTGCGCTTCAGCGCAGCGGGTGAGGGCTCTCTCACTCGGGGAGTCCCAATGCGGAGACACCCTCACCCCGACCCTCTCCCGCAAGCGGGAGAGGGAGCGCAGCTTCGTCGCGGCCAGTACTGGTTTGCTTCACTATAGGCACGAAATGAAAAAGGCGGATGCTGGAGCATCCGCCTTCAAGGATGAGCGTTAGTGGCTCGCCTATTTCACGACCTGGCCGCGGATTTCGCCGCCTGGATTGGCCGCGGTGTGGACGTTCACGTAGTACTTGCCGGCGAGGAAATCGGCGGCCTGCGCGTCCGTCAGCGTGGCGCTGCCTTCGGCGGGGCTCGAGGCGATATTCGGGATCGGGACCGCGACGCCGCCGTTCTTGCCGGCTTCGGCGGGACCATGGAAATGCGCTGCGGTGGCGGGACCGGTGAGGCCGGAATAGGTCACCTTCCAGCTCAGCTTCTTGGTCGCGGGATCGTAGTCGATATCGGCGGTGCCGGTTCCGGTGCTGCTGTTCGGCGGCACTTCCGATTTGCCGTCCAACGGCACCTTGTACTTGTCGGCGAGAGCAGGACCGGCAAACACGACGGCGGCTCCGAGCGCGAGCGTGGCAAGCATGGTCTTGTTCGGCATGGTTTTTCTCCCTGTTGGCGTCGGCCTGAGTGTCGACCTCAAAACAATGGCCTTTCTGCTTTATTCCCAAAATCGCCCGCGAGCGCGGAAAATTTCGAGCAAGCGCATGGCCGAAACTCTCGCCATATTAGCCGTTCGGTCGACGAACTGGAGCATATTCGGTTCTGATTGAACCGAAGCGCCAGATTTTTGTTTTTGACGCGTTCACACGAACCGGTGCTCACCCTCGGATCAAGTCCGAGGGCATGCTTTGCTCGAAGACGCTCCAATGACAGGTCGGATTATGTTGCGACGAATTTACCCCGCGGCCATCCTCGCCGGCATTGTCGCCGTCGGCGTCTACTGGTGGCTGACCGTACCTGCGACGTTCGCGGCCAGCGTATTGCCGGCCTATGAGCCTGACATTGGCAATGGCTCGACCATCTTCAACGCGGGCGGATGTTCGTCCTGCCACGCCGTACCCAACCAGCCCGATCGCACCCGGCTCGGTGGCGGGCTCGCGATTCCATCGCCATTCGGCACCTTCTATGCGCCGAACATCTCGCCCGATCCCAATGACGGGATCGGCCGATGGAGCGAGGCCGATTTCGTCACAGCGGTCATGAAGGGCACCTCGCCGGAGGGCGCCCATTTTTTCCCTGCCTTTCCCTATACGTCCTACCGGCATGCGAAGATCGAGGACGTCCGCGACCTCTTCGCGTTCATCAAGACGCTGCCGCCGGTCGCCGGCAAGGTGCGCGATCACGACGTGCCGTTCCCCTTCAACATCCGCCGCAACATCGGTGTGTGGAAATTCCTGTTCATGGATGACAAGCCCTTTACGCCGGATCCGGCGCGCTCCGCGCAATGGAATCGCGGGGCCTATCTCGTGAACAGTTTCGGCCATTGCGCGGAGTGCCACAGCCCGCGCAATTTCCTGGGCGGCATCATCCGCGCGCAGCGTTTTGGCGGCGGACCGAATCCGGAGGGCGAGGGCTGGGTGCCCAACATCACGCAAAAGAAACTCGGAGACTGGAGCGCGAAGGACTTCGCTTATTTCCTGAAGACCGGCGAACTGCCGGAGGGCGACAGCGCCAGCGGATTGATGGCGCGCGTGATCAAGAACACCTCGCAATTGTCCGACGACGACCGCGCGGCAATGGCGGACTATCTCAAATCGCTGCCACCCGTCGAGGGACCCACGCCACCGCCGAAGCCGACCGGGAATAAGAGCTAGGTGGTCCCGAACGCCTTGAAGGTGATGATGGTGTGGGTGTCCTGGATACCCGGGATGACCTGGACCTTCTCGTTGACGAAATGGCCGATGTCGGTGTCCTTGTCGACGTAGAACTTCACCAGGAGATCGTAATCGCCCGCGGTGGAGTAGATCTCGGAGGCGATCTCGGCCTCCGCCAGCGCATTGGCGACGGCATAGGACTGGCAGAGCTTGCACTTGATCTGGATGAAGAAGGGAACCATCGCTGTTATCTCCGGGGCAGGTAGCCGGCCCATAGAGCCAAATTCGCCGTGCAATGGCAAGCCAGCTTGCCGGCCTTGGTTCGCCGCGCTAGGAGGGACCATGGTATTATGCCTATCCCACTGCGCGGCAGCTTTCCGATGACGACGCCGATCGCACTCACCATTGCCGGTTCGGATTCCTCTGGCGGCGCCGGCGTCCAGGCGGATTTGAAGACCTTTGCCGCGCTCGGCGTCTACGGCGCATCCGTCATCACCGCGCTCACCGCGCAGAACACGATGGGCGTGCGCGGCATCCACCAGGTGCCGGCCGAGTTCGTGACGGCGCAGATCGATGCGGTGTTCTCCGATCTTGCGGTCGGCGCGGTCAAGATCGGCATGGTGGCGGAGCTTTCGATCATCGATGCGATCGCGGCCGGGCTCGAGCGCTGGTCGCCGAAGCATGTCGTGTTCGATCCGGTGATGGTTGCAACCTCGGGCGATCGCCTGCTTGCCGCGGAGGCGGTCGATGCGCTGCGCACGAGATTGATCCCGCTTGCGTCGTTGATCACCCCGAACCTGCCGGAGGCCGCAGCACTGCTCGACGAACCGATGGCCTCGGATGAGGCCGCCATCGAGAGCCAGGGCAGGCGGCTGCTTGCCCTCGGCTGTCAGGCGGTCCTGATTAAGGGCGGGCACGGGCAGGGCAGCGAGAGCATCGATTATCTCGTCGATGTAGACAGCGCGATCGTGCTCGCGGCGCCGCGCATCAGCACCGCAAACACCCATGGCACCGGCTGCTCTTTGTCGTCTGCGATCGCAGCCGAGCTTGCCAAGGGCGAAGACGTGACGTCAGCCGTGCGCAATGCCAAGCGCTGGATCAGCGCCGCGATCGAAGCCGCCGATCGTTTCACCGTCGGCCACGGCCACGGGCCGGTGCATCATTTTCACAGATTTTATTGAGTGTCGTCCCGGCCTTGAGCCGGGACCCATAACCACGAATGGTTATTTGAAGCGAAGCTCGGGCGACATCCGACTCTCACCACGGCACCCTGTGGTTATGGGTCCCGGGTCAAGCCCGGGACGACGCCGGGGATGCATTCCGTGGATATCCGGCCCCTCGTGTCGCCAGATTGTCGCATGGCGCTGTTATCCGCATTTCAAAGGGGCGCGTAGCTGATTCTGGTGGGACTGTTGGCTGCGACGAATCGTCATCGCCCTGTCACAGGGATTTGTTAGGTGCACAGGTATGGGAAGCGACTCTTTCAGTGAAGAGAGCCCCGAGCGGCGCTTTCGCACGTTGTTCATCTCCGATGTCCATCTCGGAGCCCGCGGGTCCCAAGCCGACCGATTGCTTGATTTCCTGCGCTCTCACGATGCCGATACGATCTACCTGGTTGGCGACATCGTTGACGGTTGGGCGCTGAAGTCGAGCTGGCACTGGCCCCAAACTCACAACGACTTCGTGCAAAAGATGCTGCGCAAGGCACGCAAGGGCGCCAAGGTCATCTATATCCCCGGCAATCACGACGAGTTCCTGCGCAAGTACTACGGCACGCATTTCGGCGGCATCGACGTGATGGAGAACACTATCCACACCGGCGTCGACGGCAAGCGCTACCTCGTGATCCACGGCGATATCTTCGACCTCGTGGTGCAGAATGCGCGCTGGCTCGCCCATCTCGGCGACAAGGCGTACGACTTCGCGATCCAGATGAATCGCTTCGTCAACTTCTTCCGCCGCATGTTCGGCGTGCCCTACTGGTCGCTGTCGCAATGGGCGAAGCTGAAGGTCAAGAAGGCAGTCAATTACATCGGCGCGTTCGAAACCACGCTTGCGAGCGAAGCACGTCGCCACGGCTGCGACGGCGTGATTTGCGGCCACATCCATTATGCAACGATCCGCGACGAGCACGGCATCCGCTACATGAATTGCGGCGACTGGGTCGAGAGCTGCACGGCGCTGGCCGAGCACGAGGATGGGCGCTTCGAGATCATCACCTGGACGGACCCGGTCCGGCGCATCGCCCCAGTGCCGCGGGTCACGGCGCGCGCTGCATGACAAAAATCCTGGTCGCGACCGACGCATGGCATCCCCAGGTCAACGGGGTGGTTCGGACGCTGACCATGATGGCCGAGGCGGCAAAGGGCCTCGGCGTTGAGATCGCATTTCTCACGCCGCAATCGTTCCGTACCTTCGCGATGCCGAGCTATCGCGACCTCAGGCTGGCCCTGCCGCATCCGGCTGCGATTGCCGCGCTGATCGAGCAGGACAAGCCCGACAGCATCCACATCGCCACCGAAGGTCCGATCGGCCTGTTGGTGCGCCGCTACTGCCGCAAGCGCGGTCTGCCGTTCACCACGAGCTTTCACACCCGCTTTCCGGACTATGTCTCGGCGCGCTCGCCAATCCCGGAAAACTGGGTCTGGCGGCTGTTGCGCTGGTTCCATCGGCCGAGCCAGGCGGTGATGGCGGCAACCCCGGCGCTCGCCGCCGAACTGCGCTCGCGCGGCTTTCGCAACGTGGTGCTGTGGTCGCGCGGCGTCGATACCGAGCTGTTCCATCCGCGCCATGTCGACCTCTGTCTTCCGGCACCGGTTTTCCTGAGCGTCGGCCGGGTGGCGGTCGAGAAGAACCTGGAAGCCTTCCTCGACCTCGATCTGCCGGGCACCAAGGTCGTTGTCGGCGACGGACCGGCGCGGCCGGCACTGGAGCGGAAATACCGCGACGCCGTGTTCCTGGGCGCACGGCACGGCGAGGAATTGGCGCGCATTTATGCCGCTGCCGATGTGTTCGTGTTCCCGAGCAGGACCGACACCTTCGGTTTGGTGCTGCTGGAGGCGCTTGCGAGCGGCCTGCCGGTCGCCGCTTTCCCGGTGGTCGGTCCGCGTGACGTGATCGGTACTGCGCCGGTCGGCGTGCTGAAAGAAGACCTCCGCGAGGCCTGCCTGGAGGCGCTCAGCATCCCCGCGCAAACCTGTGTCGACTTTGCTGCGCGCCACACCTGGCAAGCCTCGGCGCGCGTTTTTATCGACCACGCCCTCAACCTTCGTCCGGTCGAGCCCGACCCTGCGCCCGAGAGTGAGGCGGCCGAATTCGTGGCCGAGGACCCGCATTTCGCGGCCTGACTTCACACAGAAGCGTCTTGCCCGGTCATCGGCGGCCGCGTTACAAATCGCGGATGACCGAAATCATCGCAAATCCACCCATCGGTGCGGCTGATATCGAAGCCGCCGCAAAGGTGGTCGCGCCGTTCGCGGTGCGCACGCCGCTGCTGTCCTTTCCCGTCCTCAACGAGCGCGCCGGGACCACGGTGTTCCTGAAGCCGGAAATGCTGCAGCGGACAGGCTCGTTCAAGTTCCGCGGCGCCTTCAACAAACTGGCGTCGATCCCGCAGGCCCAGCGTGGTGGCGGGGTCGTCGCATTCTCCTCCGGTAACCACGCCCAAGGTGTGGCCGCAGCGGCGAAGATCCTCAGCATGCAGGCGACCATCGTGATGCCGGCGGACTCGCCCATCACCAAGCGCGAGCGCACCAAGTCCTATGGCGCTGAGGTCGTGCTCTATGACCGCGACCGTGAGGACCGCGAGGCGATCGCCAATGGTATCGCGGAGAAGCGCGGAGCGACTTTGGTGCGTCCCTATGACGATCCCTTCGTGATCGCAGGGCAGGGCACCGCGGGCCGCGAAATCGCCGAGGACATGGCCACGCTTGGGCTTACGCCCGACATCGTGGTGGCACCGGCGTCCGGCGGCGGGCTGATCGCGGGCGTCGCGACCGCCGTGAAGGCCAAATTCCCGCAAGCCCAGGTGATCGTCGCCGAGCCGAAGGGCTATGACGACCACGCGCTGTCGCTGCAGGTAGGACATCGCGAGCCGCATCCAGCCGCCGCCCGCACCATCTGCGACGCGTTGATGGCGGCGATGCCGGGCGAGCTCACATTTGCGATCAACAGCAAGCTGTTGGCGCGCGGCGTGTCGGCTTCGGATGAGGAAGTCGCCGCTGCGGTCGCGTTCGCCTATCGCGAACTGAAGCTGGTGGTCGAGCCCGGCGGCGCCGTCGGCCTTGCCGCCTTGCTCGCCGGCCGCATCGACGCCAAGGACAAGAACGTCGTCATCGTTCTCTCCGGCGGCAATGTCGACGCCGACCTGTTCGCCAAGCTGGTGGCCTGAACAACGCCGAGATTCTGCAGCCCGGGTGAAGCCAACGGGTCGCGCGAAGGCGCGCCCGATGGCTCCACCCAGGCTACGACGCAGAACATCGTTTTGGCGCCTGCGCAATCAGCGCATCGTCCAAATCCCTGGCCCCGCCCCATCGATTGGCTGACTGCCCTTGCGGCGGATTGCAGCACCTGACAATCTTTGTTTGGCGCAAGGTCGGAGGAATCCAGGATGGGGGACGGCTCCGGGCAAAGGGTTGCAACCGTCGTCATCGCGGTAGTGCTCGTCGGCGCGGCCGCATCGCAGGCGAGGAGTGTGCTGGCGCCGCTCGCTGCGGCGCTGTTCATCATCGCGATCGTCTGGCCGGCGCAGAAATGGCTGCAGTCATGGATGCCGAAGCTCGCAGCGCTCGCGATCACCATGCTGGTCACGGTGGCGATCTGCCTTGCCTTCGCTTCGCTGGCAGCGTGGGGCTTTGGCCGCGTCGGCCATTTCCTCGTCGCCGATGCTGGGCGGTATCAGACGTTCTATGAACGGGCCGTGATATGGCTCGATGGCCATGGCATCGAGGTTGCCAGCCTCTGGGCCGAGCACTTCAATGTCGGCTGGCTGCTGCGCGCCACGCAATACGTCACCGGCCGCCTCAACACCACGCTGAGCTTCTGGCTGATCGCGCTGGTCTATGTCGTGCTGGGGTTGCTCGAGGTCGAGGATGCCAGGCGAAGGATAGACAGATTGGAGAACGCTACGGCGGCGCGCGTGTTGCTCAATGGCAGCGCCGCGACCGCGGCCAAATTTCGGAAATATCTGCTGGTGCGCACGCAGATGAGCGCAGTCACCGGCCTTCTGGTCGGCCTTTTCGCCGGCGTTACCGGATTGCCATTCGCGTTCGAGTGGGGCGTGATCGCCTTCGTGCTGAACTACATCCCGTTCATCGGGCCGTTCATCGCCACGCTGTTTCCGACGCTGCTTGCCATGACGCAATTCGAGAGCTGGCCGGCGGTGTTCGGTGTCTTTGCCTGCCTCAACATCATCCAGTTCGTGGTCGGCAGCTATGTCGAGCCACGCGTCGCCGGCAACACGCTATCGATATCGCCGTTCATCGTGCTGTTTGCGATCTTCTTGTGGACCTTCCTGTGGGGCCTGTTCGGCACCTTCATCGGTGTGCCAATCACGCTTGCGCTTCTCACCTTCTCTGCCGAGCACCCGTCGACGTGCTGGCTCGCCGATCTGCTCGGAGGACCGGCTGACGGCAAACCGGCAAGGACTTAGCTGCCCGCAATTACCACCTTTTCGGGCTCGGCGAGGCAAAGCGTTCCATCGAGGCCGCTTACCAGCCGGTGGATGTAGAAATAGCTTGGCGCATCATCGGCAGCGTTCATCACCGGCGAGGGCGCGGAGATAATCTTCAATGCGCCGCATGCACCGATCCAGTCGATGTGGCGGTGACCGTGCATCACCACGACGCGGTCGGCAAAGGCTTGCAGTCTACGGACGAACCAGCTCCCATTGATTAATGCCGTTCCAATGCGCTCGGAGAACTTCGTCGTCGGCATGGGATATTCCGTGAGGTGATGGTGCAGCGCCACGATCCACCGTGCTTTCGGAAAATAGTTCATGGCGGCCTCCAGCCGCTGCACCTGTTCGAGCGAGACCAGCCCGAGCGCGTTGGTGAAGGAGAAGTGGGTTTCGGCATTGGAGTCGAGGATGGCTATTCCGAGGCCTTCCGGTTGGTCGGGCGGCAGGATCATCGGGAATTGGTCCTCGAACAATCGGCGAAGCTCGGCGCCCCGACGCACGCCGCCGCGCTCGGCGAACGCAACAATCTGTTCGCGATGCGGCGTGAGGAACTCGTCCAGCGTGGCCGCGACTTTGCCTGACGTGTCGACGAGGCGCACCCGATCGCCCTGAATGGTCGATATCGCCGACAGGGTTCGCATTTGCCGCAGCCGCTTGCCGGGGCTGAACGGCAAGTCGAGCCGGGCCGGGTTGGCGCGATCGACGATGTTCACGTCATGATTGCCCGGCAGCAGAAGCGTCCGCGCGGCAAGATCAGGGTGCTCTGACAATGCCTCAAAGAACTCGGCCCATTCGCTGGCGCGCCCCGCATCCGTCATATCGCCGCTGATCAGCACGTGATCGAGCGGATCGGCGGCATGAATGGCGGCGAGACGAGCAAGCGCGGCGGCAAAGCGTTCATTGCCGCGCGGCCCGGCGCGCCCGCATTCGATGCGAAAGCCATATCGCTCGCCGACGACGTGGACATCGGACAGATGCGCAACGCGCCAGATGCGGGCATCGGGCCTGGGGATATCGAAGGCGGCAAGATCGGCCGGCTGATCCATGCTGGCATCGGCAAAACCCCAGGCCAATGACGCCGCTGCGAGATAGCAGGACACGAGCACAACGGCGTTGGCCAGCGTCGTCACCACGAGATGATGACCTATGGCGAGATCGATCAGGCCGGCGGTCCATTGCGAGGTCGGCCAAACCAGGATCGCGATCAATGCCGCGCCTGCGCTGAGCAGGATGCCGGCACCGAGCGAACACGCGCGTCGCACTCGCATGCGCAAATTTGGAGTCAGGCTGCTTTGCCAGATCCGTTCCGTCAGGTGGCGCAGTGCCTCGCGGCAGAACGCATAGCTCGGCTGCACCGCGAGCGCGTTCAGCGACCAGAAACTGATCTCGACGATCCGCAGCAGCGGCCGCCAGGCGAACCATCCGAGCGCGACGATCGCGATCAGCATCAACGCCGCGCCGATTTCCGTCAGGACCAGGATTTTTTCGGACAAGATCGAAAGCCAGGCGGAGGCCAAGAGCGGCGCGAGGCCGAGCAGCACGGCCGGCAGCAGGAGCAACGCGGTCCACGCGAACAAGAGCTTCGGCAGGCTGATCTCGACAAGCAGGCTGCCGGCAATAGCAAGCAGCGAACGCTGACCGGGGCTGGCCGCATCGTCCTCGACGTCGCCGTCGCGCGGATCAAGCAGCACGCGGCGCTGAATGCTCGAACGTTCGTCCGCCGATGTCGACTGCCTCATGACATGAGTCCGTCGCTTGCACCTGTCGCCAGGATGGACTTCGCGGACGCCAGCAGCACGTGTCCGTGCTGCGTACTTTATCACAGCTCTTGTAACGAGACATCGGCCACTGCGCGAGTCTCCTCGCGGAGCGGCAAGCCTCGCGCTTACGAAAAGAACGCGATCTTCTCGGCCTGGCTCATGCGGCGGATCGGCGCGAGCGGATCGCTGGCCGTGGCGCTGGGCTTCTTGACGATGCCGTTGGCAATGATGGTGGAGCCGAGCGAGATTTCGACCGGAGGCTCGGGCGGCGAGACGAAGGTAGGCTGCGGCGGAAGCTCGAACTGCGGTTCCGGCAGCGCGACGGCAAGCTCAGGCGCCTGCGGCACGATTTCCGGCGCGGGCGGTGCTTCCAGTTCAACTGGTGGTTCTTCGGCGATCGTTGCCGTGGTGTCCTCAACGTCGAACGGGTCGGGCGCGCCCATCTCCATCGCGATCATGTCGAGCACGGCCTCGTCATGAGCGTCGGCAGCAGCTTCCTCGGTGGCGCGAGCAAGCTCGATCGCTTCAGCCTCCGCCAGCGCCGCTTCGGCGACAGCGAGCGCGGCTTCCGCGTCCGCAACGGTGATGGTCTCTTCCGCGGCGTCCGGCTCGGGACGTGCGGCGACGGTCTCCACGGCGGCCGGCGCCTCCGGTGGAGCCTCGACTTCTGTGGTGTGCTCGACCTCCACCGTGTGAAGGGCGCGCGGCTCCGCGTGGCTCTCCGGTGCAGGTGCGGGTGACGGAGCCATCGGCGCTTCGGCGCTCGGCGCAGGCGTCTCATCGACCTCGGAGAACTGGGCGAGGCGTTGCACGATCGGTGCGAAGGCGGCATCCAGCGCGGCCTTCGCGTCCTCGGATGAAATCTGCGCGGCGCCGTTCTCGATTGCGACGACCTGGGAATCGATGAGGTCGCAGATGCGTCCGTCATTGCCGATCTCGCGCAGCCGCCACGCGATCTCGCGGATTACCCGCGCGCCCTTGCGCACCGGGGCAAGCTTCTGCTCCAGCGCCAGGCTGTCGAGCGCTTCGGCCGCAGATGCCTGCGCGGCCTCCACCGCGTCGCGGATCGCGGCGATGGCCTCGGCGACCGCCGGCCCCGGATCGGGTTCGACCGCCTGCTTCTGCGCGGCAAGGCTTTCCTCGAGCCGGGCCACCGCATCCAGCACCAGGCGGGTATCGGCGTTGCGGTTGCGCTTGGCGTATTCGGAGAGGAACCAGCGGCCGCGCGAAGTCTCCATGAAGGCTTCGCTGATCGCGTGGTAATCGTCCTCGCCCGGCTGCACCGGGCGGGCTGTGATCGGCGAAAGGGCGAATGCTTCGTTGGCCATGCAAATCTCGTCGCGCAAATTGCGGCGCGCTGCGATAACGAACACCACGATATCAGGCGAATCGCAATTGGATTGATGGCTTCCGAATCACAAATTCCTGCAGCGCCGCAAGTGGATGCTAAGCGATTCGCGGCTCGCCTCGGAGCCTTTTACGGCACCATGTTCGGGATGCTCGGCACCTATCTGCCGTTCTTCCCGCTCTGGCTGAAGGCGGTGGGGATCGAGGCGTCCTGGATCGGCATCATCACGGCGGTGCCCGCGGTGACCCGTTTCACCGTGCTGCCGCTGATCACATCCCTTGCCGAGCGGCGGCGGATGCTGCGCGGCGCCATCATGATCACGGCAGCCGCGACCGCGTTCGGATTTGCCCTCATCGGCACCCAACGCCAGGCACTGCCGGTATTCCTGGTCTTCGTCGTCACCTGCTGCCTGTGGACGCCGACGGGGCCGCTCACGGATGCCTATGCGCTCCGCGGCGTGACGCATTACAGACTGAACTATGGTCCGTTGCGGCTGTGGGGTTCGGCCGCCTTCGTGGTCGGCGCGCTCTTGTGCGGGCTGCTGGTCGATGAAGTCGCGGCGGAGCACCTGATCTGGATCGTTGCTGCCGTAGCGGGGGTCAGTGCGCTCACCAGCCTGGGCCTGCGGCCGCTCGAGGTCACAAAGAGGGCCGAGACCGCACAGCGCGGCGGCGTCGCGCTGCTCCGCGATCGCGGCTTCCTCGCGATCATCGCGGCTTCTGCGCTGATCCAGGGCAGCCATGTCGCCTATTACATCTTTGCCTCCATCGTCTGGAAGCAGGCCGGCCTGGGCGGGCTCACCATCGCAGCGCTGTGGTCGCTCGGCGTGCTCGCGGAGATCGTGCTGTTTGCGGTATCGCCGCGCCTCACGCTGCCCCCGGCGATGCTGGTCGTGATCGGCGCACTGGCCGGGGTTGCGCGCTGGGTGATCACCGCGCAGGACCCGCCGCTTCCGGTCCTGGCCGTCGTGCAGCTCACGCATGGGCTGACCTTCGGCCTGACGCAGGTCGGCATCATGGGACTTTTGGTGCACCAGGTGCCCGGACACATCATGGCGCGCGGGCAGGGCTATCTTGCCGCCTGCAGCGGCATCGTCTCGAGCAGCACCGCGATCCTGTGCGGCGTCGTCTATGCCCGCTACGGCCAGGGCGTCTATTACCTGATGGCCGCGATGGCAGGGTCAGGTGCACTGGTGATGTGGCTGGCGCGGCATAACCTCCATCACCCCCAGAGCGCGGCCTCCGGCGGATAGACGAGGCTGCCGTCGTAACGCAGCCCGTGGTCGCGGTCGTGCGCGAGCAGCAGCGGGCCATCGAGATCGACGAAGCGCGCCTGCGGGGTGAGCAGCATCGCGGGTGCCATGGCGAGCGAGGTCGCGACCATGCAGCCGACCATGATGTCGAAGCCGAGCGCCTGGGCGGCATCCGCCATCGCCAACGCCTCGGTCAGGCCGCCGGTCTTGTCGAGCTTGATATTGACTGCGTCGTAGCGGTCGCGGAGCCCCTCCAGCGAGGCGCGCGCATGCACGCTTTCGTCGGCGCAGACGGCAAGCGGCCGCTTGATCTCAGCCAGCGCCGCATCGTTGCCGGCCGGCAGCGGCTGCTCCACCAGCGTGACGCCGGCATCTGCGCAGGCGGCGAGGTTGTCGGCGAGGTTGTCCGCCGTCCAGGCCTCATTGGCGTCGACGATCAGTTCCGCATTCGGCGCCGCTCTTCGTACCGCCTTGATGCGCTCTCCATCGCCGTCGCCGCCGAGCTTGATCTTGAGCAGCGGCCGGTGCGCGGCCCTGGCGGTCGCTTCCGCCATCGCCTCCGGCGTTCCCAGCGAGATCGTGTAGGCCGTGGTGCAGGGGACCGGCGTGCCGCGCCCGAGCAGGTTCCATATCCGATTGCCGCTGCGCTTGGCCTCGAGGTCCCACAGGGCGCAATCCAGCGCGTTCCGGGCCGCGCCCGGCGGCATTTGCGCCTGCAGGGCCTTCCGGTCCATGCCGGCCGCAAGGGACCCCTGCATCGCCTGGATCGCCGCAAACGCCGCCTCCGGCGTCTCGCCATAGCGCGGGTAGGGCACGCATTCGCCGCGCCCGGTCAACCCGTCCAGGCTGACCTCGGCCACGACGGTAACGGCCTCGGTCTTGGCGCCCCGGCTGATGGTGAAGGCGCCCGCGATCGGCCAGCGTTCGATAAAGGCGGCAAGCTCTTGCGTTAGGCGCGCGGATCGGCTGGAAGTCATTTCAAAATCTCGCAATTTCTGAACCGTGCGCTTGCGGGGCGCTGCCAACTATGGCTGGTTAGCGCCAGATTCTACAAGGCAATGCGGCGTTCGAATTCCTATCTTTCGAACGAGACAACCAGCCTGGGGTGGGCATTTTGAACGGCGACCCGACACTGGAACGGATAACACAGGGCGGCGGCCTTGCCCTGTGCGCCGCGGGGCCGTGGACGGCCCGTTTTGCGCCCGTGCTGGAGCGGATGGTGGCCGACGCGGAAAAACTCCGCGGCACCCGTCCCGATATCTTCATCGACGTCTCCCAGGTCTCCAAGCTCGACACCTTCGGCGCCTGGTTGATCGAGCGGCTCAGGCGCAGCCTGAGCCACGGTGGCGGCGAGGCGACCATCGCCGGGCTCTCGGAAAACTATTCGAGCCTGGTCGACGAAGTCAGGCGGGTGAAGGAAACGCCGGAGGCCGAGACCGGCCCGGTCTCGATTACGGCCATGCTGGACCAGATCGGCCGGGTGGTGGTCGGCATCGGCGGCACGATCATCGGATTGATCGACATGCTCGGCGCCGTGCTCGTCGCGAGCGGGCATGTCTTGATCCGCCCGCGCTCGTTCCGTCTGACCTCGACCATCCACCATCTGGAGCAGGTGTGCTGGCGCGCGGTGCCGATCGTGGTGCTGATCACCTTCCTGATCGGCTGCATCATCGCGCAGCAAGGCATCTTTCATTTCCGCAGGTTCGGCGCCGACATCTTCGTGGTCGACATGCTCGGCGTGCTGGTGCTGCGCGAGATCGGCGTGTTGCTCGTTGCCATCATGGTCGCCGGACGCTCGGGCAGTGCCTACACCGCCGAGCTCGGCTCGATGAAGATGCGCGAGGAAATCGACGCGCTGCGTACCATGGGGTTCGATCCGATCGAGGTGCTGGTCCTGCCCCGCATGCTGGCGCTGGTGCTGGCGCTGCCGATCCTCGCCTTTCTCGGCGCGATGGCCGCGCTCTATGGCGGCGGCCTCGTCGCCTGGCTCTATGGCGGCGTCGATCCGGAAGCGTTCCTGCTGCGGCTGCGCGATGCCATCTCGATCAATCATTTCATTGTCGGCATGGTCAAGGCGCCGGTGATGGCGGCGGTGATCGGCATCGTCGCCTGTGTCGAGGGGCTGGCGGTGCAGGGCAGCGCGGAATCGCTCGGCCAGCACACGACATCATCGGTGGTGAAGGGCATCTTCTTCGTCATCGTGATGGACGGCGTGTTCGCGATCTTCTTCGCGTCGATCGGGATGTGACCATGCTGATGCAGCCTATTTCCGACGCCATCATCCGCGTTCGCGACATCACGGTGCAGTTCGGCAGGACCCGCGTGCTCGACGGTCTCGATCTCGATGTGAAGCGCGGCGAGATCCTGGGCTTTGTCGGGCCCTCCGGCGCCGGCAAGTCGGTGCTGACGCGCACCATCATCGGGCTGGTGCCGAAGGTGTCGGGACGCATCGAGGTGTTCGGCATCGACCTCGATGCCGCCAGCTCCAGCGAACGGCGCCGGGTCGAACGACGCTGGGGCGTCCTGTTCCAGCAGGGCGCACTGTTCTCTTCGCTGACCGTGCGGCAGAACATCCAGTTTCCGGTGCGCGAATATCTGAGGGTCTCACAGCGGCTCCTGGACGAGATCATGGTGGCGAAGCTCGTGATGGTCGGGCTGAAGCCCGAGGTCGCCGACCGCTATCCTTCCGAGCTCTCCGGCGGCATGATCAAGCGCGTGGCGCTGGCGCGTGCGCTCGCGCTCGATCCCGAGCTCGTGTTCCTGGATGAGCCGACCTCGGGCCTGGACCCGATCGGCGCCGGCGAGTTCGACGAGCTGGTGCGCACCCTGCAGCGCACTTTGGGGCTGACCGTTTTCATGGTAACCCACGATCTCGACAGCCTATATACCGCGTGCGACCGCATCGCCGTTTTAGGGAACGGTAAGATCATTGCCGCAGGATCGATCGCCGACATGCAGGCCTCGCAGCATCCATGGCTGCGGCAATACTTCCATGGCAAACGCGCCCGCGCCGTCATCGGCTAGCGCGTGATCCCGACAGGTGGAAACCGGTTTTCGGACAAGATCATGCGCGAGAGAGAAGGATCAGTGACGGTTCCGCCGCGGCGGATCCCGAGCTTGGACGAGTAGCTGGAGCAATCGATGGAAACCCGGGCGAACTATGTCCTGATCGGCGCCTTCACGCTGGCGGTGATTGCGGCTGCGTTCGGCTTCGTGCTCTGGTTCCAGAGCCTGCATACCACCAAGCAGCGCAGCCCTTTGCGGGTGATTTTCGAAGGTCCGGCCTCGGGTCTGCGGAACGGTGGTAATGTCAATTTTAATGGTATCAGGATAGGGGAAGTCATTTCGGTGAAGCTCGACAATCCGCGTCGCGTGGTTGCATTCGCGATGGTCGAGAACAACGCGCCGATCCGCAAGGACACCCTGGTCGGCCTCGAATTCCAGGGATTGACGGGCGTTGCCGCGATCTCGCTGAAGGGCGGCGAGGAGACGGCGCCTCCGGTGCCGCTCGACGAGGACGGTATCCCCGTGCTGACGGCCGATCCCAGGGCCCTGCAGGATGTCACCGAAGCGATCCGCGCGACGCTCCAGAACGTCAACCGCATCGTCGCGGACAATCAAGAATCGGTGAAGAACTCGCTGCGTAATCTCGAGACCTTCACCGCGGCGCTCGCGCGCAATTCCGAGAAGATCGACAATGTGATGCTGAGGGTCGACGGCGTGATGGGCAAGGCCGACAACCTCATGCTCGGCCTCAACAGCATCGCCGGCGGCGATCGCGGTGGCGAACTGGCCGCGATGGTGAAATCGATCCGCGAGCTCGCCGAAGATTTCGACAAGCGCTCGGGCGCACTGATGGCCGACGGCCGCAGGACGCTCGGCGATATCAGCCGCGCCGTGAACAACCTCGACCGCAACCCGACGCGCCTGTTGTTCGGCGCCAGCAGCAGCAGTAGCAGCAACAGCAACGCATCCGAACCGCCGCCTCCGCCGAGGTCCGTAGGGCCGGTACGCAGGCGACAGTGATCTAGCCGGCGCCCGCGGTACGAAGCGGGTTGACGACTTTCAAGCCGGCGAAATCTTTCTCGTTGTCGGTGACGACGATGCAATCGTTGGTCTCTGCGATCGCGGCGATGATCATGTGGAGCGCGCTTCTTGGCCGACCGACGGCAGTGCCGTCCGCGATGAGGCGCGCCCAGACGAGGCTTGCCCTTTCGTCAAAGGGCAGCACGCGGCCTGCGAAAAGCGCTTGGGGTCCTTCTGGGCCGGTGAACCAGGTCTCAAGCAGCGCGCGCTTCTTCCCTTTCGGCTTCTCCAGGAACCCCCGCCGAATTTCTCCGACGGTCAGGGCTGAAATGAACAGGTCCTCGTCGGTTTGTTCTGCCATCAACGCTGTGAGGGCTGCGGATGGATCGCGCCTCGTGACGTTGCTGATGATGTTGGTGTCGAGGAGACAGCGCGTCATACGCGCCCCGTTTCGCGCGGCGCGTCAGGTCAAGGTCGGCGTCGACCAGCGGCCAGCGTCGCAAGGCGGCGAGGATTCCACCTTTCTTCCGCGGCTCGTCGGCAATCGCCTGGCTGAGCGTCGCCCGGATTTGCGCAGAATCGGCATCGCCTGCGGCTAGGCGTCTTGCCAGGGAGCGGATCAGGTCGCGATCGGTATCGAGACCAAGAACCTCAAATCGCGCCATGCCGCGCTTGACCAGCCGGGACCGGTAGTTCCGCAGCGCTCTCTTCTGCGCAGTGTTTCCCATGTTCGCCTTCGTCCCTCCTGCCGAGACAATATCTGGATATATATCCAGATATTGTCTCGATGCGAGGTCGTCGTACGTCGACTGGAATCAACTGAATAAGACCAAAACAAAACGGAAGCCCTTCGGCCCCCGTTTCTCTATTCGCCATTCGCTATTCGCGTCTCACCCCAGCCGCCCCGCCGCATGGGCGAGCAGCGTGTACACCAGCCCCGTCTCCGAGGTGAGGTGGTTGCGCAGCGACTGCGGGCCGCGGTCGTCGCGGGCGACTTCGTCGAGCAGCCGCTCGAACTCGGCGATGTAGCGGTCGACCGTCTGCTTGAAGCCGCGGTCGGAGCGGTACTTGCGGGCGACCTCGTCGAAGGCCTTCTGGCCGGCCGGCGTGTAGAGCCGCTTGCTGAACGCCTTGTTCTCGCCGCGCTGGTAGCGATCCCACATCTCAGCCGCAAGGTTGCGGTCCATCAGCCGGCCGATGTCGAGCGACAGCGATTCCAGCGGATTGGCGGCGGCAGCCTGCGGACGGGGACGCGGCGCTTCGCGGGGCGCGGGGGCAGGGGTATCGCTGCGGTTGAGCAGGTCCGACAGCCAGCCGTCCCGGCCGTTGTCCGGGGTCGTCGGGCTGACCGGCGGCGCTTCGGTGCGGCGCGAGGCCGGCGCCGGCACGCCGAGGTCCGGCGGCGGCAGGGCCGATGCGCTGCCATAGTCGCCGCCGCGCATGCGGACATCGCTTGTGCGACCGCCAGCGGCCGCGACCATCACGGTCTCGTCCTGGCGCTGCACGCTGACCCGGCTGTTGGTCGCGACGTCGAGCCCGCGGCCGTGCTGGGCCACGATGCGGTTGAGCTCGGCCAGCGCCTCGATCTGGTCGACGATCACCTTGCGCATCTGCGCGGTGTTCTCCGCGGCCTCCTGGGGCATCTCGAGCACGCCGCGGCGCAGCTCGGTGCGGGTGGCCTCGAGCTCGTTGTGCATCTCGGCCGCCATCTGCTTCATCGACTGCACCATCGCGGAGAATTTCTCCGTCGATTCCTTGAACATCGCATCCGTTTCCTGGGTGCTCTGCTGGTACAGGTCGTTCATAGCGTCGAGCGTCTGTTGCCGCTCGTTCTCGGCCGCGGTGCGCACGGCCTCGAACTGGCGGCTGATCGCCGCAGAGCCGGCGCCGGCGGTCTCCGCCACCACGCGGGCGATGTCGCGGGCGCGCTCCTCGGCCGCGGCGAGCGATTCATCGAGCAGGCCGGTGAAGCGCGACAGCCGCTGGTCGAGATCAGTGGTGCGCAGGTCGATGGTGGTGACCAGCGATTCCAGCGTCGCCTTGCGTTCGGCGATCGAGCCCGTGGTGTTGCGGTTGCTCTGCTCCACCAATGCGGCGGCTTCGACCAACGCGCGGCCGTGGGTGTCGAACTGGGTCGACAGCTCGCCGAGGTCCTCCAGCGCCTTCTGGGTCTTGCTGTTGAACACGGTGAGCTGGTCTTCCAGCGTCTGGGTCGCAATGCCGTTGCGCGAGGTGACGTCGTTCATCGCCGAGACGAAGTCGGCGACGCGGGTCACGAGCGCGCGCTCGAGCGAGTTGAGGTTGTCGTGGGCGCCGGTGAGCACCTCCTGCAAGAGGATGTTGCCCTCGCGCAGCCGCTCGAACAGCGCCACTGTATCCGTGCGCAGGATCTTGCTGGTCTCCTGCATCTCGGTGACGGCGGCAATCGAGACCTGGCGCGACTGGTCGATCGCCGCGCGCGAGGAGTGCTCGAGGTCCTTCAGCGACTTTGCCACCGCGCCGGTCGCAAGATCGCCGGCGGAGGTGATGTTGCGCGCGACTTCGGCGCCGTGGCTCGACATCGTCTGCGCGAAGGTATGGCCGCGCATCTCGATCGACTTCAGCGCGTCCGCGGTGGCGCGGTCGATATCGGTGGCGAGCTGCGCGCTCTTGTTGGTGAGCGCTTCCACCAGCGTGCCGCGCCTGGTGTCGACCATCTGCGCCAGCCGCTCGGCCTGCTGCTGCACATAGGTGACGATCTCGTCGGTCTTGCCGGTCATGGTCGAGCCGAACTGGCTGGAGGCGGCGAGCACCGAACGCTCGATGTCGGCGGATGTCGTCTTGACCTTCGAGGAGACCTCGTTGGCGGCGGCGACCAGCGAACTGTGCGCGTTCTGCGCCGAGGTCTGAATCGTCTCGGTGGTGTTCGCCGTGACGGCAGCGAGCGAGCGCTCGATCTGGACCGAGATGGCCTGGATCTGACCAGCCGCGTCGGCCGAGGTCGACACGAACGAGGTCTGCGCCTCGCGTGCGCTGCTCAGGATGGCCGCGGCAGTGTCGGCGCCGACTGCGGTCAGCGTCCGTTCGATATCGATCGCCAGCGACTTGACGTGGTTGGCTGCCTCCGACGATCCGGTGACCAGCGTGGTCTGAACGTCGCGGGCAGCCGAAGTGATCGACTCCGCGGTGGCCGCGCCAGCCATCGACAGCGAGCGCTGCATGTCTGCGACCAGCGTCGTGACGCTGTTTGCAGCTTCGGTTGATGCGGCAACCAGCGTGTTCTGGGCCTCGCGTGCGCCCGCGGTGACTGACTCCGCGGTAGCAGCGCCGGCCATGGACAGCGAGCGCTGCACGTCAGCGACCAGCGCCTTGACAGTGTTCGCGGCTTCGGTTGACGCGGAAACCAGCGTGTTCTGCGCCTCGCGTGCGCCTGAGGTGATCGACTCCGCGGTCGCCGTGCCGGCCATGGATAGCGAGCGCTGCATGTCGGCAGTCAGCGTCGTGACCGCGTTTGCAGCGTCGGTTGAGGCCGCAACCAGCGAGCTCTGCACGTCGGCGGTTAGCGTTCGTACCAGGTTTGCCGCCTCGGTCGAGGCCGACGTGAGCCTGTTCTGCGCCTCGCGGGCGCTGCTCAGGACTGCCTCGGCCGTCGATGTGCCGGCGGCAGACAGCGAGCGCTCCACATCGACCGAGAGTGCCTTCACCTGGCTGGTGATGTCGGTCGAGGCTGTTGTCAGCGCGCTCTGGGCCTCGCGTGCGCTGGCAACGACTGCTTCCGCCGTCGAGCTACCTGCAAGCGTGAGCGAGCGTTCGACATCGCCCGCCAGCGACTTGATCTGGTTCGTGATGTCGGTCGATGCCGCGATCAGCGTGTTCTGTGCTTCGCGCGCGCCGGCCGTGACGGCTTCGGCTGTGGCGGTGCCGGCGAGCGTCAGCGAGCGCTCGACGTCGACGGCCAGCAACTTGACCTGGCTTGCCGCGTCGGTGGAGGCGCTGACCAGCGCGGTCTGTGCCTCGCGTGCTCCCGACAGGATCGAGGCGGCGGTCGCGCTGCCGACGGTCTGCAGGGTGCGCTCGACATCGGTCGAGAGCGCCTTGACCTGGGAGGCGACCTCGCCGGTCGCCGCCATCAGCGAGGCCTGGGCATCGCGGGCGCTGGACAGGATCGAGCTTGCGGCACCGGAGCCGACCGCGGTCAGCGCAGCCTCCACTTCGCCGGCGGTGAGCTTGAGCTGGGCGCCGACGTCGGAGGAGACCGTCAGCAGCGACTGCTGCGCGGTGCGCGCGCCGGTCTGGATGGTCTCGCTGGTGTTGACCACCAGATTGGTGAGCGAGCGCTCGGCGTCCTCGACATGCGACTTGATGCCGGAGGAGAGCAGTTCAGCGCGCGCCATCAGCTCGTCGCTGGCCTGGCGTCCGCTGCTTTCGATGCGGCCCGCGACCGCCTCGACGCGCGAGCCCAGGAGGTCCTCGAACTGCGCCACGCGGGCGTCGATGTCGCCGGCGATGGCGCCAACGCGGGTCTCGATGCCCTGGTGGATTTCCAGGAACCGGGCCGAGATGGTGTCGGTCAGATGCGCGCTGCGGCCGTCCACGGTTTCGGTGACGCTGGCGATGCGGCGATCGAGCGCCTCGATCGCCTGCGCGGCGCCGTCGGTGAGCGAGGAGGTGAGCAGGCCGAGGCGGGAGTCGATCGACTGGATCGCCTGCGCCGCACCTTCGGTGAGCGAGGTCGAGAGCATGCCGAGCCGGCCATCGATCGTCTGCGTGACCGAGCTGGTGCGAGTGTCGAAAGTCTGTTCCAGCGACTTCAGGCGGCCCTCGATCGACTCGTCGAGCCATTTGAGGCGGCCCTCGAGCGAATTGTCGAGGAAGCCAAGCCGGGTCTCGAGCGAGGCGTTGAGCGTGCCGAGCCGGTTCTCCAGCGAGCTGTCGAGCGTGTTGACGCGGCCGCTCAGCGCACTGTCGAACATGGCGAGCTTGCTGTCGAGCGACGAGTCGAGGCTGCTGACACGGTCGCCGAGCGTGGTCTCGAACTGCAGGAGGCGCTGGTCGAGGGTCGCCGTGATCTCGCCGCTGTTGGAGGTGAGGCGGGTGTCGAAATTGTCGACATAGGTTTTCAGGGTGTTGGCGATGTCCTCGGTGCGCTGGCCCATGCGCTCGACGATCTCGCCGCCGAACGTCTTCACGGTGCGGTCGAATTCCGCGATGTGGCGGGTGATCAGCGCGCCGAGCGTGCCGGAGTCGCGGGCGAACTTCTCCGCCAGTTCCGAGCCCTGGTTTTTCACCAGTTCGTCGAAGGCGCTCATCTGCAGCGAGAGCGAGTCGTGTGCGGTCTCGGTCTGGCTCACCACCCTGGCAACCAGCGAATTGACGGTGACGTCGAGCACTTCGCTCGCCTTGTCGCCGGAGGTGATGATGTGGCTGGCCAGCCGATTGCCGGCCTCGTCGATCTTGGTGACGAGGTCTCCACTGCGCAGCTCGAGCTCGAGCAGGAGCGAGTCGGAGGAATTCTTCAGGGAATCGTGCGCCAGTTCGGTGCGCTCGGAGATGCCCTCGACAACGCTCACGGCGCGCTGCTCGAATTCGCCGGTGATGCGGTCGATGCGCTCGTTCAGCATCTCATGGACGCGGTCGGCGAGATCGACGAATTCGTCGTGGACGTGGCCGGTCTTGAAGTTGAGGCTGCTCGTCAGCCGCTCGGAGGCATCGAGCACCGCGCGCGTGGTCTCGGAGCTGGCTTCCTCGAGCCGGTCGAGCAGGTCGCCGCCGCGCTCGCCGAGCGCGAGGATCATGTTGTCGCCGGCGTGGCTCAACGCCTGGGTGATGTGCTGGCCGCGCTCTTCCAGAGCGCCGGTGATGCTCTTTGCGACCTCGTCGACGCGCGAGGCGATCGCATCCGAGATCAGCGCGATGTCGTGGCGCAGGTCGATCTGCACGCCGGAAATGGCGCTGCGCACCTGCTCGGCCTGTCCGACCAGATTGTCGCGCTGGTGGGCGATGTCCTGCAACAGCGCGCGGATGCGCACCTCGTTGTCGGAATAGGCGCGCTCCAGCGCCGCGACCTCGTTGGCGACCAGCGTCTCGAGCTCGCCGGCGCGCGCGATCGCGCGCTCGATGCCGTCACCCATCGCCGCGACCTCGCGGCGGATCGCCTGTCCGACCGTGACCATGGAATCGCTCGCCGCCCCTTCGGGCTCCGAAAAGCGGATCGCGACCTGCGCCATCGATTGCGCGATCATTCGCATCTCCTGCCCGCGCCAGGCAAGACTCGCGAGGAAGTAGAATAGCAGCACGGGCGCGAGGAACAGGCAGGCGAGGCCTGCCAGCACCAGGACGCCGCCGCTCTGGCCGATCGCGGCCTGCAGCGAGGACAGGAAGCTCACCGTGAGCAGGCCGCAGCCGACCAGCCAGACGCCGGTGAAGATCGACGCAAAGGTGTAGACGTTGCGGGCAGGGCTGCCCTTCTGCAGCGCCTGCAGGAGCTGTCCGATCGCCTCGCGATCGTCATTGGCGGCGCGCCGGGGGCCGCGCTGCTCCTCGATCGGCTCGAACACCGATCGCTCGTTGCCGGGACGTGTTTCGATTGGACGCGTCTCGAACGGGGTTTCGGGGAAGGGCGTGGTCGCAGCAGGGGTCGCGGGCGGCGCGGCTTCGCCGCTACTGGTACTGATCACATCGCGGTTGGGCTCGGCACTGTTCTCACCGATGTTCAGAGCTTCCTGAATGGCAGACAGTGCGACTTCGGTGGGATCTTTCACCTTCTTGGGATTGTTCGCCATGTTAAGTCTGAGCCCTCTCAACTAATACGCGTCGGCGATCTTGCGAATATTGTCCCCCGCAAGCTCGAGCCGTCCCGTCCCCGTAAAGCGGTACGCAAGCACGCCCGTCGGCCGCTTGTCCGCTACATCCGGAAACATCCTATTGGTTGAGCGATGCGAATGAAATGGCCGCGATTAAGACATTCTTAATCATCGTTAACAGGTTTGTGCCATAAGGCCTTATGCTTCCACATAAATCCTGCGAGCTGACGCTCATTGAGGTCCTACTTTGTCTGAAAAAGGGCAAAGTTGAGGCAAATTTGGCCAACGATCCGTTAACTATTTTCGTGATTGGGTGACGCCCAAACGGCCCTACCGAAAAGGAGGTGGTGGCCGGTCCTTAGGATCAGGCCCATGCCGCGTCACCTCGAACGGACCCAATGGATAGCTTCGCCGCCGCTCTCCCCCGGTGACGGCCCGATCGATCTTGCACATCTTGCGCGCATGTCGCTCGGCGACGCCGCTCTTGAGCGCGAGGTGCTTTCGCTGTTCGTGGCGCAGTCGGCCAAGCTGATCGCGGCCCTGGCCACCCTTCCACAGGATGCGCGCGAACTGGCGCACAAGCTGAAGGGATCGGCACGCGCGATCGGCGCTTTCGCTGTCGCGGATGCCGCCGCCGGGCTGGAACATGTCCTGACGAGTGGCATCGAACCGGCGGAGCCGCTGGCGGTGCTCACTGACGCGGTCGCGCGGGCGCGGAACGCGATCGAGGCCATCCTCGGCGACCCTTCAAGCCCGAATTGACCGGCGACAAACTCGCGTCAAAAGGTTTTGCGTGAGGGCACCCGGCCGCTGGCGCTCCCGGGATCGACCCGTTATAGGGACTGCCGGGGACCTCATCCAGATCCGTATTCCGGTAGCACGAGCGATCATGGCCAAGATAACTTATGTCGACCATTCCGGGGAAAGACGCACCATCGAGGTGGAGAACGGCGCGACCGTGATGGAAGGCGCTATCCGCAACGGCGTTCCGGGCATCGAGGCGGAATGCGGCGGCGCCTGCGCTTGTGCGACCTGCCATGTCTATGTCGACGAAGCCTGGCGCGAGAAGGTCGGCGCGCCCACGCCGATGGAAGAGGACATGCTGGATTTCGGTTTCGACGTGCGGCCGAATTCGCGTCTGTCCTGCCAGATCAAGGTCACCGACGACCTTGACGGGCTCGTGGTGACGACGCCGGAACGGCAGGCTTGAAGCATGACCCTCATGGTGAGGAGCGCCGGAGGCGCCTCTCCCGGACGATGCTTCGCATCGCCTTGAGAACCATGAGGCCCCGCCGGTGGCCTCGTCCCTCGAGACGCGCTTCGCGCTCCTCGGGATGAGGAGATAAAGCGGCGTTCGGTTCGAGAGTGTACCCAGTACTAGGCTAGATCAAGGCCGCGGCGGATCCAGGGCTTTAGGTTAGCCTTCACTTCATCAGTCAGCGGAACCGGCTTGCGCGTGGTTTCGTCGATCAGCACCGTCACCGCCTGCGCGGAGGCCACGCATCGACCTTGCGAAAACACCACCTGATCGAACGTCACCGAGGTTCGTCCGAACTTCACGACGCCGAGCCCGAGTTCGATCGTGCCGGGCCAATGCAGCTCAGCGCGGAAATGGGTGTCGAGGCGCACCATGATCCAGGCGAGCCCATCCGGCACCAATCCCTTGCTGGGATCCTTCATCAGCGTGACGCGGCCGGTCTCGAAATAGCTCGCATAGACCGCATTGTTGACGTGCCCATTGGGATCGAGGTCGGCAAAGCGCACATTGTCTGACAGCCGATAGGGATAGTCTTCCAGGCGCGGCGTGGCGTCGGAACGGATCGGGGCATTCACTTGCACAATCTCCAGGTCGTTCGCCACGTTACAGCCTAGTTGTCGAGTTGCGGCAAGGGGTTGCCGCGGCGCTTGCCGCCCCTATTATGGCGTTCCCGATCAGGTCGTCTTGGCTCGGTCGGCAGCCTTCCCATTTCGTACTCAACTGACAAAGAAGCGGATATGAGCGAAGCGATCAAAACCGACGTGTTGATTATCGGCGCAGGTCCCTGCGGACTGTTTGCCGTGTTCGAACTGGGCCTCCTCGACATGAAGACCCATGTGGTCGACATCCTCGACAAGATCGGCGGCCAGTGCGCCGAGCTCTATCCGGAGAAGCCGATCTACGACATTCCCGGCATCCCGCTCGTCACCGGCCAGGGGCTGACGGAGTCGCTGTTGGAGCAGATCAAGCCGTTCCACCCGACCTTCCATCTGAACGAGATGGTTGAAACGATCGAGAAGGTCGGCGATCCCGCCTTCCGCGTGAAGACCGACGCGGGCAAGGTGTTCGAATGCAAGGTGGTGGTGATCGCCGCCGGCGGCGGATCGTTCCAGCCGAAGCGGCCGCCGGTGCCGGGCATCGAGGCCTATGAAGGCAGCTCGGTGTTCTACGCAGTGCGGAAAATGGAGCAGTTCCGCGACCGGAACATCCTGATTGTCGGCGGCGGCGATTCCGCGCTCGACTGGACCCTCAACCTGCACCCAATCGCCAAGCGCATCACGCTATTGCATCGACGCGACGAGTTCCGCGCTGCGCCCCACAGCGTCGAGCAGATGCGTGCGCTCGTTGCCGATGGCAAGATGGACCTGAAGCTCGGCCAGGTCACCGGCCTCGAAGGCGAGGCGGGCAGGCTTGCGGCGGCGACGGTGAAGGGCAACGACAACGCCCTCACGAGGGTCGAGTGCGATACCATGCTGCCGTTCTTCGGGCTCACGATGAAGCTCGGTCCGGTCGCGAACTGGGGCGTGGCACTGGAGAACAATCTGGTGCCTGTCGACACCGCCGCCTTCGAGACCAACGTATCAGGCATTTTCGCGATCGGGGATATCAACACCTATCCCGGCAAGCTGAAGCTGATCCTGTCCGGCTTCCACGAGGGCGCGCTGATGGCGCAGAAGGCGCACCGCTATGTCTATCCCGACAAGCGGCTTGTGTTCCAGTACACGACGTCGTCGTCGAGCCTGCAGAAGAAACTCGGAGTCGGTTGATTCCAATCAACACATGATTGGTCGATTTCAGTCAAAATATCGTCGGTCAGGCCGCGGAGCGGCCGCTGCGGCTATTTGCATCGTTCCGCGCTGCCACTGGAACCTTCCGCGAAATGGCCGTAGTCTTCGCTCATTCGTTTGATGGATTAGTCGGGTGACGACAATGCGGAATTGGCGATTTCGATTTCGGCTGATGGTGCCTGTTATCATGGCCCTCCTGGCGGCCGCCTTGCCGGCGCAGGCGCAGCAACCGTCGGCGGCGGGCTTGTGGCAGAAGGTCGAGGACGGCAAGCCCGTGATCTGGGTGCTGTTCGTCGACCATAACGGCGTCTTCGAAGGCATCATGGCGAAGACGTTCCCGAAGCCCGGCGAGCCGGTCACCGAAGCCTGTACGAAATGCACCGACGACCGCAAGAACGCGCCATTGCTGGGCATTCCCTTCATCCGCAACATGAAGCGCAACGGATTGAAGTACGAGGAAGGCAACGTGCTCGATCCGCGCGACGGCAGTATCTACAAGGCCAAGATGAGCGTCAGTCCCGACGGCAAGGAATTGACGATGCGCGGCTACATCGGCATCTCGCTGTTCGGCAAGGACGAGGTCTGGTACCGCCTGCCTGATACGGCGATCGCGCAACTCGATCCCGCCATCGTCGCGAAATATCTGCCGGCTCAGGCGGCGGCGATGAAGCCGCCGCCACCCGCGGCAACGAAGAAGAACGTCGGTCCCGCCGGCACGCCTTCGCGTTAGTCAACACTGACTTCACCTCTCCCGCTTGCGGGAGAGGTCGGCGCACAGCGCCGGGTGAGGGCTCTCTCCACACGTAGAGTCTTGATCGCGGAGGCACTCTCACCCCAGCCCTCTCCCGCAAGCGGGAGAGGGAGCGCAGTATCCACTCAGCATCGCGTACTAGCGCCCGCCGATCGGCTGCACCGGTTCGGAGATCACCTCGCCCACGCCGACGTCGAGTCGCAGCACTCCGGCCGCCGTGGGAACGGCGGCGTCCGCCATCGCGGCATGGCCTTCGGCGGTCGGATGCACCGCGCCGCCGTAGACGGCCGACAGCAGGCCCCAGGTCGCATCATGGATGTCCGAAGGCTGCATCGAGGATGGCAGCGCCTGCGGATAGGTCATCGCGGTGAAGTAGCTGTCATTGGCGTCGCGAATCCAGCGGGCGCGCGGCAGGTAGGCGCGATATTCCGAGGCGCTGCGGCCGCATAGCATCGGCTGGCTGGCGGCGGTGACGATGTCAGGATCGAAGCTCTCGCCATTGGCCGCAAAGCATTGCCGGTCGAACTCCGGATCGGTGGCGGCGCGCGCGCAGAAGCCATGCATCGCGAACGCGTCCTGATGGGCGTCGACGAAGGTCATGCGGTCGGCACGCGGATTACGACAGAGGACGCCTGACTGGCAAAGCGCCAGCGCCTTCAAGGCCGGAAGGAATTCGTCCTGCACATAGCCGACCACCGGACCAAGCCGCTGCGGCGCGGCATTGAAGGAGGGATGGATGTCGAAGCCGGCGCGGCCGCCGGGGCAGGGGACACCGCCCTCCGACAGCCCCGGGTTGGCATAGGCCGTATAGATCACGCGCGAAAGATCGCCGCCGACGAGCGGCCTTAGCGCCTCGCGCAGCTTGGCAAAGGATTGCGGCAATGTGCGTCGCAGGGCATCGCGGGAATCGTCGACAGACGCCATGACGCCACCGCGCCGGAACAGCGCGCGCTCTGTCCCGGCATCGACGATCACATTGGCGACGAGGCCGGAGAAGTAGATATCGTTGGCACCGATCGAGAGCAGGAGCAGGTCGAGCTGTCGATCCGGCTGGCGGCGCTTGGCTGCCGCGAGCGCATCGCGCAATTCGGCGAGCTGGCCGTTGACGCTGCCCGAGCAGGTGTTGCCCGATTTGCTCGGCAGGCACTCGCGGGCCTGCTGTGAGCCGAACAGCCCGTCATTGATGGTTGCGCCCGTGCAGGCGAGCGGCAGGTAGGTCACGGCGATGTGCGGGTAGTTCACCGCGAGCGCGAGCGCGGTGCGGGTCTGGTAGCTGTAGAGCGAGCGGTGGCAGGCCGCGTTGAACCACAGCGCGCTGTGCTTCTGCCATACCGAGAGGAAGTCCGGTGCTTCGCAGGCGCGTCCGCCTTTGTAGCCGGCCCGGCTCGGCCGGTAATATTGCTCGCCCGCGGTGCCGAGATAGGAGCGGAAGCAGAAGCCTTCTTCCGCCAGCGCAATCGGACGGTCCGGATTGCCCTCGCCGGAGGCGATGCTGTCGCCGAGCCCTGCGATGAAGATGTCGCGCACGGCGATCTCGGTGGAAACGCGCTGGGCCGGATCCGAACCCGCGGAGACGTCGACGGTCGCCATGGTCGTGCGGCCGTAGCGGACGCGCAGGTTCACCGGTTCGGCGCAGTCGAAGGCGGAGGTCTGCGGCCCGTCGCCATCGTCGAACGACCAGGCGCAGGTGGCGCCGACCGGAATCAGCCCGACCAATCGCACCGTGATCGGGTGATCTGTTGGCGTCAGGTAGCTTTCCTTGACGTTGTCGCGGGTACAGGGCTCGTTGACGCGGCCGGCGAGGTCGATGCAGAGCCGGTTGACGGTGTTGCGCGCCCAGCCGCGGCCGTCGCTCTGCAATTCCAGCGCCTGCTCGGCGGCGAGCACGCTGCGGCCGCGCCCGGCTTCGGTCTGCAGCAGGAAGTCGCGCTCCTCGCGGAACAGGCGAAAGCGGTTGCGGACTTCCCACGAGATCTGCAGCGGCTGTTGGGCCGCGGTCTGCGCTTCGGCCGATTGGCTCAGTAGCGCGACCGCCAGCAGCGCGGCGGAAACGATCGAACGGAACAGAATTTTGACCATGGCGCGTTTGACGGCATCGGTGGGGCAGAAATAAGAGAGCCGCGCCGAATTAGCCAGAAAGAATAACGCGCCGAGATCATGATCCGATTGGACGGAATCGGATTGTGATCTCATCTCTCTGTTTGAGCATGATCTCCGCGCAAACGCTTCGCGTTTGTCGCGAGGGAAAACCGGTTCCCACCTTTCCGGATCATGCTCCAGATAACGTCGCTGTTACCGTTTCAGGTGCTTGATCCGTGGCCGGCTCTCAACCGATTGCCGCACGGTAACCTCGGCGGTCTCCGCTCTGAAAGGCGGATCATTGAGCTTGCGCCGCCTGAGCCACGGCTGCACCACGTTAAGCCACAGCTCGCGCATCCCCATGATCGAGATCGAGATGCCGAAGGGGATCAGGAAGTACAGGATGCGGAACACGACCAGCGTGGCCAGCAACTGCTCCTTGGAGAAGTCCGGCAGCGCCACCAGCATCGCGGCGTCGAACACGCCGATCGATCCCGGCGCGTGGCTCGCGAAGCCGAGCAGGGTGGCCAGGATGAACACCACGGCCAGCGAGACGAAATCGATATAGGGCTCGGTCGGCATCAACAGATACATCGCGAGCGCGCAGAAACCGAGGTCGACGACCCCGATCAGGATTTGCACCAGCGTCAGCTTCGCGGACGGTAATACCACCTTCCAGCCGTTCTGGCCGAGCTCGCGGCGGCCGGTGCCGGTCACGAGCCAGACCAGATAGGCGCCGATGCCGGCAAGGCAGCCCACTCCGATCAGCCGGTTCATGGCTTCCGGCAACAGGTCCATCGAGGACGCCGCTCCGGGGTGCCAGACCATGCCGATCCCGAGCACGAACAGATTGCCGAGCCAGAAGGTCAGGCCGGAGAGGAAGCAGATCTTGGCGACATCGATCGCGGTCAGGCCGTAGTCCGAATAAATGCGAAAGCGGATCGCGCCGCCGGTGAAGACGGTGGCGCCGATATTGTGACCAATGGTGTAGCTGGTGAAGCTGGACAGCGCCGCGATGCGGTAGGGGATGTGGGTCTTGCCAATGGTTCGCAGCGCGAAGAAGTCGTAAAAGGTTAACGTGCAGAAGGCACCGACCACGCACAGCGCGGCAAGCGCAATGCGGTGCGGGGCGATCTCGGTCAACGCCGTCAGGACCAGGGCGGTATCGACGCCCTTCAAGGTCCGCACCAGATGAGTCACCGCTAAGACGATAATGATGACGCTCGCGGCGATCCCCAGCCGTTTCCAGCCGATCTTTTCCTTGAAGCCACGCCCAAGCGCGGTCAGCAGCCGATGCATTCGTCCTCCCGGCGGGGCGGCATTCTAAAGAAGGCCCGTTACATGGTCACATGGGATAACGGGTGACGGTCAAACGCACCGTGCCCCAGCACCCATAAGGCAAAACGGCAGATTTGTGCAGCCCTTGACAAGCCACGCGTCCGCCTTCGTTCGTGATTTCTGTCATACGCGGTACATATGTCTGGGTATTGGAAAATGTGAGTCGCCGCTGGCGGTCCCGTCGGTTCAATTTCGTCGCAGCGTTCCGCTGTTCCGTCCCCGGTTCTTGCCGTTTCGCCGGAACGTCTGTCCATCCAGCCTGTTAGCGCAGGTATCAGCAACCAGAACATGGCCTTTTGCGGGGGACGACAAGGTGGGCGCGCGCCATGTTCCCAGAACCAAGGGATACGCGCAATGGGACTCTTCAGTAAAGACATCAAGAGCATGAATGACTTGTTCGTGCACCAATTGCAGGACATCTATTACGCCGAGCAACAACTTGTGAAAGCGCTGCCGAAGATGGCCAAAAAGGCCTCCGATCCGCAGCTCAAACAGGGATTTCTGACCCACCTGGATGAAACCAAAACGCATGTGCAGAGACTGGAGCAGGTATTCCAGATGCATGGCGCCCAAGTGAAGGCGGTCGATTGCCCGGCGATCGACGGCATCATCGAGGAAGCCGACGACGTGGCCGGCGAGGTGGATGACAAGAACGTGCTCGACGCCGCGCTGATCAACGCCGCACAGGCCGCCGAGCATTATGAGATCGCCCGCTACGGCAGTCTGATCGCCTGGGCACGGCAGCTCGGCCGCAACGACTGCGCTTCCATCCTGCAGAAGACGCTGGATGAGGAAAAAACCACCGACAAGAAGCTGACCTCGATCGCCGAAGGCAAGGTCAATCTCAGGGCGGCGAGCTAGATCACGATCCGGCCACGTTTGACTGGGCTGCAGCTCATCAGAGTGTGATTTTCGGGCTAACGTCTGGCTCATCGGGCGAAATCCGGTTCCGGTGGGTCCGGACCGCCCCCGGCATTTCGGAAATTGAGGCAAAAAGCCGCGCCGGAATAATCCGGTGCGGCTTTTTGTACCGGTCGCTGCCGTCCGCTGTCACTCTTCGATCGGTGCCGAACTGTATTCGCGAAACGACGGGCTATGTCTGGTGTTGGCTCTCCGCCGAGGTGATCCATGCAAGGCCTGCCGCTCAAGATCCGACAATATGCGGACGTGCCGTCCCGTCCGGCCGAACAACCCGTGCCTTCGAGGCTCGCCGCCTCGCTGACGCTTGCCGCGATGAGCCTTGGCTACGGGGTGGTGCAGCTCGACGTCACCATCGTCAACACCGCGCTGCATGCGATCGGCGGTGCGCTTGGCGGTGGCGTATCCGACCTGCAATGGGTGGTGAGCGCCTACACCATCGCCTTTGCCGCCTTCATTCTGACGGCCGGTGCGCTCGGCGATCGCATCGGCGCCAAACGGGTCTTCATGGCTGGCTTCGCGCTGTTCACCGCCGCCTCGCTTGCCTGTGCGTTGGCGCCGGACGCACCGGTGCTGATCGCGGCCCGCTGCATCCAGGGACTGGCGGCCGCGATCCTGGTGCCGAATTCGCTGGCGCTGCTCAACCATGCCTATCCGGATGAGAGGACGCGCGGCCGCGCCGTCGCAGTCTGGGCGGCCGGCGCCAGCGTGGCGCTGACGGCGGGGCCGTTCCTCGGCGGCGCATTGATTGCACTCATCGGCTGGCGCGCGATCTTCCTGGTCAACCTGCCGATCGGCCTTGCCGGCCTCTGGCTGACCTTCCGCTATGCCGATGAGACCACGCGCTCGCTTTCGCGCGAGATCGATTTGCCTGGTCAAATCGCGGCGATCACGGCGCTCGGCACGCTCGCCGGCGCCCTCATCGAGGGCGGCGCGCGCGGCTGGCAGGATCCGTTCGCGCTCACAGGCTTTGCTGCGTCCGCGGTGCTGAGCGCGCTGTTCGTCTGGCGCGAAGCCCATGCGTCGCAACCGATGCTGCCGCTGTCGCTCTTCAGACAGCGAATGTTCGCGGCGACGTCGCTCGTCGGTCTCCTCGTCAACGTCGCCCTTTACGGGCTGATCTTCGTGCTGAGCTTGTATTTCCAGGAGATCAACGGCCTGTCGGCATTTCAGACCGGGCTGGCCTTCGTGCCGATGATGGGCGCGGTGCTGCCCGTCAATCTGATCGCGCCGCGCATCAGCGAGCGCATCGGCGCGCCCGCGACCATCGGCAGCGGTGCGCTGCTGTCGGCCGCGGGATGTTTGGCCTTGCTCGGCTTGGGGCCTGACACTGCCTATTGGGCGATCTGTGCGCAATTGATCGCGATGAGCAGCGGACTTGGTCTTTTGGTCCCGCCGCTGACGTCGACGCTGCTCGGCAGCGTCGAGAAGTCGCGCTCGGGAATCGCAGCCGGCGTGCTCAATGCGACCCGGCAGACCGGCAGCGTGCTCGGCGTCGCGCTGTTCGGCTCGCTGGTCGGCCGGTCCGCAGCGTTCATCGCCGGCCTGCACGCCTCGCTGCTGATCTCGGCCGGCCTGCTGCTTGCGGCCGCTGCCGCGATCATGCTCGGCGCCCTGTGGCGGGACCGGGCGATGGCGTGACCCGCATCAGGCGTGCCGGTCGCGGATTGAGCCGATTTTTGTCGCCGGCTCAAAACTTCGTTCACCATCAGCGGAACGAGTTCCGCTGCGGTTACCCCAAATCCACCAACTGGAGGGCTGGTACGGCGCGATAGGGGAACTGCAATGTACCAAGTCCTGATTTGCCTGACGACGCAGCACGATTGGCGGTTCGTCATCCTTGCCCTGACGACCTGCTGGCTCGCCGGTGCGGTCGCGATCAGCCTGTTTCACCGGGCCAGGGCGTCGCAAGGGCTTCCGCGGGTGGTCTGGATCGGGCTAGATGCGGTGGCCGGCGGCTGCGGGATCTGGGCGACGCATTTCATTGCGATGCTGGCCTACCAGCCCGGCATGGGCGTCGGATACGACATTCCGCTCACCCTGCTGTCACTGGCCCTTGGGGTGTCGATCGCGACGGTAGGCTTGACGATTGCATTGCTGAACAACCGCGTCTCGACGGCAGCAGCTGGCGGCGCGATCGTTGGCCTTGGCATTGCCGCCCTGCACTACGTTGGCATGATGGCCGTTGCATTTCCGGCGCGCGTCGAATGGTCGCCCGGCATCGTGCTCGGTTCGGTGCTGATCGGCAGCCTGTTCGCGGGGCTGGCGCTCGTGGTTGCGACGCGCAGCGATGATCGCAACCACGGCATCGGCGCGACCGCACTGCTGACGCTGGCCGTCGTCTCGCTCCACTTCACTGCAATGGGCGCAATGACCGTCATTCCCGATCCCAGCGTCGCCGTTGACCAGATGTCGATTTCGCCGGTCGCGCTTTCCTCCCTGACGGCGATCGTGACCTTCGCGTTTCTCGGGATCACGCTGGTTGCGGCCATGCTCGACCGTCGTGCCAAGGGCGAAATGCGCCAGCAGAAGGTTCTGCTCGACACCGCGCTCGGCAACATGTCGCAGGGCCTGTGCATGTTCGATGCAAATGGCCGCATCCTCCTGGCCAACGACCGTTACGGCGCGATGATGGGCCGGTCCAGCATTCCGCTGCGGGGCCGCCTGCTGCGCGACGTCCTGCAGGACCAGAAGCTGAACGGCGAATGGGACGGCGATCCCGATCAGTTCGTCGCCGATGTGATGGCGGAAGCCAGCGCCGGCCACACCGTGACCAAGGTGGTGACCAGGGGCGACCGCTCGATCCGCGTTGTCGATCAGCCGATGAAAGGCGGCGGCTGGGTCGCGACCTTCGAGGATATCACCGAGTGGCAGCAGGCGCAGGAGCGGATTTCGCACATGGCGCGCCATGATGCGCTGACCAATCTGCCCAACCGGACGCTGTTCCGCGAACAGCTCGAAAAGGGATTGCGGCTCGCCCGGCGCAGCGACCAGCTCGCGGTGCTCTGCCTCGATCTCGATCATTTCAAGATCATCAACGATTCGCTCGGCCATCCCGTCGGAGACGCGCTGCTCAAGGCGGTCGCGCAGCGGCTCGGTGAATGCGTCACCGAGAACGATACCGTGGCCAGGCTCGGCGGCGACGAATTCGCGATCGTGCAGTTCTGCGGGGATTGCGACCCATCGGTGGTGGCCGCGCTCGCGAGCCTCATCGTGGAGAAAATCGCGGCTCCTTACGACATCGGCGGCCATCAGCTCGTGATCGGCGTCAGCATCGGCATCTCGCTGGCGCCCGAGGACGGCAAGAATCCGGACGAATTGTTGAAGAAGGCCGATCTCGCGCTCTACCGTGCCAAGGCGGACGGCCGCGCCACCTATCGCTTCTTCGAGACCGGGATGGATGCACGCGCGCAAGCGCGGCGCGTGCTCGAGCTCGACCTGCGCAAGGCGCTGCAGCGTGATGAATTCGAGGTTCACTATCAGCCGATCCGCGACGTCGCCCACGACCGGATCGTCGGCTGCGAGGCCTTGCTGCGCTGGAAACATTCGCTGCGCGGGCTGATCCCGCCGGGCAATTTCATCGGGCTTGCGGAAGAAACCGGACTGATCGTTCCGATCGGGGAATTCGTGCTGCGCCAGGCCTGCGCGGATGCGGCTGCCTGGCCGCAGGACGTCGCGGTCGCGGTCAATCTGTCGCCGATCCAGTTCAAGAACCCGAACCTGGTGTCATCTGTGAAGGCGGCGCTTGAGGACACCCGCCTTGCTGCGCATCGCCTCGAGCTCGAGATCACGGAGACGGTGCTGCTGCAGAACAGCGAGGCGACGCTCGCTGTGCTGCACGAACTGCGCGCGCTTGGCATCCGCATCTCGCTGGACGATTTCGGCACCGGCTATTCGTCGCTGAGCTATCTTCGCAGTTTCCCGTTCGACAAGATCAAGATCGATCGCTCGTTCGTCAGCGACCTCGCGACGCGGGAAGATTCTATGGCGATCGTCCGCGCCGTGACCGGGCTCGGCAAGAGTCTCGGCATCGTCACCACGGCGGAGGGGGTCGAGACCGATGCGCAGTTCGAACTGCTGCGTCGCGAGGGATGCACACAGGCGCAGGGCTATCTGTTCAGCGCGCCGCGTCCTGTCGCCGAGGTGATGAAAATCCTGGCGGAAAGGTCGCCGCAGCGTCTGAGCGCTTAACTCCTGCGCAACGCAAAATGCGCGCCGCAAAACGCCATCGCACCGCCGAGGCATAGCGCGGCGAGGCCGGCCTCCACGATCGAGATGGTCGAGATTGAACTCGGTGCCGACGCCACCTGGCCGGCGCCGGCGAGAATGAGGACGCCGACGGCGATCAGGAACTGCCGCATCCGCGGCGGGATCTCGCCGGCGACGGCGCTGTGCATCAGGTTTGCGGTGAAGTAGCCGCCACAAAACGCCACCGTCGCGATCAGCCACCAGGCGATCGCCGCGCCCGCCGGCATGGTCTCGTGCGTGTCGGAGCGCCACAGCCCGCCTAGATCAAGGCCATAGCGCATGCCCAGCATGTGCACGGCGAGCGCCAGCAGCACGCCGGAAAGCATGGCGCCGCCGAGAATCAGGTGGCGCGGAAAAGAGGTCGTCTCGTCCATGGTCTGCTTGTAGGATGAAGCCGGCGCGCCGCGCAAGCGGCGCTGTCAGCCGATACTCCGGGTTGTGGAATTTGCCGAAATCATCAGCCAACAATAGCGCGGAGCCAGGCGAGGGCGCACCGACGCGCTATGCCTACAAGGCATCATTGATCGGATCGGCGCATCAATTCGAATTGATCGATGCCGGATTGTCGTGGCGCATCGCCGGCCGCTCCGGCGTCTGGCCGTATCGCGATCTCTCGGCGGTCCGCCTCTCGTACCGTCCGGTGTCGATGCAATCGCGCCGTTTCCGTGCCGATATTGCGAATGCCAATGGCGGACGCCTCGCCATCCTCTCGACCACCTGGCAGACCGCGACACTGATGGCGCCGCAGGACCACGGCTACCGTGCCTTCATCGAGGAATTGCACCGACGGATGAAGGCGGCCGGCAGCAAGGCGGTGCTGACAGGCGGGCTCGGGCCTGTGACCTATGCGGCGGCGCTCGCGGTGTTGGCGGTGCTGGCGGTCGCGATGATCGGGCTTTTGCTGCGCGCGTTGTTCACCGGCGAATTCATCGCGGTGCTGTTTCTGATTGGCTTCGCCGTCCTGTTCACCTGGCAGATCGGCGGCTTCGTCGGCCGCAACCGGCCGCGCAGCTACGGCTTCGATCATCTGCCGGATACGTTGCTGCCGTAGCGTTTGCGGACCGATTGCGAGATGATCGCAACCGAGCGCAATGAAAAGTGACTTCGCCGAATCTTTCGTTCGCGGCATCGTCCTGTCCTATCAATGGGGCGAGGAAATGCATGGAGGATCGATGCGCGCGCATTCCGACCGAGGCGGAGATTGCCGAGATCAACGCAAGGCATCTGATCCGCACGCCCCTCAGACCAGCCGATCTCCTGTTCGTCTTCGGCACGCGCCAGGACGTCGATCTCCGGGTCGATGAGGCCTGTCGGCTCTGGCGTGAGGGTTTCTTCCGCTGGTCGATCGTCAGTGGCGGGGTGACGCCGGGCTCCCATCGTTCCGAATGCGAAATCATCAAGGCGGCGATGGTCGCGCATGGCATCCCGTCCGGGATCATCCTCGAAGAACATTGCGCGATGAATACCGGTGAGAACGTGATCCTTTCCCTGCCCATCATCGATGCGGCATTGGGATTGGAAAATATCCGCAGCGTCATCTGCCTCGGTAACAGTTGGACCGCGCGGCGCTATCTGATGACGCTGCAGCGGCATTGGCCCGAGGTTGAGAAGATGCTGGTGACGGTCGATCATTTTGCCACGCCGCGCTCGCATTGGCACACCGATCCGGAATTTCGCCGCTGCGTGCTGCGCGAGTGGGACAAGATCGAACCATACAAGGCCAAAGGCTTCATCGCGGAATGGCCGGTCGCGTGAGAGACGCGGCTATTCGGTCGCGTCAAAATCCTCTTCCTTTGCAATCAGAATGCCCGACAGCGCCCGGAGTCCGGTTTCGAGCTGCTCCAGCGTCGGCGCGCCCAGCGCCAGGCGGACCGCGTTGGGTGCATGTCCTGGAGCGACCGCAAAGGTCGTCGATGGCGTCAACGCGATGTCGCGGCGGGCGGCCGCCGCCACGAAAGTCTGCGAGCGCCAATGCGGCGGCAATGTCAGCCAGAGATGATAGGCCTTGGCGTTGGCCTGGATTTCGAAACCAGCGAGCAATTTTGCGGCCATCTGCTGGCGGCGGGCCGCGTCGATCCGCTTCAGCCGCGTGAGCTCGGCCACGGTGCCGTCGCCCATCAGCCGCTGCCCGGCCGCGAAGGCATAGCCTGACGCCGTCCATCCGCCGGAGCGGACGGACGCCATGATGATCTCGCGCAGCCGTAGCGGAGACACGATGAAGCCGAGCGCAAGCCCGGGTGCGACTTTCTTCGAGAGGCTGTCGAGCACGATGCAGCGGTCGGGAGACAGCGCAGCGAGCGGCGGCTCATCGTCGAGAAATCCGTAGACCGTGTCCTCGATGATAGTGAGGTCGAGCTTCTCGACCACGCGCAGCAGATCGGTGCGCCGCGCGGCCGGCATCGTGATGCCCAGCGGGTTTTGAATGGTCGGCTGCAGATAGAGCGCCGAAAGATGCGCCTCGCGGTGCGCTTTCTGCACTGCATCGGGCCGCACGCCGTGCTCATCCATCGCAAGCGGCACCAGCGTCACGCCAAGCCGCACTGCGATGCCCTTGATGAAGGGATAGGTCAGCGCCTCGACGCCGCAGCGCCCGCCCGGCGGCACCAGCGCGGCGAGCGCGGCCGCGATGCACTGCCTGCCGTTGGCGGTAAAGACGATCTGCTCGGCGCCGGGAGACCAGTTCTTGCGGGCAAGGAACGCCGCCGAGACCTGTCGCACGGTTTGCGTGCCCGTGCTGGTCGACGGCCGCAATGCGGCCTCGAGCGCCTCTGTCCGCTCCAGCCCTTGCAGGCTTTTCGCGATCATCGCCGCCTGTTGCGGCAGCAGCGGATAGTTGAATTCCATGTCGATGCGCGCGCCATGCGCCTCGGGCGACGGCGCGATGCTGCCTCGCGCGTCGCCGGAAATGAAGGTGCCGCGGCCGACTTCGCCGACGACGAGACCGCGCCGCAACAGCTCGGTGTAGACCCGGCTCGCGGTCGACACCGCGATGTTGCGCTCATAGGCGAAACTGCGTTGTGGCGGCAGGCGGTCGCCAGGTTTCAGCGCGCCGCAGGCGATCTCGGCGGCGATGGCGTCGGCAAGCCGCAAATATTCGAACTTCGACATTATTGCACCGAGGACAATGTTTCGCTTGAACCGAGATAATTACCGGATCATGTAGAGGGCATCAATCCTACGATTGTACTGAGGATGCGCAAGCAATCCGAGGTCAATACGGCGCTGCGACAGCATTTGCGCCGACGGCATCGCTTTGCCGCGCGGGAGAAAGCCGGAGAGAAGACGATGTCGACGCTATCCTCGGCCGCAGACCAGCCCGCGCAGCCGGGCGCATTGGGCGGACTGGTTCGCCGGATCGAAGCGGGCGCGCATGCGCTGCTCACCTATCTGGAGCGACGCGCCGCCATCAAAACACTTCGCGGACTGGATGACCGCGCGCTGCGCGACATCGGCATCTCACGCTGCCAGATCGAGGCCGCCGTTGGCGGGGCGCTCAATCCCGCGATGGGAAAGCTCAGATAGGTCGTGGGTTAGTGCCGCACCACCAGCACCGAACACTTGGCGTAGCGGACCACGTGGCCGGCATTGGAGCCTAGGAAATAGGTGCGCATCGCTGGGCGGTGCGAGGTCATCACGATAAGGTCGGCGTGCATTGCCGCCGCTTCCTCTAGGATCTCGTGATAGATGCCGCCCTGTCGCACCACGCTGGAAATGCGCGATGGCTCGATGCCGCTTTCCCGGGCCACGATCGCCAGCGCTTCCTCGGAGGTCTGCCGCTGTTGGGTATCGAAATCGGCCGGCACATATTCGGCCAGCATCACCGGCGTCATCGGCAGCACGTTGAGCAGGCGTACCGTACCCCTCCAGTTTTCCGCGAGCGTTGCCGCTGTCGCGATCGCGGGCTTCGCCAGATCGGTGTCGGCCAAATCGATCGGCACCAGAATGGACTTGAACATCCACGCCTCCTGTCCGCTCAACATTGACACGGCAAGCGGCGATTCCCGCGCCTGCCTTGACTCTAGTTTTGACGCGTTTTCTTCACGCGAACCGGAATCCACTTCGCTGGAAAACGCGCTAGTCGTCCGAAGTCTGCTTCAATAGTTTCGGGCTGACAAACTGTACGAGCTTGCCGCGACGGAACGCCACGTCGGTCCAGTCGTGCGTCGGGAAGTCGAAGATCGCAAGACCGGAGGTTGGCAGGTTGTGATCGAGCGCTTTCTTCGCAGATGCGTCGCCGCTGCCGATGAGGGTGAGGGCAAGCTCATGCATGCCGGGATTGTGGCCGACCAGCATCAGCCGCTTGGGGTCGCTGGCCGAAGCCATCCGAATCGTGTGCAGTAGGTCGGTCGGATCGGCGCCGTAGAGTTCCGGTAGGAACTCGACGTCTGGCGGCGATACGAGCCCTTTCATCGCTTGCCAGGCGACTTCCCAGGTCTGATGTGCCCGGACCGCGGGCGAGACCAGCACGCGGTCAGGAAATGGCGGATGCCGGCCGATCCAGGCGCCGATCTCCGCGGCATCACGGTGGCCGCGCTCGTCGAGCCGCCGGTCGTGATCCTGGCCCGTGGGCGATTCGGTTTCGGTCTTGGCGTGACGCAACAGCATCAAACGGCGCATGGCGCAATCTCAATTCGGCGTGTTCTGGATTAATCTTACATGCTCATGCCCGCGACAAGGTGACAAGCCGTGTCGCGGTCCGTAAGAAAACGACATGAGCGAGACTTCCACAAGTGCGACCGACGATCGCGATGCTGCGATGCCGTTCCCCTCGCGCCTTTCGGTCGAGCTGGACGTCGATATCTGCGTGGTCGGGGCGGGGCTTGCCGGACTGACGGTGGCGCGGGAGGCGGCGCGGCTTGGCGCCAGTGTTGCGGTGCTCGAAGGCCGCCAGGTCGGCTGGAACGCCTCCGGTAACCAGCTCGGCACGGTGATGCCGGGATTCAATCTTCCGCTGTCCGAGCTGATCGAACGCGTCGGCCTGGAAGACGCCCGCGAACTCTTGGCGCTGTCGAAGGCCGGCGCCGATTACGTTCGCGCGACCGCGACCGAGGAACTGATCCCGGGCATCGCGTTCAGCGAGGGTGCGTTGCAGGTTTCCACCGTCGATGTCGGCGAGACCCTGATCAGCCGGCTGCAGACGCTGGCAGAGGATTTCGAGACCGAGGTCGAGGGCTGGCAGGTCGACCGTGTGCGCAGCACCATCAGGACAAAGCGCTATTTCCATGGCATCTACTATCCCAAAGCGTTTCAGGTTGACGGCCGCAAATATGTGCATGGCTTGGCGGCGCTTGCGCAGCGGGCAGGGGCGCGCATTTTCGAGGACACGCCGGTGGTCAGCATCGACTTCTCCGGCATCCGCAAGCGCATCGTTACGCCTTCGGCGCGCTTGCGAGCGTCCCATATCGTGCTCGCCGGCAATGTTCATCTCGGCGCGCCGCTCCAGCGCCTGTCGGACACGCTGCTGCCTGTCTGGCGCTATGCGGCGGTGAGCGAGCCGCTTGGCGAACGGCTCGCGGAGGCGCTCGCCTTTCACGGCTCGGTCAGCGACAGCGACGGCATCGATCATTTCCGAATCGTCGATGGCGACCGGCTGATGTGGGCGAGCCCGGAGACGACATGGAACGCGAAGCCGCAGCGTTTCGCGCCCGCCATCCAGCGCCGCATCGCGACCGTCTTTCCGCAACTCGGCAAGGTCGCAATCGACGATGTCTTCGGCGGCGCCGTTGGCGTGACCGTGCATGGCATGCCGCAGATCGGCGAGCTGCGCAAAGGCCTCTGGGTCGCAAGTGGCTTTGGCCGGCAGGGCATGAACACCTCGGCAATGGCCGGGCTGTTGATCGCACGCAGCATCCTGTGGGGCGACGAACGCTGGCGGCTGTTCTCGCCGTTCGAACTGGTCTGGGCGGGCGGGACGACCGGCCGCATCGCGGCGCATCTGATCAGCCTTTGGGGGCGGGGCGCCTCCGCCGCCACCAACGCACTGGCGCGCTATCGGGAGGGCGTGCGCGCCAAGGAGCGCGTCCGCAACGCACGTCTCGCCGAGGCCAATCGCCAGTACGGCACCCTGCCGCGGCCGCCGCGCCGCCGCCCGGCGCCTGGTGGCCAGCGGACTGCGCACCCGCAACCGTCTGTGCCGCAGGAGCCGTATGGCTCAAGCTCGCAGAAAAGTGAGGAGATCAGGGACTGACCGGTGTAACGTCGCAATCCGGTGTGCCGTATCTGACAGCGAACAATCGTCATCCGCCTCCACGGAGACCATCATGATTGACCGCCGTTTCCTGCTTGCTTCCGTTGCCGGCCTGTTCAGCCTCGCCGCTTTCCGCTGGCTGCGTGGTTCGCCGGCGCTGGCCGCCGAGAAATTCGAGATCGAGAAGACCGACGCCGAGTGGCGCGCGCAGCTCACGCCGCAGCAATATGAGATCCTGCGCAAGCAGGGCACGGAGCGGCCCTGGTCCAGCCCGCTGTTGAAGGAGCACCGCAAGGGCATCTTCGCCTGCGCAGGCTGCGACCTGCCGCTATTCTCCTCCGACACCAAGTTTGAAAGCGGGACCGGCTGGCCGAGTTTCTATCGGCCGCTCGAAAACGCCGTCGGCACGACGGAAGACCGCACCTTCGGCATGGCGCGTACGGAGGTGCATTGCCGGCGCTGCGGCGGCCATCTCGGCCACGTCTTCGACGACGGTCCGAAGCCGACAGGCCTGCGCTACTGCATGGATGGTTTTGCGCTGGTCTTCCACCCGGCGGCCCCCTCGGCCACCTGAGTTCTCGTGATCACGCGAGATGGAACGAGCACAAAAAAGGCCTCCCTTTCGGAGGCCTTTTTTCCTTGATCGTGTGATCGTCTCACGCCGACTTGCGCTGGTCCTCCTGCGCGGGGGCGTCGAGCTTCCTTGCGCTTTGCAGCAGGGCCTCTTCGTGTGCGATCAGCTTCTTGGACTCCTTCAGCGCGTGATAGAGGTCACCGTTGAGGATGTGGTTGTTGATGTTTTCGATGAATGGCCAGCCGCTTGGCATCGCCGTGATGATGTCGCGCACCAGGCTGAAATAGGTCGGATGGTGCGCCATCGGGTCGGGCGAGAGATACATGAGCTGCACCGCGAGGTAGACCAGCTTGGCCGGCGTGTCGGCTGTCTCCGGCGTCAGAATGTCCTTCTCGCGCAGGATCGGAATCCTGTCGCCGTCGATCAGGAGGCGAGCCCGCTGATCGGTGTTGGTGACCACGCAGGAGCCGATGATGATCCGCTCGTTCGGCTTCAGCTCGACCTTCAATGCCATTCCCGTTCTCCTCTGCCGCCATTCCCGCGCGATGCGTCGTTGCGACGAAATCGAATCATGTCTGGCGCGCGTCCGCCGTTAAGACCGATGGCGGCCGATCGCGCCGCAATCCTTTCCGATCATGGTTAACAGTTGGTAAACGCCATTCCTGCTGTGTTCGCCCTTCGGTCCGAAGGCGCAGCAAATTCAGTAGTACTCCGGAGTAACTGTGCTGCTGCGTAGCATTTTCGCGCTGTTCGCTGGCCGGAAATCCGACCAGGAAGATTCATTTTTTCTTAGGAGGCTTGGATCCAAGGTGAGCCGTCGTCCGATCAAAAAAGATTGGAAGCGACTTGTTCCTGTTTCACACCAGAAAGGTATGAAAATGTCCGGCATTGTTCTTTCGGCATCGGTACGCCAGAACCTCCTCTCGCTGCAGTCGACAGCCGATCTGCTCGCCACCACCCAGAGCCGTCTTTCCACCGGCAAGAAGGTCAACTCGGCCCTCGATAACCCCACCAACTTCTTCACCGCCGCCGCGCTCGACAATCGCGCCAGCGACATCAACAACCTGCTCGATGGCATCGGCAACGGCGTGCAGGTGCTGCAGGCGGCCAACACCGGCATCACCTCACTGCAGAAGCTGGTCGACGGCGCCAAGTCGGTCGCGACCCAGGCCCTGCAGTCGACCGTCGGCTATTCCGCCAAGTCGAGCGTGAGCGTCAAGATCAATGGCGCCACGGCCTCGAACCTGCTCGGCACCGGCGCGTCGATCGACGCGGCGTTCACCGGCACCAACCAGGTCAACAACCAGACGGTCACCTATACCGCTTCGACCGCCAACGGCACCGCGATCGGCGCGTCTCACCAGAACGCCTACACTAGCAACACCTCCACCGGCACGGTTGCGCTGCAGGACAACGCAGGACCGCCAGCGGTGGCAGTCAATAACCTCACCTCGCTCAACTCTGGCGGCGCTAACCACCTTGATTCCGCCGTTCTGGCCTCGCTCTCCGGCCAGACGCTGACCATCAACAACAACACCATCACCTTCAGCGCGACGGCGACGGCGACCACGACGACCGGCAACAACACCACGATCGGCCTCAACACCGGCACCACCTCGACGTTCGGTGACATCCTTACCGCGATCGGGACCGCGGCGGGCGCCGGTGTGACCGCCACCGTTGACGGGACTGGCCACATCCTGATTGCAACCGGCACGACGAACGATGTCACCATCACCGGTGGCGCTGCGGCGACCGCGCTCGGCATCTCCACCACCAACCGCGGCGGCGGCTCGATCGTTGCGGCAACGGCCACCGCAACGACGCTGATTGGCGTGCCGGCGACTCCGGGCTCCGACGCGTTGAGCTCTGCTCTCACCACGTCGGACTACCTGCAGATCAACGGCAAGACGATCCAGTTCCACGCCGGCACCGGCGTTACCGGTTCGATCGCCGCCAACAACTACTCGATCGGCCTCGCCGACGGGACGATCGGAAGCATCCTGAGTGCGATCAATCAGGCCGCGCCCGGCGTTACCGCCACGGTCGATGGCACTGGCCAGATCAATATCGATACCGGCACCACCAACGACCTCAGCCTATCGGGCTCGCTTGCCGGTACGTTGAGCAAGCTTGGCCTGAGCGGTGTCACGAGCGTGACCCGCGCGCCCATTGCTACACCTGAGATCACCGGCGCTACTCTGCTTTCCGGTGCTTCGACTGCGACCAGCGATGCGTTGAAGTCGGCCTTCTCCTCGGGTGACACCATCACAGTCAACGGTAAGCTCCTGAGCTTCGTGACCACGGGTGCAGCCGATGATAACCACATCAACATCACCGACAACATCACCACCCTGTTGAGCAAGATCGATACGTTGTCAGGCAATACCGGCACCGGCTCCACGCCGTCGACCGTCACCGGCGGTCACATCGTGCTCCATACCGGCGCTAGCAGCGACCTGACGATCACGAGTTCGAACGCCGATGCGCTCGCAGCGCTCGGCCTCGGCACCGGCGTCAGCCAGGCCCGCGGCACCGGTCCGTCTCCGCTCAACGGCCAGACGCTGTCGATCGCCTCCACCGGCGGCGGCGTCGCAACCAGCATCACCTTCGGCGGTACCGGCCCGGGCCACGTCAACTCGCTGAACGACCTCAACGCGGCGCTGTCGTCGAACAATCTACAGGCCACACTGGCGCAGGACGGCACGCTGACGATCACCACCTCGAACGACGCGGCCTCCGCCACGATCGGCTTGATCAGCGGCACTGCGGCTCTTTCGGGCCAGTTGTTCTTCGGCAAGACCCCGAGCGATCCGGTGGTCGATCCGAACGCCAGCGCCGCTCGTGACGCGCTGGTCACCCAGTACAACAACATCCTGAACCAGATCACGACCACGGCGCAGGATGCTTCCTTCAACGGCGTCAACCTGCTCACCGGCGACACGTTGCGGCTGACCTTCAACGAAACCGGCAAGTCGACGCTGGGGATCTCCGGCGTCAACTTCAACTCCGCGGGCCTTGGCCTTGCGGCGCTGTCGGCCGGTGACTTCAAGGACAACGACTCCGTGCAGAAGGTGGTGAGCGGGCTCAACAACGCCAGCAGCACGCTGCGCGCCCAGGCGTCGGCCTTCGGTTCGAACCTGTCGATCGTGCAGATCCGTCAGGACTTCTCGAAGAACCTGATCAACGTGCTGCAGACCGGCTCCTCCAACCTGACGCTGGCCGACACCAACGAGGAAGCGGCCAACAGCCAGGCGCTGTCGACCCGACAGTCGATCGCGGTCTCCGCGCTCGCGCTTGCCAACCAGAGCCAGCAGAGCGTGCTGCAGTTGCTCCGCTAAGCGCAGCTTCACCAGATCAAGAATGGCGCGAGACGGCGGAGGAAACTCCGCCGTCTTCGTTTTGGTTAAGGCGTGGCGTGGCGGCTTCCGCCGGAAAACGGACACATTTGGTAATCCTTGCTAACCATATTTAAAGGCACCGTCTGTATGAAAGTTGGGCACTTTTTGAGACCCCGCGGTCAAACCGCTCCCACCGAGGTTCGTGAATGTCAAACGCAGCTCAGGCCTACGCACGCACGTCAACTACGACGGCGTCCCCCCGTGAAATCGAAGCGCAGGCGCTGCTAAAGGCTGCACGACAGCTTCAGGAAGTTCAGACGAACTGGAATGGGCCCGACAAGGCGATGCAGAACGCGCTGCTGTTCAATCGCCGCCTGTGGTCGATCTTCATGAGCGCTGCGCAGGCCAATGACAATCCGCAGCCGCTCGAAGTGCGCCAGAACATCACCAATATCGGCGTATTCGTGATGAAGCAGACCGTCGAGATGCAGATCAATCCGGATCCGGCGAAGCTGAAGTCGCTGATCGACATCAACTGCAACCTCGCCGCCGGCCTCGCCGGCCGCGCCTAGGCAGAGTGGGGCGGCTGCAATGGCCGACATGATGGGCATCCTGGCGGCCAACTACAAGGCCGTCGGGCTGAACGTTCCCTCCAAGACGCCCTATGTAGCTGTTGATCCTCAGCTCTACGAGGGCAGTTGGACCGGCAAATACGCCAACAACAAGTCGTTCAAGATTCAGGTCTCGAACGTCACGGGCTTCCGCGCCAAGGTGCACTACGAGAGCGAGGGCACCAGCAAGTACCAGGATGTTCTGATTAAGGATCAGTCGTTCCGGATCGGCGATACCAAGTTTACGCTGACCGCGATCGGCACGGCGCTGATCAAGAATGTCGTCAACGATCCTGCGACCGGGGGAACGTATCTCGACCAGGCCTACGCGAAGCGCCAGGGCTAGAGCTTCGTTTCGAGAACCGAAGCTTTAGATTTTTTGTTTGACGCGTTTTCTTCACGCGAACCGGTATCCACTTCGCTCGAAAACGCTCTGAAGCGTCAGGCCCTGCGGTCGGTGGCGCCGAGACGCGTCGGCGCTTCCTTGGTCAGGTCGAGCGTGCGGAAATAGGCGCGGCGGCGCAGCACCGCCTCTTCGGGAAACTGCCTCACCACCTGGCTCGTGCGGTTGTCGACGACCTGAAAGACAACGGAAGCGGCGTCGCGATCGATAATGACTTGATTGGAAACGGACGCGTTGACGACGTTGGAATTGATGCTGGCGCGCGCGCCAGCATCCGTCGCAGTCACGCTCCGGCTCGGCGGCAGTTCGGTTGGGACGGCATTCCGCGCCGCTTCGCTAACGGGAGCGGTGATCGGTGCCGCAACCGGTACCCCGACCGGCTTGATGCTGAAATCTGTACTCATCACGCCTCCTAGTGCCTGCGCACTAGCTAATGCTTCGAGTCAAATCCCAACCCTCCATGAACCGCAACTATAGGCCACACCTCTCAACAGGTTGTTAGGGAATGCGCTGAATGCCGCGCTTACATCAGCGCGACAATTTTAATGAATTAGAGCGACCGGCTGACCGCGAGCGGCGTCATGTGGCGCGGACCAGGCGCGGCGCGCCGGCCGGCGGCGGTGTAGGTATTCGGCACGTTGCGGCGCTGGATCTCGCTGTTGACGCCGCGCACGATACCCTCCGACACCGCATGCGCGGTGGCGAGAACAGTCAGATTCACCTGAAGCATCGCGCGGAAGGTGTCGTGATGGCGGCGCAGCGTGTTCAAGAGATCGGGCGCTGCCTGTGCTAGCTGCTTCTGCGCAGCCTTCACGTTCTCGACCGCGACCATGTAGCGCCGCGACAATTCCGATTTCTGCGCTTCCAGCAGCATCGCCTCGCGTACCTTGCCGGCACGTACCAGTTCCGTCTCGCGCTCGGTGATGCCGAGCAGCGCGCTCATCACGTCCATCAGTTCTTCCGCGATCTTGCGGATTTCGGCAGGTGTCGACGCTGCAGACGCGGCTTGCGCCGGCGCCGGCCGCGATTGAAGACGCTGGTTCATCTTGTCCTGATCTCCTTAAGCTTGGCTGGCGCCGCCTGCCTGCTGCAGGATCAGCGTGCGGAACACTTCGTTGGAAATGCCGACGCCGCCGGATTTCGCGAACGATTTCGAATATTCTTCCGTCAGCATCGAGCGCCACACGCCGGTGCCGGGCGTATCGCCAAACGGGCCTTCGCCCTTGATGCCGCTGGTCATCTGCGAAAACATCGAATTGAGAAACAGCGCCTCGAAATCCTGCGCCTTCGCGCGGGCCTTGGCCTGCATTTCCGGTGAGACCTTGGTCAGCGCTTCCGCAAGTTGCGGGTCGTTGCGGCCATTGCCGCGCGGCGCGCGGTAGGGATTGGTGAGGACGTCGGCAAATCCGCTCTGCATCACATCACCTCGATGTCGGCCTGGATCGCGCCGGCCGCCTTGATCGCCTGCAGGATGCTGATGAGATCGCGCGGGCCGATCCCGAGCCCGTTCAGTCCATCGACGAGTTGCTGCAGCGAGACGCCGTCTTTCACCACGGCGAATTTCTTGCCGTCTTCGGTAACCTGTACATTCGAGCGCGGCGTCACCACCGTGCGTCCCCGCGACAGCGGATTGGGCTGGCTCACTTGCGGGCTCTCGGAGATCGACACCGTGAGATTGCCTTGCGCGACCGCCACGGTGGCGACGCGAACGTCGCGGCCCATCACGATGATGCCGGAGCGCTCATCGATCACGATCTTCGCCGCAAGATCCGGATCGACCTGCAACTGCTCGATCTCGGTCAGGAAGGCGACGACGTTGCCCTTGAACTCTGCCGGGATGTTGAGCTGCACGGTTGAGGGATCGATCGGCTCGGCGGTCTTGACCCCGAGGAAATCATTCACCGCCGCCGCAATGCGCTTGGCGGTGGTGAAGTCGGCATTGCGCAGCGCGAGGCGGACATTGGGCAGGCGATTGAGCGTGAACTCGATCTCGCGCTCGATGATCGCGCCGTTGGCGATGCGGCCGACGGTCGGGACGCCGCGCACGACCTTGGCGGCTTCGCCTTCGGCCTGGAAGCCGGAGATCGCGAGCGTGCCCTGCGCGACCGCATAGACATTGCCGTCGGCGCCGAGCAGGGGGGTGACGAGCAGGGTGCCGCCACGCAGGTCCTTGGCGTCGCCGAGCGCGGAGACCGTGACGTCCATCCGCGTGCCCTGCGTGCCGAAGGCCGGCAGATTGCCGGTGACCATTACGGCGGCGACGTTGCCGGTGCGGATGGTGGCGCCGCGGATGTTGACACCCATCCGTTCCAGCATCGCCTGCAGCGATTGCTTGGTGAAGGGGATGTTGTTGAGCGTATCGCCGGTGCCGTTGAGGCCGACCACGAGGCCGTAGCCGATCAACTGGTTCTGCCGCACGCCTTCGATATTGGCGAGGTCCTTGATCCGCGACGTCGCTCCGGCCGGCAAAGCGGTCAGCGCGAGCGCGAGCCACGCGGCGCAGGCGGCTGCGAAATAGTGTGCCGAACGGATGCCGGGCATCCCTTTGCTCCCCTCGAGGTCTTCCATCGGACCGGCACGCCACTCCCATAGCGGCGATCCGCCCTTCACTATGCGAGGGCTGTGCCATGGCGGGGTGATGTCATCAAACAACTGATATCTTTAGTGAAATTGCGCGATCGCCATTCGCGCTCCGTTTTCCGGCGGAGTCGAAACTGCCGGCCGGCGGCAGATTTTGCCGGGTCGTTTACGGTCCCTTAACCATAAGGGGGCGAAAGTTCCGCCCAGCACGCCCGCGGGATCATCGACGATGCGCATCTCAGGACCGAACGGCACCACGCTTGGAACGCCCGCGAGCAGCACGCGGCGGAACAGTTCGAGCAGCTTCGCGCTGCCGGAACCCTCGACGGAGGCGGGCGAGGTTCGCTCCGGCGCCGCGCCGAAGGCTGCCGGCAATATCGATGCGCTGCTTGCGCTTCAGGGCGTCGAGGACCCCATAGAACGCCGCAAACGCTCGGTCGCGCGGGGCCGCGGCGCGCTCGATGTGCTCGATGAGCTCAAGATCGGCCTTCTGGCCGGCAATCTGCAAGCGACCACCGTGGCGCGCCTGCGCGATGCCGCCGCCAGCCTGAAATCCTCCTCCGGCCATCCCGGCCTCGATGCGGTCCTGTCCGAGATCGAGCTTCGCGTCGAAGTCGAGCTCGCCAAGGCCGGGCAGGCCTAAGGGCGGTTGCCTTGATAGCAATTCGTTCGGTCCGGTCAGCGCGGATTTAATTCCCCAGGCCGGGCAAAAAGGACTGATCCGGCCCCTTCATGCGCGGGGATGCTGGTGCCGGACGAGCGCACTGACTGGTCCCGGCGGAACGGGGCCAACTTGCCTGTGTAAGGGGGTGGAAATGGCCATTCGTAGCAGTTGCACCGATATTGTCTGTCACATGAGGTAGCTATATAAGGCGCCGCGCGGATGACCCATTTTCGTCCGCCTGACAGGGACATGGACTGCCTTTGGAAAAGCTGAAGAACTACCGGCCTTCTGAAAAAGAGCCTTTCATGAACGAGCGTCAGCGCGACTATTTCCGCGCCAAGCTGCTGGCCTGGAAGGATGAGATCCTCCGCGAATCGAAGCTCACGCTGCAGACCTTGCAGGAAGAGAACGTCAATCACCCCGACCTTGCCGACCGTGCTTCCTCCGAGACCGACCGTGCGATCGAGCTGCGCGCTCGCGACCGCCAGCGCAAGCTGATCTCCAAGATCGATGCCGCACTGCAGCGCATCGAGGACAACACCTACGGCTATTGCGAGGAGACCGGCGAGCCGATCTCCCTCAAGCGGCTCGAGGCTCGTCCGATCGCAACGCTCTCGGTCGAGGCCCAGGAACGTCACGAGAAGCGCGAAAAAGTCTATCGCGACGAATAGGGTTGGGCTCGCGGCGGTGCCATTGAAACCGCCATCCGGCGGAGGTAGTTTCGCGCCGCCATGATGACATCCATTCTCAACTTCGCGTCGGTCTTTTTGCTGGGTCGCTGACCCCAGCCGCCGCTGCCTGCGGCATCCCATTGGACCGATTGAGCCGGACCGCCGCTGCATGACGCAGCGCAACAATGTCTGGCGCCAGCTTGAGAGATCATCATCATGACCGACCACGAACGCGCGCGTTCGCTCACCGACGCGCAAATTGCCCAATTCATCGAGCACGGCTTTGTCAGGATCGACGACGCTTTTCCGGGCGAGCTTGCCGCGGAAGCGCGCGCCATCCTGTGGCGTGACTTGCCATGCAGCGAGCACGCGCCCGCAACATGGACGCGCCCGGTGGTCCGACTGGGCTTCTATGGCCAGCCACCGTTCCGGCAGGCGATCAACACGCCGGTCCTGCATAGGGCGATCGACCAGATCGTCGGGAGAGGCCGTTGGTGGCCGCGACAGGACATCGGCACCTTTCCGGTACGCTTTCCGCATCCGGACGATCCCGGCGACGCCGGATGGCACGTCGACCTCAGCTTTCCCGGTGAGGATTGCGATCCGAATGAGCGGCAGGATTTCTCGGCCTGGCGCGTCAATGTCACCTCGCGCGGGCGTGCATTGCTGATGCTGTTCCTGTTCTCCGATGTCGGCGAACAGGATGCGCCGACACGCATCAGGGTCGGCTCGCACCAGCCGATGGCTCGCTATCTCGCACCCGCAGGCGAGGCCGGCCGTGCCCGCATGGTGCTGGACGAGATCGGCGCCGACTGTCCGATTGCGCTCGCGACCGGCGCGGCCGGCACGGTCTATCTCTGCCATCCCTTCCTGATTCACGCCGCTCAACGGCACCAGGGCAGCGCGCCGCGCTTCATGGCACAGCCCGCGCTGCCATTAAGGGAGCCCTACCAGCTCGCGCGTCCCGACGGCGCCTATTCGCCGGTCGAGATCGCGATCCGGCGGGCGCTCGGAATGGCGAAATAGCGTAAAGCTGCGAAGCGACATTCAGGTGAGTTCGGCGTCGAGTGTCGCTTCGCGCGCGGCTGCATGGCCGCGTGCGCCATAGGTCTTTGACCACGTGAGCAATTCGCGGAATGCTGGCAAGAGTCCATAAGCGGCGTCGGTCAATTCGTATTCCACCCGCAGCGGCTTTTCGGCAAGCACGGTGCGAAGAACCAGGCCGTCGCGTTCGAGCTCGCGCAGTTGCGCGGTCAGCATGTGCTGGGTGATGCCGTCAAGCGAGCGGCGCAGGGCGCCGAAGCGGATCGCCCCGTTCATCAGCGAAAAAAGAATCTCGAGTTTCCATTTGCCGCCGAGTGCGTGAATGGCGTGCTTGAAATCGCCGAGCAGTGCCGGGTCGGGCGCGCAACCTGCGCATTCGGCGGAATCGCAGGGCGAGGTGGTATTGTTTTCCATACCGGTCTCGAATTTCATCCTACTTGTCCCGCTGCAGATAGTGGCCCAGATGCGGATGTTGCAGGCCGGCGAAACGAATTTCCGCGCCGAGGCCGAGGATTCAGGAAAGGCTTTGTCGGATGAGCACCGTTTTGGTTACGGGTGGATCGGGTTTCATCGGGGTTCACACCATCCTGCAGTTGCTGGTCGCGGGGCATCAGGTGCGCACCACGGTACGCCGGCCGGAGCGCAGCAAGGATGTGCTGGCGATGCTGCACCAGGGCAATGCGCCATCGCCCGAGAGCGTATCGTTCTTCACTGCCGATCTCACGCAGGAGGCCGGCTGGCGCGAGGCGATGGCCGGCTGCGACTACGTGCTGCATGTCGCCTCTCCGCTCAGCAGCAGTGTGCCCAGGGACGAGAACGAGATGATCATTCCCGCACGCGATGGAACGCTGCGGGTGCTCCGCGCTGCGCGCGATGCCGGCGTCAAGCGTGTCGTGGTCACGTCGTCGATGGGGGCGATCGGCTACGGCCACCCGCTGCAGCCGCAGCCGTTCGACGAGACGAGCTGGACCAATCTCGATGGCGACGACGTGTTCGCCTATGTCAAATCGAAGACGCTCGCTGAGCGCGCGGCCTGGGATTTCATTGCGAAAGAGGGCGACGGACTGGAGCTTTCCGTCATCAATCCCGTCGGCGTGTTCGGTCCGGTCCTGGGACCGGATTTCTCCGGCTCGATCGACATCATCAAGATGCTGCTCAATGGCGCGATGCCGGCGGTGCCGCGAATCCATTTCGCCGTGGTCGACGTGCGCGACGTGGCGGAGCTGCATCTGCGCGCGATGACCTCGCCGGCGGCGCGCGGCGAACGCTTCATCGCGGTTGCCGGAGATCCGATGTCGATGCTCGACATCGCAAACCTCCTGCGGCGCGAGCTCGGTTCCGCCGCCCGGCGGGTGCCGCGCTTCCAGGCGCCGGACTGGGTGGTGCGGTTGGCCGCAATGGGCGTTCCGGTGCTGCGCTATGCCGTGCCGATGCTCGGCAAGGTCCGCCGCTCCACCAGCGCGAAGGCCCGCGAAAAGCTCGGTTGGACGCCGCGCCGCGACGACGAGACGATCCTTGCGACCGCCGAAAGCCTGATCAGGCTCGGCCTTGTCAAGGCGTGAGCGCGTATGTGACGCGCTTGTCAAGCGCGCGCCGTGGTGCTGAATTGCCATCTCGACAACGCAATCCGGGAGGTGGCCATGGACAGGACCGCAGCGGCCGCAAAGGCCATCGCCACCGCTCGCCGTAACCGCGCGCCGCTGGCGGCGCTGCCGGTGGATCTGGTGCCGGCCGATGAGGAGGAGGGCTATCAGGTCCAGCGTGCGGTGCATGACCTGTTGCTGCCGAAGGTCGGCGCGCTCGTCGGCTACAAGATCGGCTGCACCAGTGCCGTGATGCAGGACTATCTCGGCATCGACCATCCTTGCGGCGGCGGCGTGTTCGAGAAGGGCGTGCATGAGAGCGGCGCCGAGCTCAAGATGGCCGACTATGTCCGCGTCGGCGTCGAATGCGAGATCGCGGTGAAGCTGGCGCGCGATCTGGCGCCGGGCGAGGCGCCGTTCACCGCCGAATGGGTGGCGGAGGCGGTCGCGGAGTATCGTCCCGCGATCGAGATCGTCGACGACCGCTATGCGAAATGGGAGGCGATGGGCGCGCCGACGCTGATCGCAGACGACTTCTTCGCCGCCGGTTGCGTGCTGGGCACAGCGGTGCCGCGCATCACCGCGCCCGATCTGCACGACGTCAAGGGCCGCGCCCTCATCAATGGCGAGGAGGTGGCGAGCGGCACCGGCGCCGACGTGCTCGGTCATCCCCATAACGCACTCGCCTGGCTTGCCAACCATCTTGCCGCCGAAGGCAAGGGCTTGCATGCGGGACAGGTGGTGCTGACGGGCAGCCTGGTGAGGACGATATGGCTCAATGCCGGCGACAGCGTCGTGATGGAGCTCGCCGGACTGGGCAAGGTGAAGGCCACGTTCGCGTGATGGGGTAGGGTGGGTTCGAGCGCGCTGCTCTCTCGCTGTCGTCGCCGCGAAAAGCGGGGACCCATAACCACAGGGAGTTGCTGTGGCGCAAGCAAGCGGTTGCAGCGGAGCACACGACAAAGTCCTGTGGTTATGGGTCCGGGGTCAAGCCCGGGACGACGGGGGAGAGATCGGATTCAAATTTCAAACAGCTCTCCGCTGTCATCGTCCGGCTTGACCGGACGATCCAGTATTCCAGCGACGGCAGTGCTTGAGCCGAGAGGCTGCCGGATACTGGATGCCCGCCTTCGCGGGCATGACGGTGGAGTTGGTGAGAAGATGCGAATTCACGTTCTCGCGGCGCGTTCCGCCCGAGCTTTGCGTCACTTTCCACCCTCTCATCCGCCTGCGCCGGCGGCATGATGGATTCCGGGCTCGCGCTGCGCACGCCCGGATGACGGATGAAGTTGTGGCCCCTTACGCCGACACGTCGACGAGCTGACCCTTCTTGTCCGCATTCTTGTGGAGTTGCTGCTCGATGAGGTCCTTGATCTTCTGCTCAATCGCCTGGCGCTGTTGCGGCGTCATGCTTTGCAGGTCCTGCTCGGTCAGGTTCATGCTCTTCAGGATGTTCGCGCGCATCCGGTCGATCGGGTTCATGTGCGCGTATTTGAGGAACTCCTGCTCGATATCGTTGCCGAGGGAGGTTTCTCGCGCGGGTTGGGTGGAGGTTTGATCGTCGGCGCTTGAGACGTCCTTCGCGGCAGTGTTCTTCGTGCTCGCGGTCACAAAGCTATAGGAGGAGATTGTTGGCGATATCTGCACGCCGCACCTCATTGGTGACTGCAGAAGCGGCACGCAAAGCCTGTGCCATTATGTGCGCGAGCTATTTCAAGGGGATAGGCGCGATCGTCAGGACGTTTCGACGGCGGATGGGCAAGATCTGCCCGGCGAAGTTTTCCCGCTCTTGTGAATGAGCCACATTATTCGATGTCACTTCGGTGATCGTTGCAAGTCGCGGACTATCACGGTCAGGAAAGGCGGCGCGATCCATGATTGGCGCCGGCGCTGCGGCTCACCATCTCGACTGAGTGTGATTCTGCATCGTCCAGGAGACCAGAATGAAATACGCACTGATCGGCGCCGCTGGCGTCATCGCGGCGGCTTTCGCAAGCCCGGCATCGGCACAGGCGGTGATCGAAGATCCCGGCTACTGCGCGCAGTTCTATCCCGATGCCAATTGCCAGAATATCGGGCCGGGCAATCCCTATACCGACGGCAACTGGCGCAACGATTGGCCGCCTGCGCGACACGCGTTCATTGAACGGCATGCGCGCCACCAGCGTCATCTCAGCCATCACGAGATGAATGGCAGGGTAGGCTAGAGCGTGATGTTTTTATACGGAAACATATCCTGAGTTTTTGAGATAGTTGGCGCACTCCTCGGGTGAGAAGAGATCGAGGAGTTCTCCGACCTTTCGCCAGGTTGCCTCGACATCGCGGGGCTCCGCGGCGC